>NZ_JAUSXY010000001.1:0-313330 GCF_030944625.1 Arthrobacter sp. SLBN-112
TGTATCTGTGTGGTGTAAGTTGTTGGCCTATTAGTACCGGTCAGCTTCACGAGTCGTTAGTCCTCGCTTCCACATCCGGCCTATCAACCCAGTGGTCTGGCTGGGGGCCTCTCACACCCGAGGGTGTATGGAAATCTCATCTCGAAGCGAGCTTCCCGCTTAGATGCTTTCAGCGGTTATCCCATCCGAACGTAGCTAATCAGCGGTGCACTTGGCAGTACAACTGACACACCAGAGGTTCGTCCGTCCCGGTCCTCTCGTACTAAGGACAGCCCTTCTCAAATTTCCTGCGCGCGCAGCGGATAGGGACCGAACTGTCTCACGACGTTCTAAACCCAGCTCGCGTACCGCTTTAATGGGCGAACAGCCCAACCCTTGGGACCTACTCCAGCCCCAGGATGCGACGAGCCGACATCGAGGTGCCAAACCATGCCGTCGATATGGACTCTTGGGCAAGATCAGCCTGTTATCCCCGAGGTACCTTTTATCCGTTGAGCGACGGCCATTCCACAATGTACCGCCGGATCACTAGTCCCGACTTTCGTCCCTGCTCGAGATGTCTCTCTCACAGTCAAGCTCCCTTGTGCACTTACACTCGACACCTGATTGCCAACCAGGCTGAGGGAACCTTTGGGCGCCTCCGTTACTTTTTAGGAGGCAACCGCCCCAGTTAAACTACCCATCAGGCACTGTCCCTGACCCGGATTACGGGCCGAAGTTAGATGTCCAAAGTGACCAGAGTGGTATTTCAACGATGACTCCACCCGAACTGGCGTCCGGGCTTCAACGTCTCCCACCTATCCTACACAAGCCACTCCGAACACCAATACCAAACTATAGTAAAGGTCTCGGGGTCTTTCCGTCCTGCTGCGCGTAACGAGCATCTTTACTCGTACTGCAATTTCGCCGAGTTTATGGTTGAGACAGCGGGGAAGTCGTTACTCCATTCGTGCAGGTCGGAACTTACCCGACAAGGAATTTCGCTACCTTAGGATGGTTATAGTTACCACCGCCGTTTACTGGGGCTTAAATTCTCAGCTTCGCCTTACGGCTAACCGGTCCTCTTAACCTTCCAGCACCGGGCAGGAGTCAGTCCGTATACATCGTCTTGCGACTTCGCACGGACCTGTGTTTTTAGTAAACAGTCGCTTCCCCCTGGTCTCTGCGGCCCCGATCCCCTCCCGGTCGCTAGTACCGTTCAAGGTTGGGGCCCCCCTTCTCCCGAAGTTACGGGGGCATTTTGCCGAGTTCCTTAACCATAATTCTCTCGATCGCCTTAGTATTCTCTACCTGATCACCTGTGTCGGTTTGGGGTACGGGCGGCTAAAACCTCGCGTCGATGCTTTTCTCGGCAGCATAGGATCACCAAATCCCCCCAAACGGGGGTCCCATCAGATCTCAGGCACCATGAGTGGCGGATTTGCCTACCACTCGCCCTACATCCTTAGACCGGGACAACCATCGCCCGGCTCGGCTACCTTCCTGCGTCACACCTGTTAATACGCTTGCCTCCCAGGATCAGGTCCCGCGCTCCACCAAAACCCTCCACCCACAAGGGGTGTCAGGCAGGTCTCGGGCGGTTAGTATCCCCTGTTCAACATGGACGGTTTTTCGCCGGTACGGGAATATCAACCCGTTGTCCATCGACTACGCCTGTCGGCCTCGCCTTAGGTCCCGACTTACCCAGGGCAGATTAGCTTGACCCTGGAACCCTTGATCATTCGGCGGACGGGTTTCTCACCCGTCTTTCGCTACTCATGCCTGCATTCTCACTCGTGTAGGCTCCACCACTGGTTTACACCGCGACTTCACCGCCCACACGACGCTCCCCTACCCATCCAAACACCTGAACCACGAAGGCTTAGTACATGTCTGAATGCCACAACTTCGGCGGTGTACTTGAGCCCCGCTACATTGTCGGCGCGGAATCACTTGACCAGTGAGCTATTACGCACTCTTTTAAGGGTGGCTGCTTCTAAGCCAACCTCCTGGTTGTCTTCGCAACTCCACATCCTTTCCCACTTAGCACACGCTTAGGGGCCTTAGTTGGTGGTCTGGGCTGTTTCCCTCTCGACTATGAAGCTTATCCCCCACAGTCTCACTGCTGCGCTCTCACTTACCGGCATTCGGAGTTTGGCTGACGTCAGTAACCTTGTAGGGCCCATTAGCCATCCAGTAGCTCTACCTCCAGCAAGAAACACGCAACGCTGCACCTAAATGCATTTCGGGGAGAACCAGCTATCACGAAGTTTGATTGGCCTTTCACCCCTACCCACAGCTCATCCCCTCCATTTTCAACTGAAGTGGGTTCGGTCCTCCACGACGTCTTACCGTCGCTTCAACCTGGCCATGGGTAGATCACTTCGCTTCGGGTCTAGATCACGCCACTGCAACGCCCTATTCAGACTCGCTTTCGCTACGGCTGCCCCACACGGGTTAACCTCGCGACGTAACACTAACTCGCAGGCTCATTCTTCAAAAGGCACGCCGTCACCAGAATCAGACTGGCTCCGACGGATTGTAAGCACACGGTTTCAGGTACTGTTTCACTCCCCTCCCGGGGTACTTTTCACCTTTCCCTCACGGTACTGGTCCGCTATCGGTCATTAGGGAGTATTTAGGCTTATCAGGTGGTCCTGACAGATTCGCACGGGATTTCTCGGGCCCCGTACTACTTGGGATACTCTCACAGGCGGCACAAACACATTACGGTTACGGGACTAACACCCTCTCTGGCCGGCCTTTCAAAACCGTTCACCTATGCGCGCACATCACACCCCACCAGCCCGGCAGAACTGGTATGGAAAGTCCCACAACCCCGACCATGCAACGCCCGCCGGCTATCACACATGGAACGGTTTAGCCTGATCCGCGTTCGCTCGCCACTACTAACGGAATCACTATTGTTTTCTCTTCCTGCGGGTACTGAGATGTTTCACTTCCCCGCGTTCCCCCCACGCACCCTATGTGTTCAGGTACGGGTCACCAAGTCACTCGCGCGCTTGGCGGGGTTTCCCCATTCGGACACCCTGGGATCACAGTCCGGTTATCGACTCCCCCAGGCTTATCGCAGATTCCTACGTCCTTCTTCGGCTCCTAATGCCAAGGCATCCACCGTGTGCTCTTAAAAACTTGACCACAAAGATCAAAAAAAATTTCTCGAGAGAACCATGAAAACCGTCCACACCCAAAGATGCGGCCAGATCCAGGTTCATATTCTTGGAAATTGCTTCTTATACAAGATGCTCGCGTCCACTATGTAGTTCTCAAACAACAACCCCAAACCACACACCCCACACACAAGCCCACAACAAAGGAGCCACCATGCATGATCGGTGCAGCCAGGAAACCAGAAACAAAGTCCCACCAACAACCCCCACCAAAGGAGGCCGCCAACAGTCCTGTTGCCTCAGGACCCAACAGTGTGCCAAACACTAAACCGCGCCATCCCCCACCCACCGTTCCAGAACCATCACTGGCCCGTACTAGAGAAGAAGAAAACACCACGGCCGCTATTCATTGATATTCCACCCTTGAGCACCCGCCACGAAACACTCGTCCGTGAAACGGGCCTTTACTCCTGACAACCCCCACCACCAACATGCGTCAGCAGCAGAACATTGTAGGTGCTCCTTAGAAAGGAGGTGATCCAGCCGCACCTTCCGGTACGGCTACCTTGTTACGACTTAGTCCCAATCGCCAGTCCCACCTTCGACAGCTCCCTCCCACAAGGGGTTAGGCCACCGGCTTCGGGTGTTACCAACTTTCGTGACTTGACGGGCGGTGTGTACAAGGCCCGGGAACGTATTCACCGCAGCGTTGCTGATCTGCGATTACTAGCGACTCCGACTTCATGGGGTCGAGTTGCAGACCCCAATCCGAACTGAGACCGGCTTTTTGGGATTAGCTCCACCTCACAGTATCGCAACCCTTTGTACCGGCCATTGTAGCATGCGTGAAGCCCAAGACATAAGGGGCATGATGATTTGACGTCGTCCCCACCTTCCTCCGAGTTGACCCCGGCAGTCTCCTATGAGTCCCCACCATCACGTGCTGGCAACATAGAACGAGGGTTGCGCTCGTTGCGGGACTTAACCCAACATCTCACGACACGAGCTGACGACAACCATGCACCACCTGTAAACCGACCGCAAGCGGGGCACCTGTTTCCAGGCGTTTCCGGTTCATGTCAAGCCTTGGTAAGGTTCTTCGCGTTGCATCGAATTAATCCGCATGCTCCGCCGCTTGTGCGGGCCCCCGTCAATTCCTTTGAGTTTTAGCCTTGCGGCCGTACTCCCCAGGCGGGGCACTTAATGCGTTAGCTACGGCGCGGAAAACGTGGAATGTCCCCCACACCTAGTGCCCAACGTTTACGGCATGGACTACCAGGGTATCTAATCCTGTTCGCTCCCCATGCTTTCGCTCCTCAGCGTCAGTTAATGCCCAGAGACCTGCCTTCGCCATCGGTGTTCCTCCTGATATCTGCGCATTTCACCGCTACACCAGGAATTCCAGTCTCCCCTACATCACTCTAGTCTGCCCGTACCCACCGCAGATCCGGAGTTGAGCCCCGGACTTTCACGGCAGACGCGACAAACCGCCTACGAGCTCTTTACGCCCAATAATTCCGGATAACGCTTGCGCCCTACGTATTACCGCGGCTGCTGGCACGTAGTTAGCCGGCGCTTCTTCTGCAGGTACCGTCACTTTCGCTTCTTCCCTACTGAAAGAGGTTTACAACCCGAAGGCCGTCATCCCTCACGCGGCGTCGCTGCATCAGGCTTGCGCCCATTGTGCAATATTCCCCACTGCTGCCTCCCGTAGGAGTCTGGGCCGTGTCTCAGTCCCAGTGTGGCCGGTCACCCTCTCAGGCCGGCTACCCGTCGTCGCCTTGGTAGGCCATTACCCCACCAACAAGCTGATAGGCCGCGAGTCCATCCAAAACCACAAAAGCTTTCCACCAACCACCATGCGATGGAAGGTCATATCCGGTATTAGACCCAGTTTCCCAGGCTTATCCCAGAGTCAAGGGCAGGTTACTCACGTGTTACTCACCCGTTCGCCACTAATCCAGGAGCAAGCTCCCTTCATCGTTCGACTTGCATGTGTTAAGCACGCCGCCAGCGTTCATCCTGAGCCAGGATCAAACTCTCCGTTGAAGTAAAACAGACACAACCACGACCACCGGAAATAACGGCAACCACGACTGCACAAAATTTGAAACCAGCTGTAAAAACCATGCCACCACGGGGTGGCGACACAGCCAAAACAACCAATCAATAAAACAATTGGTATCAACAAACTTGGCACACTATTGAGTTCTCAAACAACAGACACACCCAGCACCACCACAACCCAACAGGGCCGCAGATCGCTCCGGAGCAACTTTCCAAACTTACCGGCTGACTTCCAGCGTGTCAAATCGGCGTCCACGACCATCCTCAGCATAAGCTTGGGGGATCGGTTGTCCGCCTGACTCCGTGGAGCAGCGCGGAAATAAACTCTACCACCACTCTTTCGGGATCGCCAGTCGGCCTGGAAAGCTTGCCCCCGCCGTGCTCCCAGGGCGATGCCCCGGCGCAGAAGAGCCCGGAATCCTGGCGGATTCCGGGCTCTTCCCGCTCAATGGGGAGACATGCCGGGGCTGGTCAGGCCGAGGCAGGTGCTCCGGGCTTGAAGTAGGACGCGCCCAGCGGAGGCAGCGTCACCGTCAGGGTGGCCGGCTGCCCGTCCTGTCCTTCGGCAGTGGCGGTCAGTTCGCCACTGTTGAGGACGCCGGATCCGCCATAACTGCTGTGGTCGGTATTGAGGACCTCGGTCCAGGCGCCGGCGGAAGGAACGCCCAAGGTGTAGCCAACATGCGGGCCCCCGGAGAAGTTGATGGCACAGACGATAGGCTCGCCGTCGGTGCCCCACCTGATGAACGAGAGGACGTTACGGTCGGTGTCTCCCCCGTTGATCCATTGGAATCCGGCCGGCACGTTGTCCTGGGTGTAGAGCGCCGGCGTTGACTTGTACAGCTCGTTGAGGTCCTTGGTCAGCAGTTGCAGGCCCTTGTGCGCGGGGATGTCTGCCAGCCACCAGTCCAGGCCGTGCTGTTCCGACCACTCCGCCTCCTGGCCGAATTCGGTACCCATGAAGATGAGCTGCTTGCCCGGGTGGGCCCACTGGTAGGCAAAGAACGCGCGGAGGTTGGCCAGCTGCTGCCAGCGGTCGCCAGGCATCTTGCGGAGCATGGAGCCTTTGCCATGGACAACTTCGTCGTGGCTGATGGGAAGGAGGAAATTCTCCGTGAACGCATAAACCAAGGAGAACGTCACCGTGCCGTGGTGCCACCGGCGGTTGTAAGGGTCCTCCGAGATGTACTTCAGGGAATCGTGCATCCAGCCCATGTTCCACTTCAGGCCGAACCCAAGGCCTCCGTGGCTGGTGGGGGCGGTGACCCCAGGAAAAGCGGTGGACTCTTCCGCGATCATGACCGCACCCGGGTGGGTCTTATAGACCGTGGCGTTGACTTCCTGCAGGAAGGAGATGGCTTCGAGGTTTTCCCTGCCCCCGAAGCGGTTGGGCCGCCACTGGCCTTCCTGCCGGGAGTAGTCGAGGTACAGCATGGAGGCCACCGCGTCCACGCGCAGGCCGTCAATGTGGAACTCGTCCAGCCAGTAGAGGGCGTTCGCCACCAGGAAGTTCCGGACCTCCGTGCGGCCAAAGTCAAAGATGAGCGTCCCCCAGTCCGGGTGTTCCCCGAGGGCCGGGTCGGAGTGCTCATAGAGGGGTTCGCCGTCGAACCGGGCCAGCGCCCAGGCGTCCTTCGGGAAGTGTGCGGGTACCCAGTCCAGCAGCACGCCGATTCCCGCCTGGTGGAGCGTGTCCACCAGGTAGCGGAACTCGTCGGGGTGGCCGAACCTGGAGGTCGGCGCAAAATAGGACGTGACCTGGTAGCCCCATGAGCCACCGAACGGGTGTTCCGCCACCGGCATGAACTCCACATGTGTGAAACCCAGCCATTTGACGTATTCCACCAGTTCCTTGGCGAGTTCCCGGTAGCCAAGTCCCAGGCGCCAGGATCCGAGGTGGACTTCGTAGACGCTCATGGCCGAGTTGTGCGGGTCGCGCTGGGCGCGCGCTTCCATCCACTCGTCATCCTTGAAGGCGTAGGACGGTTCCACCACCCGGGAGGCCGTGAGCGGAGGAACTTCGGTGCCGAACGCCAGGGGATCGGCTTTTTCCACCCAGTATCCGCCGCGGGTCAGGATCTCGAATTTGTAGCAGGCACCTGCTGCCACACCTGGAATAAAGACTTCCCAAACCCCGGATGATCCCAGTGAGCGCATGGAGTTCTCACGTCCGTCCCAGGCGTTGAAGTCACCCTTGACGCGGACGGCCTGTGCGTTGGGAGCCCACACGGCAAAGGAGACACCGTTGACGTCCCCAAGCGAGGACTTGTAGTGCTGGACGTGGGCGCCGAGAACCTCCCAGAGCTTCTCGTGCCGGCCCTCGCCAATGAGGTGCAGGTCCACTTCGCCTACGGTCGGCAGGTAGCGGTAGGGCTCATCCACGGTCACTGGATCCTTGCCCGGGTACGTGACTGAGAGCCGGTAGTCGGGAACATGACCCTGCTGCAGCGGCTCCAGGACGCCCACCCATACGCCGTGGGCCTCGTGTTCCATGGGAACTTCGCCGGCCGGGGTGACGACACTGACTGCTTCAGCCAAGTGCTTGACCGTCCGGACGGTGACGTGCCCGTAATCGTCCAGGTGCGCGCCAAGGACGGAATGGGGCGCGTGGTGTTCACCGTTTGCGATCTTGCCCAGGGTGCCTTCGTCCACGTGCAGCGGCACCCCCGGGCGGTCAGTTCGTGCTGAGCCTGTCATTTTGTTACCTTCCGATGCTGCGCCGGCCTGATCGCCGGTGCCGTTACCGCTCAGGAGCCGTCTGGCGGCATTCACGGGGATCGCCAGCCAGTCGGGCCTGTTACGCATTTCATAAACAACTTCATACAGCGCCTTGTCCAGCCACAATGCCACAAACAGGGGCGAGGTCCGGTCCACCGTGCCGGGAATGACGGCTCCGTACCCTTCAAGGAACGCGTCCGCGCAGTCATCCACCCAGGTGTCCGGGACCTGGGCGCCCTCCTGCTCGCGCCGGGCCGCTCCGGCTGCATAGTCGAAGGACCGCAGCATTCCCACGACGTCGCGAAGCGGCACGTCGGGGACGTTCCGTTCGGCAATGGGCCGCAGCGGTTCGCCCTCGAAATCGAGGATGGCCCACCGGGATTGGCCGCCGGATTGCCCGGCGACCTGCAGGATTTGGCCAAGGTGGAGGTCGCCATGGATACGTTGCAGGAGACCGGTGGGCGCCCCGTCAAGGCCTGCCAGGAGGGCTTCCAGCGCGTCGTCATAAGGTCCGACGGCGGCGCGGGCTTCCGTCCAGGCGCTGCGGACGCGCTGGGCTACAGCGGGCCCAATAGCCTTGCCGGCGTCGGGCGCAGCTGTCTGTCCCAGCGCCTCCGCCAGCCGCCGGTGCACGTTGGCTGTGGCCGCACCGAGGGCCCGGGCTTCCGCCGTGAAATCGCCGCCTTGCCGGGCGGCATCCACTGCCAGCCGCCAGGCATCCCGGCCGCCGGCGAGGAATTCGTGGGCCACCGCAAGCTCGCCCTGGACGGGTTTTCCATGGCCGAGCCACTCTCCACGGACCCAGCCGAGGGTTGCAGGCACTTCGGGGGTTCCGGCAGTGGTCAGCGCCGCCCCGACTTCGATTTCAGGGTTTGTCCCGTCCGACAGCACCCGGAAGAATTTCACCATCGCGGCGGACTCGCCGTCGTCCACAATGACGGAGCTGTTGGACTGCTCTCCGGACAGCACTTTCACCACGCCTTTGGCGGTGGGAAGGCGGTATGGCCCCTCCACGCGGTATCCGGTGGCCGACCCGCTTGCTGCCTTGTCCTCCTGCCGGATGAGCTCGAGCCAGGCGCCAACGAAATCGGGGTCGTGCACGGCGTCGTAGACCCACGGGCGGGACGGGTCGGTTCCTGCTGCCTCGCCCACGAGCGCGCGTTCCATGCCACCCGCCGGGGCCGGACGGAAGCTCAACGGCACCTGGACCACGGTGGTCCGCCGGCCGCCGTCGGGCCCGTCCGTGATGACATTCAGGAGGAACACGGCAAGCGCGGCGCGGCCTGTGGGGTCCTCCAGGCCCAGGCTGCCCACTTGGGCCATGGCGAAGTCGGGAGTCTTGACGGGGAACCAACGCTGCTGCGGCAGCCATTCCTTGAGCAGCGCGGTCAGGGCGGGAGTGAGGATTGGCTGGTTCATCTCAGTTCTCTATCGACAGGATGGGCATGGCCTGGGTGTATGGCGACGACGGGTTGGATCCCGCCGTACGCATCCGGAGCCAGAAGAAGTCATGGCTCCCGATGGTCAGCGTGAGGCTTCCGTCATCGCCGATACCCGGGAACGGTTGGCCGCCAAAAACATCGCGCAGCCCCCTCCCCGCATACTCGGGAATGGCCAGTTTGACGGCCACGGGATGTTGGGAGAGGTTGAAGGCGCACAAGATGGTTTCGGCCGCGGCGCCGGTCTGGTTGTTGGCCGGCAATTCGCGCAGGTACGCCAGGACGGCATCATGGTCCGCTTCCACGTGTTTGAACCCGCCAAGGCCGAACGCCGGGTGGTTCTTGCGCACGCTGAGGATTTGCCGTGTCCAGCGCAGCAGGGACCCTGAGTGGGCGGCCTCGGCTTCGACGTTGGCCATGCTGTAGTTGTACACCAGCGACTGGATGGGCGGCAGATAGAGCTTGCCGGGATCGGCGTGCGAGAACCCGGCGTTCCGGTCCGGGTTCCATTGCATGGGGGTTCGGACGGCGTCGCGGTCCTCAAGCCAGATGTTGTCCCCCATGCCAATCTCGTCGCCGTAGTAGAGGAACGGACTCCCCGGAAGCGAGAGCAGGAGTGCGTTGATCAGCTCGATTTCGGCCCGGGAATTATCGAGCAGCGGTGCCAGCCGGCGCCGGATCCCGATGTTGGCGCGCATGCGGGGGTCCGGCGCGTACCAGCCCAGCATCGCCGCGCGCTCATCGGCGGTGACCATCTCCAGCGTCAACTCATCGTGGTTGCGCAGGAACGTCCCCCACTGGGCGCCGGCGGGGATGTCCGGGGTGTCGCGCATGGTTTGAATGATGGGCGCGGCCTTCTGGTCCCGGAGGGCGTAGTAGAGCCGCGGCATGATCGGGAAGTGGAACGCCATGTGGCATTCGGGTTCCTCCTCCGTCCCGAAGTACTCCACCACCTCGGTGGGCGGCTGGTTTGCCTCGGCGATGATCACCCGGCCGGGGTAGCTGTCGTCCACCATGGCCCGCAATTGGCGGAGGAACTCGTGGGTGGCGGGAAGGTTCTCGCAGTTGGTGCCCTCTTCCTCGAAGAGGTAGGGGATGGCGTCTGCCCGGAACCCGTCGATTCCCTGGTCCAGCCAGAACCGGACCACATCGAAGACGGCTTCGGTGACCTTGGGGTTTTCGAAATTCAGGTCCGGCTGGTGGCTGAAGAACCGGTGCCAGAAGAACTGCCGCCGGATGGGATCGAACGTCCAGTTCGATTCCTCCGTGTCGACGAAGATGATGCGGGCGTCCTGGTACTTCTCGTCCGTGTCGCTCCAGACATAGAAGTCACCGAAGGGACCGTCGGGGTCTTTCCGGGATTCCTGGAACCAAGGATGCTGGTCAGAGGTGTGGTTCAGCGGCAGGTCGATGATGACCCGGACGCCGCGGGCATGGGCTTCCGCCACGAGCCGCTTGAAATCGCTGATGGTGCCGAATTCGTCCAGCACGGAGTTGTAGTCCGAGATGTCGTAGCCGCCGTCCCGCAGCGGTGACTGGAAGAACGGGGGAAGCCAGAGGCAGTCGACGCCGAGCCACTGCAGGTAGTCCAGCCGGTCAATGAGTCCGGAGAAGTCTCCGGACCCATCGCCGTTGGCATCCGCAAAGGCCCTGACCAGTACCTCGTAGAACACGGCCTTGCGGTACCACAGGGGGTCATGCTGAAGGCCAGGCGCATTTAGCTCGAACGTGCTCTTGGGGGTGAAGTGGCCGGAACTTTGCGGATTGAAACTCACGAATGCATTCTCCTCACGCTCAGGATGTGGGCCGGCTCCACGTGCGGGTCGAGGCGCACGTAGTTGTACTCGCCCCACTCCCAGCTTTGGCCGGAGATCAGGTCGTCCACGTAGAAGCCGCCGCCCGGGGTGAGGTCCTGCGGATCCAGTTCCAGGGCTGCCAGGTCCAGGGCCACGCTGCACTCCTTGGTGACGTGCGGATCCACGTTGACCACTACGATGAGCGTGTCTTTGGACCCGTCGGGAAGGGTCTTGTGCTTGGAGTAGACCACTGTCGACTCATCCGTGCTTTGGTGCACCGTCAGGTTTTGCAAGTCCATGAGCGCCGGGTGGTCACGCCGGATGTGGTTCAGCCGGGTGATATACGGCGCCATGGTGCGCCCGGACTCCGCGGCGGCGTCCCAGTCGCGGGCCTTGTATTCGAACTTTTCGTTGTCGATGTACTCCTCGGCTCCGGGCCGGGCAACGTGTTCGTACAGCTCATAGCCGGCGTAGACGCCCCACAGCGGGCTTCCCGTGGAGGCAAGGACCGCCCGGATCCGGAATGCAGCCGGTCCCCCGTACTGGAGGTATTCGGTGAGGATATCCGGGGTGTTCACGAAGAAGTTGGGGCGGAAGAACGCCGGGGATTCATGGCTGACTTCGTCGAAGTAAGCCTCGATCTCCTTCTTGGTGTTGCGCCAGGTGAAGTAGGTGTATGACTGCTGGAAGCCTGCCCTGCCCAGGGCGTGCATCATGGCGGGCCTGGTAAACGCTTCGGCGAGGAATACGACGCCGGGAACGGTTTTATTCACCTCGGCAATTAGCCATTCCCAGAACCACACGGGTTTGGTGTGCGGGTTATCCACCCGGAAAATCTTTACCCCGTGGCTGACCCACAGCAGCACAATCCGGAGAATTTCGCGGGAAAGCCCTTCCGGGTCATTGTCGAAATTGAGCGGATATATGTCCTGGTACTTCTTTGGCGGGTTTTCCGCGTAGGCGATGCTGCCGTCCACCCGGGTGGTGAACCATTCCGGGTTCGATTGCACCCACGGGTGGTCCGGGGCCGCCTGCAGTGCGAGGTCCAGCGCAACTTCCAGGCCAAGCTCACTGGCGCGGCCCACGAAGGCGTCGAAGTCCTCGAAGGAACCAAGATCGGGGTGGATGGCGTCGTGGCCGCCCTCCTTGGCGCCGATGGCCCAGGGCGAGCCGGGGTCGTTGGGGCCGGCCACGAGGGTGTTGTTGGGTCCCTTGCGGTGCTGGACACCGATGGGGTGGATCGGGGGCATGTAGATGACGTCGAAGCCCATGGCCGCAACGGCGTCGAGGCGCCGGGCCGCCGTCCGGAAGTTCCCGGATGTCCAGGCACCGGTGTTGTGGTCCTTGACGGCACCTTCGGACCGTGGGAAGAACTCGTACCAGGCGCCCCGGCCGGCCCGGTCCCGCTCCACCAGCAGGGGGAACTTCTCCGAAACGGTGACCAGTTCGCGGATGGGCTGGCGGGCAACGATGTCCGCGATTTCCTGGCCGAATCCGGCCGCGAGCCGTTCCTCGGTGCTGCGGGACTGGTCGGCCAGGACTTCCGAGGCGTGCCGGAGGGCTGCCTGGTCCACCTCATCCCGGAAGTCTTCCGCTGACGCTTCGCCCAGAAGCTTGGCACCCTCGGCGAGCATGAGTTCGACGTCGATGCCGGCGTCGATCTTCACCTCTGCGTTGTGGTGCCAGGTTCCGTAGCGGTCGTGCCAGGCTTCGATGGCGAAGGACCAGTCGCCCGTTTCCGACGGCGTGAGGACCCCTTCCCAGCGGTCGGTCCCCATGCCGCGTACCCCGCGCGGCGGCGCGAGCCGGACACGCTGCCGCTCGGCACCCGATGGGTCAAGGAGCACCGCGCTGACGCCCAACTGGTCATGGCCCTCCCGGAAGGCGGTGGCCCCCACAACGATGGCCTCGCCGGGCAGGGCTTTGGCGGGTACCTTTCCGCCGTCGACGACGGGCTGCACATTGGTGATGGGAAAACGCCCGAACCGCAGACCCTCGGTTATGCGGCGCTGGGGCATTTTGGTGGATGCGGCACTGGTTCCTGAGTTAGTCGTCACAGCCTCGACGTTAGCGAGAAATGCCCAGGATTGCTAAGGCTGCTCCCTAAAATCCCTCGCGCCGCTGCCCAATTTCTTCACGCCCCTGTCATTTACCCAAAAGAAACCCAAAGCTGGTTCCGGCCCGGCATGTTGTCGGTTAGTGTGGCGCAGGTGAAGGCAATCCGCAGGTTTACGGTCCGTACAGTCCTCCCCGAGCCCATTCGGCCGCTGGCCCGGTTGGCCAGCAATTTGCGGTGGTCCTGGCACCGCCCCACGCGCGAGCTCTTCGCCGGGCTCAACCCGCGCCTGTGGGAGGAAAGCGGGCAGGACCCCAACGGTTTCCTGGGGATGGTCAGCCGGGAGGAGTTCCAGCGGCTCGCCGCAGACCAGTCGGTGGTGGACCGGGTCCGCGCGGCCGAGGACGACCTTGACCGGTACCTTGAGGAGCCGCGGTGGTACCAGGGCCTGGGCCCGGACGCGCCCGCCTCCATCGCCTACTTCTCTCCTGAATTCGGCATCACCGAGGTGCTCCCCCAGTACTCGGGCGGCCTGGGCATCCTGGCGGGCGACCACCTCAAAGCCGCGTCGGACCTGGGTGTCCCGCTGGTCGGTGTTGGCCTGCTGTACCAAGCCGGCTATTTCAAGCAGTCGCTCTCCCGCGATGCCTGGCAGCAGGAGACCTACCCGGTCCTGGATCCCGACGGGCTGCCCCTCACGCTGCTCCGCGAGCCTTCCCCTGACGGCAACGGAAAGGCCCTGGAGGTATCGCTCCCCCTGCCCAACGGGCGGCGCCTCCTGGCGCACATCTGGCGTGCCGACGTCGGACGCGTTCCCCTGCTCTTGCTGGACTCCAACGTGCCCGGTAACGACGACGCCGCGCGAAGCATCACCGACCGGCTGTACGGCGGAGGCGGTGACCACCGACTGCAGCAGGAACTCTTGCTGGGCATGGGCGGGGTCAAGGCCCTGCGCGCGTTCCAGAAGCTGACGGGCTCCCCTGCCCCGGAGGTGTTCCACACCAACGAAGGACACGCGGGGTTCCTCGGGATTGAACGCATCCAGGAACTGATGTCCGGGGAACAGGCGCTGACGTTCGACGAAGCGTTGGCCGCAGGCCGCGCCTCCACGGTGTTCACCACGCACACACCGGTCCCCGCGGGCATTGACAGGTTCGAGATTGCCCAGATCAGCCACTTCTTCCAGGCCGGCCTGGCACCCGCCGTCCCGTTGGACAGGGTCCTGGAACTGGGCCGGGAGAACTACGCCGACGGGAACCCCGCCGTCTTCAACATGGCCGTCATGGGCCTGCGCCTGGCCCAGCGCGCCAATGGCGTGGCCAAGCTCCACGGCGAAGTGTCCCGCGGGATGTTCTCCGCCCTGTGGCCGGGCTTCGACCACTCCGAGGTCCCCATCACATCCGTGACCAACGGCGTCCACGTGCCCACATGGGTGGACAGCAGGATCTCCAAGCTGGCCCGCGACCAGTTCGGCAGCCAGGCCGAAGCCAACGGGCGCTGGGACCTCGCGTACAACGTCAGCGACGCCGACGTCTGGGCGCTGCGCCGCGAAATGAGGGCGGCACTGGTGGAAGACGTCCGCCGCCGGCTCCGGGCCGCGTGGAAGAAGCGCGGCGCGGCCGACGCCGAACTGGGCTGGACTGACAACGTCCTGGACCCGGACGTGCTCACCATCGGGTTCGCCCGCCGGGTGCCCACGTACAAACGCCTGACCCTGATGCTGCGCGAACCTGCCCGGCTGAAGGCGCTCCTGCTGCACAAGGACCACCCCATCCAGTTGGTCATTGCCGGAAAGTCCCACCCGGCCGATGACGCCGGCAAGAAGATGATCCAGGACCTGGTGCGTTTCACGGACGACCCCGAGGTCCGGCACCGCATCGCGTTCCTGCCCAACTACGACATCGCGATGGCACGGACGCTGTTCCCGGGCTGCGACGTCTGGCTGAACAACCCGCTGCGGCCCTTGGAGGCCTGCGGTACGTCCGGCATGAAGGCCGCCTTGAACGGGTCCCTGAACCTGTCCGTCCTGGATGGCTGGTGGGATGAGATGTACGACGGCGAGAACGGCTGGGCGATCCCGACGGCCAATAACGACGCGTCCCCGGAAGAGCGTGACGACATCGAGGCGGCCGCGCTGTACGAGCTGCTTGAAACGCAGGTGGCGCCGCGCTTCTACGGGAGCACGGTGTCCGAGGGTGCGGGGGCTGCAGGTCCCTCCACCACCCCGAGCGAGAAGGTGCCAACGCACTGGGTGTCCATGATCAAACACACCCTCTCGCACCTGGGCCCGGCCGTCTCCGCCGAGCGGATGCTCCGGGACTACGTGAACATCCTGTACCGCCCGGCGGCGGACGCGGGCCGCAGCGCCACCGCGAATTCATACTCGCAGGCCCGGGCCCTGGCGGCTTGGTGTGCCAAGGTTCGCGGCGCCTGGCCCCAGGTCCACGTGGAGCATGTGGATTCGGTGGGCGTGTCCGAGGATCCGCAGATCGGTGACACCCTCCAGGTCAATGCCTACGTGGCACTGAACGCCCTGACCCCGGAGGATGTCTGCGTTGAGGTGGCTTACGGACGGGCCGAGGAGAACGACGCCCTGGCGGACATCACCATGATGGAACTCCAGGTGAAGGAGGATCTCGGCAGTGGCCGCCACCTGTTCAGCGGCTCACTGCTGATAGATCGCTCCGGACCGTTCGGCTACACGGTCCGGGTGCTGCCCCGGCACGAGGCGCTGGCCTCGAAAGCGGAACTCGGCCTGATCGTCAACGCCTGACGCCTGCCTACAGGAAGACGGCCGTGACGGCGAGGTCGGTGCCGGCGTACCGTTCGGCGTCCTGCAGGATTTCGCAGATAATGCCGAATGCCCTCTCGCTGCGGAACAGGGCGGCAACCTGCCAGAGGACGGTCACCGGCGGATTGCCGTTGTCCGTGATGCTGTCGGCGAAGTCGTGGAGCGAATCGTTCAGCGCATCAAGGTTCACGCCGTAATGCTCAGCGAAGCCCAGGACCTCGCCGAAGGTTTCAAGGACAGCGCGTTTGCTGTCGGCCGGCGGGACCACCACGCTGCGGCGGCCGGCGGCGGCTACCTGCTCCTCCAGCTCTTCGAGGGTCCAGGTATCGCCGGAAAAGATTCTCATAGGTGTCCTAGCTGCCTTCCGCTATGTACTTGAACGTTTGGTAGTGGTCTCCGGTGTAGTATTTCTCCCCGCCGTTGCCGGCCACGATCCGCCGTGCGCCCCGGTCCGGTTCGCCAGGAGTTGGAACCGTGTACTCGCGGTAGTAGCCCCGGTCCCGGGCGGGCAGCACGCGCTCAAAGTTGCCAAACACCTGGTCGTCCTGGCTGAACTGATACGGGCCGCCCGCACGGATCAGCGCCAGGACACGGCGTCCTTCCACCGGGAGCGTGGATTCACGGATTTCCGCCATGCCGGACGGGTTGGCTGTCCGGTGTGCCGCCGCGCTCTTTTCCGGTGCCGGCGTACCCGCGCCGCCGGGAGGAGGGGTGGGGCCGGAAGCCGTTCCCGGCGTCGTGCGTTCTGCCTGCCCGCCCAACACCCCAGCCCCGCCGAACGCCACCAGCGTCAGCACCACCAGGGCGATAAGGAGCAAGGGAAACATGGAGCGGTTGCGCATTAGGGTGTACCTGCCGGCCGGTTGTACTGGGTCTAGGTGCGGTAAATGCTGATGGAATTGGCCTCTGCAAGGTCGGTCTCGCCGGAGGCAACCCGAATGCCCTGCCGCTGCTCGTGGAGGGGCGATGTGGTCAGGCGCAGCTCGAAGAGGCTCGGTGTTGCCCGCCCAAGGTCCGGCAGCGTGATCTGAACATCCGTGGCGCCGCCGTTCACCACTACCAGGCCGGCGAGGGCACCGCCGTCATCCCCCAGCAGAAGCTGCAGGACGCGGTGGTGCGGATCGTTCCACCGCTCGGCGGACATGGGCTGGCCGTGCTGGTCAAACCAGTACAGGTAGGACTGTTCGTCGCGGACGGGAAAATCGTGGGGCTGGGCGGCCAGGAACTCTTTGCGCAACCGGATGAACCGCTTGGTGCTGCGCAGCATTTCGTGCGCCTCCGGAGTCAACGTCCAGTCAAGCCAGGTCATGGGGCTGTCCTGGCAGTAGGCGTTGTTGTTTCCCTGCTGCGTCCTGGCCAACTCGTCGCCGGCCGTAATCATGGGGACTCCGAGCGAAACCATCAGCGTCGCCATGAGGTTGCGGCGGGACTGCGCGCGCTTGGCCAGGATCAGGCCGTTCTCGGTGGGCCCCTCCACCCCGTGGTTGTAGCTGCGGTTGTCTCCGTGACCGTCCCGGTTCTCCTCACCGTTGTCCTCGTTGTGCTTCCGGTCGAAGGAGACGAGGTCGTTCATGGTGAAGCCGTCGTGGGCGGTAACGAAATTGACCGACGCCAAACGCGAGCGGCCCGATGCCTGGAAGAGGCCGGCAGAACCGGACAACGAATCGGCGAGCCTGGCCATGGTTCCGCCGTCCCCGCCGGCATCCATGGCTGCACGGTCTGCCAGCCAGAAGGTCCGCACGGCGTCCCGGAAGTGGTCGTTCCAGTCCACCCACCTCGACGGGAACCGCCCGGTCTGCCAGCCGCCGTCGCCAATGTCCCACGGCTCAGCGATCAGCTTGACTCCGGAAAGGACGGGATCCGCAGCGATGGTGGTGAGGAACGGGTGGTTGGGGTCGAACTCGTTCGCAGCGTTCCGGCAGAGGGTGACGGCAAGGTCGAACCGGAAACCGTCAACGTGGAACTCGTCCACCCAGTACCGCAGCGAATCGACCACCATCTGGACCACGTGCGGTTCGCCAAAGTTCAAGGTGTTGCCGCACCCGGTGGTGTCCACGTACTTTCCGTGGCTGTCCATCCGGTAGTACGCCTGCTCCCCAAGGCCGCGGAAGTTCAGGACCGGACCATCTTGGGTGCCCTCCGCCGTGTGGTTGTAGACGACGTCGAGGATGACTTCGAGCCCGGCGGCGTGCATGGCCTTGACCATGTCCTTGAATTCGTCCTGGACAGCCTGCGGGCCCGCTTCCCGGGCAGCACGGGTGGCGTAGCCGGGGTGCAGGGCAAAGAAAGCGGCGGTGTTGTAGCCCCAGTAGTTGGTAAGCCCCAAATCCTGCAGGTGCGGCTCATCAAGGTGGAAATGCACGGGGAGCAGCTGCACGGCGGTGACGCCCAGGCTGGTGAGGTGCTCCAGCACGGCCGGGTGGGCCATGCCGGCGTAGGTGCCCCTCAGTTCTTCGGGCACGTCGGGGTGAAGCTTGCTCTGGCCCCGGACATGGGCTTCATAGAGGATGGTGTTACGCCACGGCAGGGCCGGCCGTTCGTCCGCCCCCCAATCGAAGTCGGGAGCGGTGCGGACAGTAGCCAGGACGCCGTCCTTCTGTTCTACTCCCCGGCCGTACGGGTCCAGCAGCAAGGGCGGGTTCCCGGCGTCGTCCCCAAGGACCGCAGGAGCATACGGCGGCAAGGGCCGGCGGTCAGCGGATGGGCGGAACCCGTACCGCGATCCGTACGGCAGGTCCTCGACGATGCCGTGGTGGACGCCGCGCACCACGTTTGGCAGGGTCCGGGACCGCCACTGGCCGCCCGGAGGGCAGTAGACAATATCCAGGCTGGTCACGGACGGGGCGAAACAGGCAACGTTGGCGCGGCCGCCGGCGTGGTGGCGCGTTCCGCCCGAATCAACGCGCGGAACACTGACACCGAGGGGAACCGCCGAGGAGGCGTCCATGGTGGATGCGGTGTCGAAAAGCGGCATGACCATCACCTAGATAATAGCCGCCTGCGGCAGTTGACCTGCCCCTGTGCCCCTGCGCCGCAAGGAAACGTGCACACGCATGACGGGCGCTGGACCACTACCCCGCCGCGCGCTGGCGTGAGACCTCGTACAACGAGATGCCCACTGCCATGGAGGCGTTGAGTGACTCCATGGCGGAGTCGATCGGGATGGAGACGATCTGGTCGCAGTTTTCCCGGACCAGGCGGCTCAAGCCCTTCCCCTCGGAGCCCACCACGATGCACACAGGCTCGGTGGCCAGGGTGAGGTCGGGCAGCGAGACGTCGCCGTCGCCGTCGAGCCCCAGCACGAAAATGCCCATGCCCTTGAACTGCTTCAGGGCGTTGTTCAGGTTGGAGGCGCGCGCAACCGGGACGCGGACGGCCGCGCCGGCGCTGGTCTTCCAGGCGGAGGCCGTGACACCTACGGAACGGCGCTCGGGCACGATGACGCCGTGGCCGCTGAAAGCGGAGACGGAACGGATGATCGCACCCAGGTTCCGGGGATCGGTGATGCCGTCAAGAGCGACGAAGAGTGGCGCGTTGCTGACGTGCCCCTTCTTCCACTTCTCCAGCGTTTCCTCAGCCAGCTCGTAGGCGTCCTGGTATTCGTACGGCGGAATCTGGAGCACCAGGCCCTGGTGCACTGCGTCGTCGGTCATGCGGTCCAGCTCGGGCTTGCCGGTTTCGAGCAGCGGGATGCCGCGTTCGGCGGCGAGTTTCAGGGACTCCTTGACGCGGTCGTCCATCTCGATTCGGATGGCCACGTGCAGGGCCTTCGCGGGGATGCCGGCGCGGAGCGCTTCAACCACGGAGTTGCGGCCGGTAACCACTTCCTCGGTGGCGCGGCCCTTGGGACCGGACTTGGCGGCACCGGCACTGCGGGCGCCCGTTCCGCGCTTGGCAGCGGACCGCTCGGAAAGCTGCTTGGCTTTGTGCGCCTTGTGGTACGGACGGTCCTCGGCTTTGGGCGTGGGCCCCTTGCCTTCGAGGGCCTTGCGGCCATGGCCACCGGTTCCGATGGTTGGGCCCTTCTTCGCTTTAACCGATCGGCGACCATTGTTGGCCATGATGTTCCACCCTTGATTGTGCTGACTGAGTCTGCCTACCAGTCTACTGACCGAAGAAAAATCGACGCGCTGCGGGCTGTGGGTGGCTCAGGCGCAGTGGCTGCTCAGTCCCGCTTGAGGCTCCAGGTGGCACCGTCCGGGCCGTCTTCCACGACGACTCCGGCCTGGTTGAGGGTGTCCCGGATTGCGTCGGATGCCGCCCAGTCCTTGGCGGCGCGGGCAGCGGCGCGGGCAGCGAGCTGCGCCTCCACCAGGACGCCCAGGGCCTCGGCTTCCCGGGTACTGGCCTTTTCGGAGCCGGCAACGGCGTTGAGCCCCAGGACATCGGTCATGGTGACGACGGCGTCCATCGCCGTGCGGGCAGCATCGTCGTCGCCGTCCGCCAGGGCGGTATTTCCGGCCCGCACGGTCTCGTGCAGCGCCGCCAGGGCACGCGGGACGTTCAGGTCGTCGTCCATCGCGGCGGAAAAAGTGACCAGTGCATCACTCCCGGAACCGGAGCCGGCCACCAGGAGGCCGGCGTCAGTACCGAAGCGCGCCACGGCCTTCGCCAGGAACCCATCAACGCGTTCGACGGCGGCAGCGGCTTCCTGCAGCGACGTGGGCCGGTAGTCCAGGACGGAGCGGTAATGGGCCTGGCCGAGGTAATAGCGGACAACCCGGGGGGATGCGAGTTCCAGCATTTCCGTGGGGCTGATGGTGTTGCCAATGGACTTGGACATCTTTTCGCCCTGGTACGTCACCATGCCGTTGTGCATCCAGAAGTTGGCGAACGGGTGTCCTGCCGCCTGTGACTGCGCCATCTCGTTTTCGTGGTGCGGGAAGCGCAGGTCCAGGCCTCCGCCGTGGATGTCGAACGCGGTGCCCAGGTATTTGGTGACCATGGCCGAGCACTCAAGGTGCCAGCCGGGCCGTCCTGCGCCCCAGGGCGAGGCCCAGCTGGCGGTGGCCGGCTCTCCTGCCTTGGAACCCTTCCACAGCGCAAAGTCGCGGGGATCCTTCTTGCCGCGGGGGTCGGCGTCGGGCGCTGCCTGCATGTCATCGATGTTTTGCCGGGTGAGGGCGCCGTACTTATTCCACGAGCGGACATCGAAGTACACGTCCCCGGAATCGTCCAAGGCGGGATAGGCGTGGCCGCGCTCGATGAGCTGCTGGATCAGGGCATGCATCTCAGGGATGTGCCCGGTGGCCCGGGGCTCGTACGTGGGGCGTGAGACGCCCAGGGTGTCGTAGGCCTTCAGGAATTCCTGCTCGTAGCGGTACGCCAGGGCCCACCATTCCTCGCGCGGCACTTCTCCCGGCTCGGGGCTGAACGCCGGCGCGAAGGAAGCCTCGGACTTGGCGAGGATCTTGTCGTCAATGTCCGTGACGTTGCGGACAACCGTGACGCGCAGGCCCCTGAACTGCAGCCAGCGCGTCAGCTGGTCGAAGGCGATGGCGGAGCGGATGTGGCCAACGTGCGGCATTCCCTGCACCGTGGCCCCGCAGTAGTAGAGGCTGGCCTTGCCCTCGACGATGGGGATGAAATTCCGGACTTCGGCGGAGGCAGTGTCATAGAAGCGCAGGGTCACCGCTCCAGACTAGCCGATGGTTTCCCGGGGCCGCGGGTACACCAATGCGGTGGCCACTGCGGAGATACCCTCGCCCCGGCCGGTGAATCCCAGGCCGTCGCTGGTGGTGGCAGTCACGCTCACCGGCGCACCGGCGGCGGCGGTGAGGACTTCCTGCGCCTCTTCCCGGCGCGGACCGAATTTGGGCCGGTTGGCCACGAATTGCACGGCGATATTGCCGATCTCGAAACCCGCGGCCCGGACTATCCGAGCAGCCTCCGCGAGCAGGGTCACCCCGGACGCGCCGGCGAATTCCGGGCGGTCGGTACCGAAGTGGGTGCCAAGGTCGCCGATGCCGGCGGCGGAGAACAGCGCGTCCGCCGCGGCGTGGGCGACGGGGTCGGCGTCAGAGTGTCCGGCGAGGCCGCGTTCGCCGGGCCAGAGGAGTCCGCCCAGCCACAACGGGCGGCCCTCGTCCTGGCCGGCGTAGGCATGGACGTCGATTCCCACTCCGGTCCGCGGGAGGATCATGTCCGCGCTCATCCTTCCACCCACCGGGCACCGAGGGGGCCCTCGAGGAGGCCTTCGGCAAAGATCAGGTCAAGCGGCGTGGTGATCTTGAGGGACTGGGTTGAACCGCGGACAGCGTAGACCGGTGTACCCAGCATCTCCACAAGCATGGCGTCGTCGGTGACGGCCGCCGATTGCTGCTGGTCCAGCCCCTGCGCGGCCTGGTGTGCCTGCACCAGGGTATTGAGTGTGAATCCTTGGGGGGTCTGCACGGCCCGCAGTTCCTCGCGCCGGGCTGTTCCGGTGACCACCTCCGGTGCGAACACGCTGTCCTCCCCCGAGGTAGCGGCAACGGTCTTGACCGTGTCCACGACGTGAAGCACGGGGATAACCGCGGCAGCGCCCGCGGCAAGGGCTTCTGATACGCGGTGGAAGACGGACTCGGGGGTCAGCGCCCGGGCAGCATCGTGGACCAGCACGGCTTCCGTGCCGTCCATTAGGGCAGCCATACCGGCGCGGACGGAGTCGGCGCGGGTGGCGCCGCCGTCCACCAGGGTCAGGAGGGGACCGCCGTCGGCCAGTTCCTCCCGGAAGTCGCCGCAGAGGCGGCGCAAGCCCTCGTCTCCTGCCGGGAGCACCACGCATACCTGGCTTGCGACACCGGAGGCGACGATACCCCGCAGGGCATGCATCAGGATCGGCTCGCCCCCGAGCGGCACAGCCGCTTTGGGCATGCCGTAGCCGAGCCGTTGCCCGGAACCGGCGGCCACCACGATGACTCCCGTGACCAGGGGCGTTGATTCACTCATGCGGACTAGCCTACGACGCCGGTGCGGCCCCGACATGCCCCGGGCGCTGCCGGGCTCGGGGCAAAAAGAAGCCCCGGCGGCACATCAGTGCTGCCGGGGCTAAATTCTTAGGAAGCCAGGACCTCGTCGAGAACGCTTGCTGCCTTCTCCTCGTCGGTCTTTTCAGCCAGCGCCAGTTCTGAAATCAGAATTTGGCGGGCCTTGGCCAGCATTCGCTTCTCGCCTGCGGAAAGGCCCCGGTCGTGATCCCGGCGCCACAGGTCGCGAACGACCTCCGCCACCTTGATGACGTCACCGGAAGCAAGCTTCTCCAGATTTGCCTTGTACCTGCGTGACCAGTTGGTGGGTTCCTCGGTGAACTCGGCGCGAAGCACATCAAACACGTGCTCCAGGCCTTCCTTGCCCACTACGTCCCGAACCCCAACAAGATCAACGTTTTCTGCTGGAACTTCAATGGTCAGATCACCCTGAGCCACCTTGAGCTTGAGATACATTTTCTCTTCGCCCTTGATGGTGCGCATCTTGATTTCTTCAATCTTCGCAGCACCGTGGTGAGGGTAAACTACTGTCTCGCCGACCTCAAATACCATGTGGACATTTCCCCTTTCCCGCAGACCAGTTTATCACGATTCAGGCATATGACCGGTCGGAGAAAGGGCTTCCAACCGCGAAAATACGCGGAAAATCGCCCCAATCCACCTCCTCCACCCCCTTGACGGATGAGGATATTAGTGCATCAGGTGAGCGTTCCCACAGTCGATGTGACGGCCCCGAATCCTCGTTTGACCCCGTTTGCGGATAGGCTATGGCTGAAAAAGACTTCAAATTTCTCGAGGAGTACGTGACGTGCGTTCCACTGCGATGAACCGGGCCCAGCGCGGCAAACTGGCACTGACGGCTGCTGCCATTGGCGTCAGCCTGCTGACTGCGGGCTGTGGTTACATCACGCCCCAGCAGACCAGCCACCAGTACTCCGCCTCGGATGGCATCCGTGCAGACCTCGGCCCGCTGCAGCTGCGGAACATGCTCATCGTCTCCAGTGGCGAAGACGAGCCCGGGCGCCTGATCGGCGCCGTTTACAACTCCTCTTCCAAGGACGTGAAGCTCACCGTCAATGGCGCCAAGGGCTCGCAGACGGAGGTTCCGGTGAAGGCGAACTCCTACACGCTCCTCAACGAAAACACTGACCAGGCCATCCTGAGCACCACCGGCGGCAAGCCGGGGTCGATGGTGGACCTCAAGATCACCGAGAACGGCACCAACGTCTCCAACACGGTCAAGGTTCCCGTCCTGGATGCCACCCTGAAGGAATACAAGGACTACGTGCCGTCCGCCAGCCCGTCGGCCACGCCGTCGTCGTCCGCCGGCTCCAGCGCCAGCGCAACGTCCGGCGCAACTCCGAGCGCAACGGCCACCGCAACCGCCAGCCACTAGTCCGGGCCCGCCGGGGCACGGCAGGACGGAAGGCACAGTAAAGGGAGGGCCGCTCGGCCCTCCCTTTACTGTTCCCTCCTGAGTTGCGCCGGACGTCCGGTGGCCGCCAGGCTGCCTAGGGTTCGAACTTGTAGCCGAGGCCGCGAACGGTGACCAGGAAGCGGGGGGCGGAGGGATCGGGTTCGATCTTGCCGCGGAGGCGCTTCACATGGACATCAAGGGTCTTGGTGTCGCCAACGTAGTCCGAGCCCCAGACCCGGTCAATCAGCTGCCCACGGGTCAGGACCCGCCCCGAGTTGCGCAGGAGCATCTCCAGGAGCTCAAATTCCTTCAGCGGCAGCAGGACCTGCTCGCCGTCCACGCTGACCACGTGCCGTTCGATGTCCATCCGGACCGGGCCGGCCTGGACCGTCGCGGAAATCAGTTCCTCCGGTTCCCCCTGGCGCCGCAAGACCGCCCTGACGCGGGCCACCAGTTCGCGGGAGGAATAGGGCTTGGTGACGTAGTCGTCCGCACCGAGCTCCAGGCCCACCACTTTGTCGATCTCGGAGTCCTTGGCTGTCAGCATGATCACCGGAACGCTGGAACGTTGGCGGAGCTGGCGGCACACCTCGGTGCCGGACAGTCCGGGCAGCTGCAGGTCCAGCAGAACCAGGTCGGCACCGTTGCGGTCAAACTCGGTGATCGCGTCGAGGCCGTTGTCCACCACCTCAACCTCGAACCCTTCCTTGCCCAGCAAATAGGACAAGGGATCGCTGAATGACTCCTCGTCCTCCACAATCAAAATCCTGCTCAAGCGCTAGCTCCTCGTTCTGTTGCGCCGGCGGCGCGGGGTACTTGGGTGAGAGTCGGCCGGCCTGCTGCCTCCCGCGCCGACGCCAGTGCCGGTGCGTCGGGGACAGGACGGTCGCCGTCCTGTCCCTCCATCTCGGGAAGCCGCAGCGTGAAAGTTGACCCTTGGCCGGGCTGGGACCAGAGCGTTACCTCGCCGCCATGGTTAGATGCCACGTGCTTGACGATGCTCAGGCCCAGGCCGGTGCCGCCGGTCTGTCGTGAACGGGCGGCATCCACACGGTAGAAGCGCTCGAAGACGCGTTCCTGGTCCTCGGGCGTGAGCCCGTCCCCCTGGTCTGTCACCGAGATGGACACCAGGCCCTCCCTGGAACGCACGCCAATGCCTACCCTGGTGTTCGCGGGCGAATACCGGATGGCGTTGTCGATGAGGTTGCGCAGCGCCGTGACCAGCAGGTCCTGGTCGCCGAAGACCTTGCCCTCGGTGCGGCCGCCCACCACAATGCTGATGTTCTTGCTTTCGGCGGGCAGCTGCGACCGGTCGACGGCCTCGGCGATGACCGCGTTGATGTCCACGGGGCCGCCTTGCTGCGTCACACTGGCGCCCTGCAGCCGGGACAGTTCGATGATGTCCTGGACCAGCGCGGCGAGGCGGGCTGATTCCTTATGCATCCGCTTGGCGAACCTGCGCACGGCTTCTTCGTCGTCCGCGGAAGATTCGAGCGCCTCAGCCAGCAGGGAGATCGCGCCAACGGGCGTCTTCAGCTCATGCGAGACGTTGGCGACGAAGTCGTTGCGGATCTCTTCCGTGCGGGTAATCTCGGTCCGGTCATCTGCAAGGAGCAGGATGTATTCCTCACCAAGCATGGCTGCCCGGACCTGCACGATGATGGTCCCCTGCCCCAGCGGGCCACGCGGCAGCTCCAGCTGCTTCTCCAGGATGACGCCGTCCCGCCGGACGCCCGCCGTCATGTCCAGGAGTTCCTTGTGGACCACCGTGTGGCCGCGGACCAGGCCGTAGGCGTAGGCAGCCGGGCTGGCGCGGACAACGCCGTCGACGTCGTCCAGCACCACGAAGGCACGCCCGACGACGGCCAGCACCTCTGCCGCACCGTCCGGCAGCGCGGGTTCACCGGCATCAACCTCCAGCAGCTCGCGCTGCTTCTCGCTGACCCGGAACGCAAGCACGCCGAACGTGCCAAGCGCCAGGCCTACAAGGCCGGCGACCAGACCAATGAGCATAGGATCCACAGCTCCACTTTATGCTCTTGCCCAAGGCCCACCGGCGCTTCGAAGCCCTTACCGCGAACGGTTCAACTAACGTTCACCTCCATGGGCATAATCGTTTACCGGGCGATGACAGAGTTAATGGTTAGAGCGCCCAATGGCGACACGATTCCTGCTGCCCTGGAGCGGCCGGCGGGAGTTCCAAGGAAAGGACGCCTACGTGCGTAAGGTTTTTCAGGAAGAGCTCACCCAGGTCGGTGACCAGCTGGTGGAGATCTCCCGGCTGGTCAGCGAAGCCATAGACAAGGCCACCACCTCATTCCAGGTCGCGGACGTGGATCTCGCCCAAGACGTCATTGCGGCGGACGCGCGCATCGACTTCCTGCAGAACAGCCTGGATGAGCGGGCCATCGACATCCTGGCGCTGCAAGGTCCAGTGGCCAGCGACCTGCGCATGATCGTGGGCTCGCTCCGGATGAGTGCGTCCCTGGAGCGGATGGGCGACCTGGCGCGCCACCTCGCCCAGCTGGCCCGCCTCCGGTACCCGTCCACGGTGATTCCGGCGTCCATGACGGAGACCTTCAACCGCATGGCCGAACTGGACCAGGAGATTGCCGGCAAGCTGACGGTGCTGCTGGAGAGCCGTGACCTCGAGGTGGCCAGGGACATCCTGAAGGCGAACACCGCCATCAACGACCTGCACCTGAGCGTCTTCAAGGCCATCGCGTCGCCCGAATGGACCGAGTCGCCCGCGACCACCGTGGACGTGGCCCTCGCCAGCCGCTACTTCGAGCGGTTCGCTGACCACGGCGTCTCCGTCGCCCAGAAGGTGACCTACCTGGTTACCGGCGCGTGGCAGCCGAACGCCACCGAACACAGCTAACCCAGCGGATTACGACGGCGGGCTGGTCACCTGAGGTGACCAGCCCGCCGTCGTACGCGTTTAAGCCCTATTTCTTGCCCTGGTTGGCTACGGCCAGGATTGCCTGCTCAGCGGCTTCGGGGTCGAGGTAGGTACCGCCGGGCTTGACCGGCTTGAAGTCCTCGTCGAGGTCGTACACCAGCGGGATGCCGGTGGGAATGTTCAGGCCGGCGATAGCCTCATCGCTGATGCCGTCCAGGTGCTTTACCAGCGCGCGGAGCGAGTTGCCGTGGGCGGTGACCAGGACGGTCTTGCCGGCCTTGAGGTCTTCCTTGATGTCGGACTCCCAGTAGGGCAGCAGGCGCACGAGGACATCCTTGAGGCACTCGGTGCGCGGCAGGGCGTCGCCGAGGCCGGCATAGCGGGGGTCGTGGGCCTGGGAGAACTCGGAGTCGTCGTCCAGGGGCGGCGGCGGGGTGTCATAGGAACGGCGCCATTCCATGAACTGCTCTTCACCGTACTCGGCGAGGGTCTGCGCCTTGTCCTTGCCCTGCAGCGCACCATAGTGGCGTTCGTTGAGCCGCCAGTCGCGCTTGACCGGGATCCAGCCACGGTCGGCCTTGTCCAGTGCGATGTTCGCAGTGTTGATGGCCCGCTTCAGCAGGGAGGTGTAGAGCACGTCCGGGAGGATGTTGTTCTCCACCAGCAGCTCGCCGCCACGCGCTGCTTCCGCGCGGCCCTGGTCGTTCAGGTCAACGTCCACCCAGCCGGTGAACAGGTTCTTGGCGTTCCATTCGCTGTGGCCGTGGCGCAGCAGAATCAGCTTGTAAGTCATGATTTTCATCCTAGCCGAGCAGTGTTGCCGGCCGCCCAGCGTTACACGGCCACGCAGGCTTTTGGACCGGTTTCCACCACTGCGGCGATAGTGTGGGGCGGTGGTTCAAAAGGCTGAACGGGTGAATTCCCCGCAACTCTCCGGCAGGACATCCGCCGCCCGGCAGGGCCGCCCGGTAGGCAATGTCACCCGGGGAACCACCAACCCCAACCGGATGCGGCGGGTGGACCGCTGGCTGACGGGGCCGCAGGCATGGCGGCTGCTGGCCGCGGCCGACCCCCTCGTTGTGGACCTTGGCTACGGCGCCACCCCGGCCACCGCCGTCGAACTCTTTGACCGGCTTGCCGCCGTGCGGCCGGACGTGCGCGTCTGCGGCATCGAAATCGAACCGGCGCGCGTGCGGGCGGCGATGCCGCTCCAGCGTCCGGGACTGACCTTCCACGTGGGCGGTTTCGAGCTTCCCGTGCCCGGCCGTCCGGTCCTGGTCCGGGCCTTCAACGTCCTGCGGCAGTACGAGGAAGCCGACGTGCCGGGAATCTGGCGGTTGGTGCAGGACCGGTTGGCGCCGGGCGGACTGTTCATCGACGGCACGTGCGACGAAGTCGGCCGCCGGGTGGCGTGGGTTGCGCTGGACCGGGAGCGCCCGCTGTCCTTGAGCATTTCAGTCCGCTTCGGCAGTTTCGGCCTGCCCTCGGAGGTGGCCGAGCGCCTGCCGAAAGCCCTCATCCACCGCAACATTCCGGGTGAACCGGTCCACGACTTCATGCAGGCGATGGACCGGGCCTGGCTGGAATGCGCGCCCCTTGCCTCGTTCGGCAACAGGCAGCGCTGGGTGGGCATGTGCCGGAGCCTGCGCGACGCCGGGTGGCCGGTCCAGGACGGCCCGGCCAGATGGCGGCTCGGTGAATTAACGGTGGGCTGGGACGCAGTGCGGCCCGGCGGCGATTACCAGGGGCCGTAGGGCCCCGCGTTGCGGTTGCCGCCCCGGCCGGCGTCCTTCACGGCGGGACGGACGTCGGCGAGGTAGACGGAAGCGGCCACGACAGCAGCGAGTCCAAAGAGGCCGAGGGTGCTGATGATGCCCCCGCCGGCGCCGAACAGCGAGATCACGCCCACCAGCGTGGCGCCCCCGGTCAGCGCAAGCCAGAACGCCTTGGTCCGCTTGCCGGTCGCTTCGAACGCGTTGGCACGGTGCCTGGCGCAGTCCACCAGCGCCCACAATTCCAGTCCGAGGGCCACCAGGCCAAGGATAAAGAACACTGCCTGCTCTACAGGCCGAATAATCAGTTCACCGTCCACGAACCCAGCCTAGCCGCCCACCGTGTCCAGCGGCTGCTTCAGGTCCGCCCAGAGGTCCTCCACGCTTTCGATTCCCACACTGAGGCGTACGAGGTTTTCCGGCACGCTGGCAGGTTCGGCCGTATGCCTGCGCCGGCGTTCGATGAGGGATTCAACGCCGCCCAGCGAAGTGGCCGGGAGCCACAATTCGAGGGCCTGCACCACTTTGTCCGCAGCATCGGCGCCGCTTAGGCCCGCAGCCGGTGCCACCTGCACGCAGATGATGGAGCCGAAGCCTTTCATCTGGGCCTTGGCCCTCGCATGGCCGGGGTCCGAGGGGAGGCCCGGGAAACGGATGGATTCAATGGCGGGGTGCGACGCAAGGCGTTCCGCCAGGAGCATCGCGGAGTTCTGGGACCGCTCCACGCGCAGCGCAAGGGTCCGCAGGCCGCGCAGCGCCAGCCATGCTTCGAAGGGACCGGCGATGGCGCCGTGGATGATGCGGTGGTGGAGCAGGGCGGACCGGATGTCCGGGTTGGAGGTGACAAGCGCTCCCAAGACGACGTCGGAGTGCCCGGCGAGGTATTTGGTCACCGAGTGGAGCACGACGTCGGACCCGAGCTGGAGGGGCCGCTGCACAAGGGGGGTGGAAAAGGTGTTGTCAGTGACGACGATAGCCCCGGCGGCGTGCGCGGCGTCCGCGACGGCCACCATGTCCGCGATCCCCAGCATCGGGTTGGTGGGGCTTTCCAGCCACAGCATGGCCGCAGCCCGCGCCGAGGGACCGGTGGGGGCCAGTGCGGCTTTGACCGCATCGGTATCGGCGATGTCCACGGTGCGGAGCTCAATAAAGCCCTTTTGGGCGAGTTCCGAGGCCATGACCAGGGAGCCCGAGTAGCTGTGGTTCGGCATCACCAGCACTCCCCCGGCCGGGATCAGGGACAACGCCGAGCTGACGGCCGCCAGGCCTGACGCGTACAGCAGGCCCGGCAGTGCGGAGCCCTCCAGCTGCCCCAGCGCCTCTTCGAACGGATCCCACGTAGGGTTCGAATAACGGCCGTAGCCCCGGTCACCGTCGCCAAGCGGACCGGTGCCGAAGTAGGTGGAGGACAGGGTGATGGGCGGGTTGACCGGCTGGTCCCTTTCCCGCGGCGGACGTCCGGCCGCGACCACCACGGTCTCAGGAGAAAGGGACGCGGCCTGTTGCTCGGAAAGACTCATGACCAAAAGCGTACTGTCCGGCCCGGATCCGCCGGAAAGGGGTGCCGCTGTATGGACGCCCGGCGTTCACCGGGCGTCCACACAGCGTGCAGCGGCGGGTCAGGAAATGTCCCCCCGGCTCGGTACGCTTGGGAGGTGAGCAAACAAAGGGCCGGCCTATTCATCGCATTCGAAGGTGGCGATGGCGCCGGCAAGTCGACCCAGGCGGCCCGGCTTGCGGCTGAACTGGAAACCCGGGGGTACACCGTGCGCCGCACCCGTGAACCCGGGGGCACGCCCGTTGGCGAAAAGCTGCGTTCGCTGGTCCTGGACCATGGCAATGGGGAGATCGACGCCCATACCGAGGCCCTTATTTTTGCGGCGTCCCGCGCCGCCCACGCATCCCAGGTCATCCGGCCGGCACTCGGTCGCGGCGAGATCGTGCTGACAGACCGCTACATCGACTCTTCAGTGGCCTACCAGGGAGCCGGCCGCGGCCTCGGCCAGGACGCCGTCAAGTCCCTGAACGACTGGGCCACCTCGGGCCTGCAGCCGCACCTTACGGTCCTCCTGGACGTTGATCCCCGGCTTGGCCGCAGCCGCCGCACTGCCGGCGAGGCGGCCGAGGACCGCCTGGAGTCCGAAGCTGATGACTTCCACGCCCGGATTCGGAAGGCCTTCCTCGACCTCGCTGCCAGCCGCCCCGGGTCCTACCTGGTGCTGCCAGCAGACCTGCCCGTGGACGAACTCGCGGCCCGGATCCTGGCCCGGGTTGATGTGCTGCTGGCTGCTCCGGTTCCTTCCTTTACCGTGGCCGCCGGGCACGGAACGGACGGTGCCGGCTCATGACGGTGTGGGATGACCTCTCGGGCCAGGCCGCCGTCGTCGAACAGCTGCGCCAGGCCGCAAGCGGCGAAGCCCTGACGCACGCCTGGCTGTTCACCGGGCCGCCGGGCTCCGGGCGCTCCAATGCTGCCAAAGCCTTCGCGGCCGCGCTGAACTGCGACCAGGAGGACGTGGGACTCCGGGGCTGCGGCCAGTGCCAGGCATGCCGCACAATCCTCGGCGAAACCCACTCGGACGTCACTTTCGTCCGCACGGAAAAGGTCACCATCACCATCGATGAAGCCCGCGAACTGGTGGCGACGGCCGGGAACCGGCCGTCCTCGGGGCGCTGGCGGATCATTGTGGTGGAGGACGCCGACCGGATGGCCGAGCGGACCACCAACGTGCTGCTGAAGGCCATCGAGGAACCCACCCCGCGGACCGTGTGGATGCTCTGCGCACCCTCCCCGGCCGACGTCCTGGTGACCATCCGGTCGCGCTGCCGCAGCGTTGCCTTGCGATTGCCGCCGGCCTCCGAAGTTGCAGCCCTGCTGGTCAGGCGGGACGGCGTTGATCCTGACCTCGCCGAACGCGCCGCACGCGCGGCACAAAGCCACGTGGGCATCGCCCGCCGGCTGGCCCGCGACCCCGCCGCCAGGGAGCGCCGGCTGGAAACGGTGCGGTTCCCGCTCGGACTGCGGGGCGTAACCGCCGCAGTGATGATGGCGGACAAGCTGGTGAAGATCGCCACCGCAGAGGCCACCAGCTCCAACGAAGAGCGCGACGCCGCGGAAAAGACCGCCCTCCTGGCAACGCTGGGCGCGCCGGAGTCCGGCACCCTCCCCCCGGCTATGCGCAGCCAGGTGAGACAGCTTGAGGAGGACCAGAAACGGCGGGCCAAGCGGTCCATCACGGACTCATTGGACCGGACCCTCACCGATCTGTTGTCCTTCTACCGGGACGTACTGATCATCCAGCTGGGGAACGCCGTGGAGCTGGTCAACGTTGAGCTGAGGAGTGAGCTGGAGGAGTTCGCCGCCCGCAGCACTCCGGAAGGCACGCTTGCCCGGATGGATGCCATCAACAAAGCCCGCGAACGCATCACCACCACCAACGTCGCCCCGCTGCTGACCCTCGAGTCCATGGCGGCCAGCCTGATCCAGCCCTCCAAGGAGACCCGATGACTGCCCGCCCCCTGCCCGCACGCCACAGGTCCCTGATGTCTGCCGTCCGCGCCGCGGGCGCCATGGCCCTGGTCATGGCACTCGCCTCGTGCAGCCTGCTCAACGGCGGGGACAAGAGCCCGCCGGAGGCGGCCACCGCCAAGGCCGACCCGTCGATCGTGGCGTCCGCTCCCGCGGGGCTGGAGAAGTTCTATTCGCAGGAAGTGGTGTGGCAGCCCTGCGAAGGCGAATTCCAGTGTGCCAAGGTGACTGTCCCCCTTGACTACGCCAACCCGGCCGGCGACACCATTCAGATCGCGGCCCTGCGGGCTCCCAGCACCGGCAAGAAAACGGGCAGCCTGCTGGTCAATCCCGGCGGCCCGGGCGCTTCCGGGTACGACTTCGTGAAGGACGCGGCCGCCACACACTTTTCGGCGGCCGTCCGCAATGCATACGACCTCGTGGGCTTCGATCCCCGCGGCGTCAAGCGTTCGGCTCCCGTTACCTGCATGACAGACGCCGAACGTGACGCGGCACGTGCCAAGACTTACGCCCTCGAAACCGACACCGGACTTGCGGCGGCCCTGGCGGACAACAAGGCAATTGCCGCCCAGTGCGCGGCGCAAACAGGCCCGGTCCTGGCGCACATCGACACCGTCAGCGCCGCCAAGGACCTGGATGTGCTGCGTGCTGTGGTCAATGACACCAAGCTGAATTACCTCGGATATTCGTATGGGACATTCCTGGGCTCCACCTACGCCTCACTGTTTCCGGACAACGTAGGCCGGATGGTCCTCGACGGCGCACTCGACCCGTCCATCAGCAACGAGGACCTGACCAGCGGCCAGGCCCGCGCCTTCGAGAAAGCCATCCACACCTATGTGGCCAGCTGCCAGCGGCAGGGCAAGTGCCCGTTGACCGGTGACGTCGACTCCGGCGTGCAGCAGATCCGGGACCTCATCAACGCCGTCCAACAGACACCCCGTACGGCCAAGGACGGCCGCCTGGTCAACGCAACGACGTTCGTCAGCGGCCTGATCACCCCGCTCTACAACGACCAGAGCTGGCCTGCCCTCACGCAGGCGTTGGAGGCTGCCATGAACGGTGACGTGAGCCTGGTGCTTCGCCTTGCCGACATCAGCGCTGACCGTTCGACCGACGGCTCGTACACCTCCAATTCCACGTTCGCCTTCAACGCGGTCAACTGCCTGGATTACCCCATGGTTTCCGACACCGCCGGAATGCGGGCCGAGGAGAAACGCCTGGAACAGGACTCCCCCACCTTTGGCTACTTCTTTGCTTACGGCGGGACCAGTTGCGCGGACTGGCCGTACAAGAACGTCCGGACGCCGCAGCCGGTGGAATACAAGGGGGATTCCCCGATTGTCGTCATCGGCACCACCGGCGACCCCGCTACCCCGGTGGACTGGGCTGCGTCTTTGCGCAAACAGCTGGGGAACGCCTCGCTGCTCACATGGAAGGGCGAGGGGCACACTGCTTACGGCCGGGCCAACAGCTGTCTTGAAGATTCGGTGGACAACTACCTGGTGGGCGGCAAGCTTCCGGCCGATAACACCGTGTGTTGAACCCCTCACCGGCTTCCGGTTGTCCCATTTTGACCGGGGCGCGGAGACTCTATTACAGTTGACTCTTGCATGAAGCGCCCGGTTCAGCCGGGGAATTCGTGCGGTGCTTCCTTAGCTCAGTCGGTAGAGCGTTTCACTCGTAATGAAAAGGTCATCAGTTCGATTCTGATAGGAAGCTCGGGATAAACCCCGGACAGCCCCTTGTTTTAGGGGTTTCCGGGGTTTTTCGCTGGTTAACGGGTGGCTGCCCCGCGCGCAGGGCACACTTTGGCCTGGCAGGTGAACGTTGAGGGTGGGTACGAAGATCTGAGTCATTGGCTGCATATGTGCGGTGATCACGACACGGCTACCCGCATCGAGCAGGCGATGCTATCCAGGCTCCGTGTACGAGGGAATCAGCACTGCTCGAACTGCCCACGGCGAGCAGGTTAAGCTCAGGAGACTGACTGCGGATTGGGGGGGGGTGGTGGGACCGGCGTCGAAATAGTTTGGAGCTCAAACTGCCGTAATCCCTGTCCTTCACCCTGGAAAACGTACGTCAGGGCCCTCCCCGGCTTTTGGAGTCCAAATCAACCGCGCAGCTGGAAGGGACAGGCCAATGGAGCTCTCCCAAGAAGGGGACGTAAGGAGTGCCCTCTGATACTGGCATGCGCGCACAACCCGTCGATGGATGAACATGACGGCGCCTGCGCTCCGTCCTCTCTTCGCTTGGAACCACCACAAAGTCATGGACAAAGGCCGAACCAGTTTGGCGGCCTACCTGGGCGCGGCTGGTGGCCAACACCTCGCGCGAGGCGTCACGTTCCATAACCGACTGTGCCTCGCTGAGCCAATGCATGCCTGGGCTCTACCTCAGGCTAGACGGGACTTGAGCCGCCCGCATCAATTCGCTAGAGCACCCGCTGGCGGTAGGGCCTTTGTACCCTTAGGCCGGGAGTCGCCCGGGACTATCTTCGGGCCATGGATGACAAGCAAGGCCTAGTGCCACAAGGCGTTGTTCTCGTACACGGCATGTGGGGTGTCCCCGAAGACTGGGCGTGGGTCCAGCGTGCACTCAAAAAGCAACCCAACCTGCAGGTGGTCGCACCGGATCTCCCATCGCACCGCTTGCCCGACGCTGGGCTGCTCGAAGACGCTGACGAGGTCCGTGCGGCCATCGAGGCAAGCCCGGCACCCACGGTCGTTGTCGGCTGGTCCTATGGCTGTGATGTTGTGGGGATTGCGGCCCACGGCATGGACAACGTGGCCCATCTGGTGTACGTCTCGTCCCCTCCCCTGAAGCGGCATTCCGAAGTCCGTGATGCGAGCTGGGTGGACGCGATGGAGCACATGCATCATGACGAGCACGGCCGGCATGCCCTGGACGGGGACTGGTGGCTCAGCGAGGATGAAGCCGGTTTGCGGCTCCCTGACGAAGTGCGCGCCTTCCTGAAAGACCACCCCCGCAGGTTCGCCACGAAAAAGACCCGCAGCGATCCCGTCCCGGCCGAGGCCTGGGCCGAGATTCCCACGACCGTACTCCTGGGAGCACATGACAATCTGACCAGCCAGGAAGCGCGGGCATGGGCACGCGAAGCAGTGACAGATGTCCGCGACGTCGATACGGACCATTTCATGCTGTTCAACCGCCCGGAGATCATCGCGGACGCCATCCTCGAGCATCCGCCCAAGTAGGAACTGGGCTTGCCAACACATTACTAAGCATGCTTATGATAGGTGTAATCGGATGGGGATCCGGTGCGAGGGGAATTGAAAAGGGTGCGCTCAGTTCAAACGGGGCGCACCCTTTTCGCGTCGTCCCGGGGTTGCTCCCGCGAATCCCGGCCCAAGCGTCCTAGGCTGTCGGCATGCACCCCTTAGCGGCGATCGGCCTGGTATTCCTTGCTGGGTTGGCGTGGATGGGCACCATCCTGACGCTGCTGATTGCCCTGGCCAAGGCACGGCACCTGCGCCCAACCGATGGGGGTCCCACCAACCAAGAGAACGTGGAGATGCACAAATCCGAGGACACCCAGGAGCTGCTCAGCCCACGGCTGGGGTCAGCCCTGGGACCCAGCCCAAACGCCAGGCACCTGATCCGGAATGGATGCTGAACCAGGTCGTCCCCGGGCTGGCGGCAAGGACGGCCGGGGCGGGGCGCAAACAGCCGGCCATAGGGTTGCCCAATTCCGACCTTAAGGCGCTGATTCCCGTTGCCTGGCTCCCGGGCGCCGGGTAATCGATATCCCGCAAGGACAACGAACAGCTATGCAGGAGTCGCCTCAACCACGTCCGCGGATGTCACCTGCAAACACATCATTCTTCCCAGAAAGGGTGGGCTTTTTCCCCTGCCTGAAGTATTCGTTCTACTCCTGGGACCAGGTGTGCCGCTCAGCCTTCTGGAAGGGAGGCTGGTGGGATGGCCGCTACCCACACTGCTGGCGAAGAGCCAACGGGCCTGACAAGCTCCTGAGCCACCGGTGCGGACAAAGACGTGGGTCGCCAAACCTGTCGCAGCGGATTTCTCCCCCACCAGTTCCCCAGATTGTCCGCGTTCCGTCATGCCTTTCTCATGAGCGTAGGCTTCGCACTCTATGTTCAGCCTGGACGCGTGAAGAAGCCTTTCGGGTCGTCGACACCCAGCAATTCGTGATGGAAGTTGATGGCGTCCACCGGCCGGGTACCCACGAACAGGACTGCCACCTCCCGGGAGTGCACCACCTATCGACGGTGAGAAGCTCGTTCACTCAAAAGTGTTGGAGTGCCTGATGCAACATCCGGTGCCCTTGGGATTCAAAGGCTTCATCGCCTACGATATGGGCCCAGACAGCCGTCCCCACGGCTTCGCGCAGCAGGTTCATCCGCCAGACAGTCTGGGATCGAGGGTCTTCGCCGTACCCATGCAGGAAGGCTACCTCCAGGCCCGGAGCCTGCTGCCACTGCTGGACCGTCAGCCTGCAGAAATCTGTGGCTGCGGGACGAAAGTCGAAGCGGCCGAAGTCAATTGCCTTTACCGCGCCGTGATCGCTAAGCCAGTTCCTGGGCTGCCAGTCCCCATGTGTGGGAACAACATCTATTGGCTGCGGCCGGTACTCGGCCAGCCGACAGCGGACTTCCTGTTCCACAGCCGATTCAATGCGATGCTGTTTGTCCAGCCAGTTTATGGATTTTGCTGTTTCGCGGAACTCGTAGTGTTCGTCGATTCTTCGTTCCTGGGCGTGCAGTGCCTTGAGTAGCTCACCTGCCTGGAAGTGAACGTCTTCGGCGAATTCGACGTCGGTGTTCTCCAGGAGGTCACCGTCCAGATATTCAAGAACCAGAAGGTTCAGCTCCCGGCTGGAGTGCAGCATCCGCCCTGCCCGCCCCCGTTCGACGAGGGGACGGGTGTAGGACGTGTGCGCGCTGATCTCCCGCCCTATGTGGTGGTTCGCGGGGCCCGCGGATTTCACGATCACCATGGAGCCGTTTACCTGAACCTGCAGGACCTGCGTGTCCAGCTGCCCCCAAGACAGGTCGGCAATAAGCTCTGGCCTGTGCAGCCAAGCGCTCACCACGTCAGCCTGCAGGGTCGATAACCGTCCGCCATCCCATCGCAGCATGTGCCGGAGCCTACCAGCGTTCTGTCCGGTCAAGTCGTCAAGGGCCGGGGATAGACTGGGGCGGGTTAGGACGGATTGGGGGATCCAGAGCGGCTTAGGCCACTGTTCCGCTGGTCGGTCGCAGCTAGCAAACCAAGGATGACCATGACCTTCTTTCAGGGCTTTCCTGCACCGGACTTCCCCTCGCGGCCCAGAACTCCGAAGCCTGTCCGCCCGGAATGGTCTGGTGCTCCCGCCGACGAACTGCCGGCCGTCGTCCACCTTGGCCAGTTCCTGTACCGGAGTCCCACGCGCATCCTCGCCGTTAGGGGCGCGCACGTTTTCTCCACTGGCTGCCTCATTGACGTCTCCTGGTTACTACGACGCGGTGATGAGACGGATAAGGAATGGGCCATGCTCCACGCAACTTTCTTCGGTTCAAGGCACGTCCCGATCAGTGCGAGTAAAGGCACGGAGCTCCTCTTCGGCGTCCAGATCTCAGACGGATCGAAGGCCAGCACTGGCAGCATTCCATCACCTTACAAGCCCGACGACCCGACCTACCGCCCTGACCCACCAGTCCTCTACCTTCAGAACCAAGGAGGCGGCGGTGGAGATGACGAACTGGCAGGGTCCGGAACTTTGTGGCTGTGGCCGCTACCGCCCGCCGGGGACCTGCGGCTGGTCGCCCAATGGACCGACATGGGTATGCCCGAATCCTCCATCACCGTGGACGGCACGCAGCTCCGCGACGCTGCCGCCGGTGCGCAGAAGTACTGGCCGGAAGAAGCCCAGTGATGATTGACCCTGACAGCGTGGCCCCGACCCTGGTCTTTGCGCCGGTCTTCTTCTACGTCCCCTACGGCGTCATCCACCCCACGCATCAGCCCCGGTGATGAGAAAACGGGGAGAGCCCTCATGGCCCTGGACCCAACTTTGGCCTTGGATGATTGGCATTGTCGCCGTCGTGGTCTTCCTTCTGCCCTGGTCCGTCATGCAAGTCGGACATTGCACCGATTACGCTCCCGGGCAGGGAGAGAGCTACTGCGAAAGCGGGCCTATTATCGGGTCCCTTGCCGCAAGCGTCCTGGCAGTCATATCGGGTCTACTGATCCTGTACTTCCTGGTCCCTATAGTGCGCATCCTCATCAAACGCATCCGGAGGCCAGATACGGGACGGCCCAGAGCAGGTGGGTCATGAAGTTCGCGCAGACTCCCCGGATCCTTTCTCATGCCTCCGAGGCGTGCGTGTCCTCCCCCACTTCTCCGGCCGCAATCCGCTCAGCGGTGCGGCGGTGCGGCGGTGCGCCTCGGCGATGTAGTCCTCAACGTCCTGGATCAGGCCGGCGGCCCCGATGCACCACACACCCCGGGCACCGACCCGGATCCCGCGAAGGTCCCCGGACTTGATCAGGAACCGGATCTGGTTGGCCTTCACGTTCAGGTCTTCCGCGACCTGCTCGATCGTCAGAAAACGATGTGGGATGGATTCGTCGGTCGTCCCGCAATCCTGTATTAGGACATACGGTTTCAGGCGCGGCGCGCCAGCCCAATCGGCGCACCGATAGCTCCGTGGCTCATCGGGGTCGCATCCCAGCTCATGGCCTCACGTTGGATCGGCGCCGGGCGTCGTCACGGGAACGGCCCATTTGCCGAGCAGCTGTTTGTTGGCCTCTCTGAGGGCGTCAAAACCGGTTTCGGGGTAGCCTTCCTGCCGCCCCCACCAGGCACCCGGGTCCCGGGAAATGACCATTCGCTTACCGCCGTCGAGGGGGAAAGTCTCCCAAGCGTCCCCCGGTTTCAACTCCGGGTGGCCGGGTCCCAGGACCTGAAAGGCGAAAATTCCTGGCGCGAACGTCTTCGCAAAGGAATGATCTGCTGCGAACTTGGAATCTGAGGGACCCGGAACACCCGACGACATCATCACGCTGTTGGCTGTGACGGCCCCAAAATGGTTGAACGTGACGGCGGCGTAGTCGTACACCGGCGCCAGGTCCTGGAGCAACGCAGTAAGAGCGTTGAGACCTTCCGGTTCCCCGTCTTTGTACTCGACTCCGATCTGAACCCACCCTTCGCGTGAAAAGTTTGCGTACCAGTCACCGTGTTTTGTGGGAAAGAGCAGATTGGCCCATCCGACGTCACCACAGCACTGTTTGAGTACTGCGGCGGCCTGATCGGGGTCGCACCGAGTCATCGTGAAGTGGAGGCCTGCAAGGATCGGGCCTTTGGTGTTGTCGGCAGCCCATCCGGTCAGGTGATTAACCAAGGTCGAGAAAGCCGGCGATTCAGCGGCCCAACACGACTGGTTGTCTTTCACCTCCCGGAACGCCAGCGGCATCCAGTCCTGGTCGGTCGCGGCGTCAGCCGCGCAGATGGAGGCGTTGTAGGCATATCGCGGCTTTTTTCGGGGCCGGGGACCTAGTCTGTCCGCGCATGCCGTGATGGTTCCAGTGAAGCCCAAGAGCTGTAGGGCTTGGGCAGTGGCCTGTGCGACGCGAATCGCATAGCTGGGAGAGACCGGAGAAACGAAGAAGACAATTCCCTGACCGATCCGTACGGCATGGAACCGCTGATGTGGCGCCGAGGGAAGGGTGACTCCAGCAATGACGTCGTTGACGTCCGCAAGTGAGGGCAGCACGGAGCCCGGGGCAGGTGCGCAGAGGAATCCCAGATCGAGGATGGAATCCATATTCTTCCGACGGATCTTCCCCGCCTCGATGGTTACGGAGCCAACTGTCAGCCGGTTGCTCGGCGGTGTTCTCATGAAGCGATCCAAGCCCGCCACACCGCCGCACGGCAAGGGATCTTGCAAGCTTTGATGGAAAATTCGGGTGCCTAAGACGACTAACCGAAACCGCCTTCACAGGGGCTCCCGCTGGCCACTCCGCCAGACCTGGCGGTTAAGGGTCAAGCGCCTTCAGCGAAGAGCCTCAGTGGTCGAGGGCTTTCCGGTCCATGGACTTGAGCGCGGCGAGCCGTGCCTCCAATTCGGTCTGCTCTCCGAGGTCTTCGAGGGAGGCGAACTGTGCGTCCAGGGATGATGCGGCGAGTTCCTGCTGGCCGCGGACCGTGGCTTCCTGCCGGCGGATGTTCTCCTCGTAGCGGCCGATAGCCGAGGTTGGGTCCCCGGTATCCAGGGCTTTGAGAGCGTCGTTCACCTGCGACTGGGCGGCGGCAACCCTGGCACGGTTGACGAGCTGGTTGCGCTTGGCGGTCAGCTCACCGAGCTTGCCGCGCATCTGGTCGAGCCCCTGTTTGAGTTTGTCGACGACCTCGTTTTGCGCGGCCAGGGCAGGCGCCTGCGCCTTAGCCGTCGATTCGGCGGACATCTGCCGCTGGAGAGCGAGCCTGGCGAGGGCGTCGAACTTGTCGGCGTCCACACTGTTCCCGGCGGCCCGGAATTCGTCGGCCTTGCGGGACGCGGCGACCGCCTTGCGGCCCCAGGTGCTGGCGTCGTTGACGGCGCGGGCGTGGTCGTCCTCTGCCATCCGGAGGTTGCCGATGGTCTGGGCGACCGCTGCCTCAGCTTCACGGATATTCTCCGAGTAGTCCCGGACCATCTGGTCCAGCATCTTCTTCGGGTCTTCCGCTGAGTCCAGGAGGGCATTCAGGTTGGCCTTCGCGAGCTGGGCGACGCGGGCGAAAATACTCTGCTTCACAATGTCTTTCTATCGGTAGTGGACGTCGGATTCAATGTGTGCAGCCCCGGCGAAAGCAACTCGCTTCCCTGCCGTCGTTCTGCTTTGCCGACGATTGCCGGGTCTTGCGCCGGTTAGTGGCCAGAAATGCACGCAGGCACTCCGCTGCGGTTCCGGGTTCACGGAATGTCAAGGAAACCGGGGTATCATCCCGTCATGACCCCCTTCGTTCCGGCTGCTGTTCCGTGCGCCGTCGCACAGCCGGTAGTGCCTTTCCCCACCTCATCCAGCACTCCCAGGTTCAGGGTCAACAGGGATCAGTCGTGGGACGGCCTGAAGTCCCTGCGGGGGAACTAGCGTTGGAACCACAGGGCGCACGCCACATGAGCCAGGACGGTAAAGGCCCCGGCCGCAGAGCAGTCCTGCTGGCGGCGGTACTCACGCTCTCGGCGGCCGTTCCGGACCTCGAGCCCGACAGGAAGGGTGCGGCTGACGCTGCAGGAACAGTTGCGGAACCATCAAGCGTTGCCACACGCGCTCCCGCCCGGATCCTCGATGTGAATCCCGACGATTCGTCCCCGCTTCCCGTTTCACTGCCGCCCGTGCCCTCACGCGCGGAGATTGTTGCCGCTTATGGAAAGCACCAGGCCCGCTACTGGGGCCTTGAGGCCCCGGGCGTCGTGACCAGGCTTCCACCCCGCCTCCCAGGGCATCTCCCTGACCTTCGACTTTTGCGGTGGACCCGGCGGCAACGGCTACGACCAGGCGTTGCTCGACACCCTGCGCCAGCGGCACATTCCGGCCACGCTCTTCCTGAACTCGCGGTGGATCACCGCCAACCCCGCAACGGCGCGGCAACTGGCAGCGGACCCGCTGTTCGAACTGGCCAACCACGGAACCTCGCACAAGCCGCTGTCCACCACCGGAAACAACGCCTATGGGATTCCCGGCACCAGGAACGCCGGAGAAGTCTATGATGAGGTCATCCCCAACGATCTGTCGCTGACGGGGCTCACCGGCGGCCGCCCCCGCTACTTCCGCCCCGGCACCGCCTACATGGACGACGTCGCCGCCGACATACTCCGTGCCCTGGGTGTCAGGCCTGCAGGCTTCAGCGTCAACGGCGACGGCGGCGCAACCTATCCGCCCGCCGTCGTCGCCAAGGAAATCGGCAAGGCGAGGCCAGGTGATGTGGTGATCTGCCATGGCAACCACCCGAACGGCGGAACGGCTGAGGGCGTGGCCCACGCCCTCGACAAACTGCTGGCGGCAGGAATGTCCTTCACCCACCTGCCCTGACCACCGTCGCCCCCGGGCGTTGGCGGCCCCACGGCTGATCCGATACGTTGGCAGGGACGCCCGCGTCGACCGATTCAACAGGACCGTGCGGGCAACGGCCGCACTCTGACGTTAGGAACCCCGGATGCCGGAACAGCACGAAGCCCCGACGCTCGGCTGGGTCCCCGCCTGGGCCGACCTGCAGGGCCGGTCCGCCGATCCGGCAGGCGCCGGCTTCATCCTGGACGACGGCCCCGGAAGCGCCGCTGGAGGGCAGGAGTACGTGGCAGGCTGGCCCGGCCCGGATTCGGAAGAGCTGGCCAGCACGGCTGCGGGCAGGCCAGGGGCACGCCTGACCCTGATCGTCGCCGGAGCCGCAGCGGAGGTGCCCGCCCCGCCTGGATTCTCCCCCGCCGCCGAGAGGCTTCTGCTGAGCGCCCCGACAGCCCAGCTGAACACGGGCCTCGACCTGCCCGAGAATTCCCAGGTGGCCCTGGCACCCATGGAAACCTACGACGCCGTCGAAATCACTGTCTTTGACCACCCGGTGGCCAGGGGCCGCATCCAGGTGCGCGACGAAGTTGCGGTCGTCGCCATCCTCGAAGTCCCCGAGGGCCCGGACCAAGAGGTTTTCACGCGTGCCCTGTTCGCGGCCATGGCTGAAGAAGCATTTTTGCATGGTGCCGGGGACCTGAACATGGTGGTTGAACCGGATGCAGCCGCCGGCTTTCAGGAGTCCGGCTGGACCACCGCGGGCCGCCTCCTGGGCTTCGCCACGGAATAACGACGGCGGCCCGCGCCTAATCCGGCCGTCCCACCACCACCTGCGCCGGGCTGTGCGTGAGGTAGCCGTTCGCCCACGAGAACAAGGCCCGGACTTTCTGCTGGAATCCGGGCAGCAGGGCGAGATGGACAGCGAGCCAGGACACGAAAGCCAGCGGCCCCTGCAATTGCAGGCGCCGGCGCCCCAGCTCCGCCACCGCTGCGCCCCGGCCCACCATGGCCATGTATCCCTTGTCCCAGTACCGGAAGGGCTCCCGTGTGCCGCCGGTCAGGTCCGCATAGATGTTTCGCGCGGCCCATTTGCCCGATTGCTGGGCCACCGACCCGAGCTGCGGCAATTTGTGGCCAGCGGCATCGGTGATGTTGGCGGAGTCACCCAGCACGTAGACGCCCTCGAAGCCAGGAACCGTCAGGTCGGGTTGGACATCCACGCGTCCGCCCCGGCCTTGTTTCAGTCCGGACTCCGCAATGATCCTGCCGGCCTGGAGTCCACCTGCCCACACCACGATCCGGGCAGGAATATCGGTCCCATCCTTGAGGGTCACACCGTCAGGCCTTACGTCGCCCACGGCCTGGCCCATGTGTAACTGGACTCCCAGCTTGGTCAGGCGGTCCCGTGCGTAGGCCTGGGATTTTTCCGAGAAGGCGGCCAGCACGTTGGGAACCATATCCATCAAATGCACGTGGCAGCGTGCGGCCAGCCCCGGCGAAAAGTACTTCGGCACCAGGTATTTGACGTTCTCGGCCAACGCTCCTGCGGTCTCCACGCCCGTGGGGCCACCGCCCACCACGATGACGTCGGCCCCGGCAGCGGGCTCACGGTCGGCCTCGTCCAGCATTGCGGTGATGGCGGCGCTGAGGCGGGTGGCATCGGCCACCGAGTACAGCGGGTAGGCGTGTTCTTCGGCGCCCGGCGTGTTGAAGAAATTCGGCACCGCACCGGTGGCGATCACCAGGGCCCGGGCCCGGTAGCTGGATCCGTCCCGGGTTGTGACAGTGCGGTTGGCAGCATCGATGGCGGTCACCTCCGCCGTCAGGACCCGCACGCTGTTGATGCGCCGGAATTCGGAGCGGAGCGGCCGGGTGACCGCCGAGACGCCGATCTGGGACGCAGCCACCTGGTAGAGCAGCGGCTGGAACTGCTGATAGTTGTTCGTATCGACCAGCAACACCCGGATACCCTTGCGGCCCAACTCCTCGGCGGCCGTCTTTCCGGCGAAACCGCCGCCAACCACAATCACCTGATAAGAATCGTCCATTCGAGCAACATACCCCTCCCCGGTCACGAGTAACAGGGACTCCGGACACCGGCCGGACCGGACGGACACCGGTGCAACGGCCGGCACCTAAGATGGCGGCATGGAAGACGAAGCCCTGGTGGACAGTGCGGACAGGCTTTATGCCGGGGATCTTGACGGCTTCATCACGGCCCGGGCTGCTGCCGCCAAGGAGGCGGCGGGACAGGACAAGGAGCTGGCGGCGGCGATCCGCGCCCTGCCGAAACCGTCGGTGGCCGCCTGGGCGGTGAACATGCTGGCCCGGCAACGACCTGACGTCCTGGCTGGCCTGTCCGCCCTGGGGGAAAGGATGCGCTCCGCGCAGGAATCGCTGGATGCCGCTGCCCTCCGTTCGCTTGCCCGCGAGCGCCGCACCCTGCTGGCTGCCGCCGTCGACACCGCCCGGACTGTCGCAGCGGAGCAGGGACGCCCCATCAGCGGACCCATGGCAGCGGACGTTGAGGAGACCCTGCGGGCGCTGACGGCAGATGAGGGAGCAGCCGCGGCCGTTGCGAGCGGCCGCCTGCTGAAGGTCCTGTCCGCCGACGGCGTCAACCAGGTGGACCTGGGCGGGGCGGTGGCCCTCCCCGGAACGCTCCCCACTGTGTCGTCCTCCCCCAAGTCAACGCCTCCCCCGGCTGCACTGGACACAACGGCAGCAAGGACGCGGACGACGCCGCAACCCGCCTCCCAGCCCAGGCCCGCCAAGCCCCGCCTTGAGGCAGTACGCCAGACTCCGCGGCCAGCCTCGCCGCCGGCGCTGGAACGCGCCAAGGCTGCCCACGCCGAGGCCCAGGCTGCGGAGGAAAACGCCTCCCGGCGTTCCGCGGACCTGCAGGCTGACGCCGAGCAGGCGCGAACCGAAATTGCGGAACTGCAGCAGGAGACAGCCGGGCTCAGGGAGAGGCTGAAGGCCGCCGAAGAACGGCTGGAGAACGCCCGCAGGAAGCTGGCCGCCACGTCCGCCGAAGCCAAGCAGGCGGCCCGGGCGGCCGACAAGGCGAGCCGCGCCGCAATGCTCGCACATGAACGCGTGCTTCGCCTTGACAGCAACTAACCAGCCCACAACCAAGGCGCCAGCTGCCGGCGGCCGCTGTTCCTTTGTAACGTGGACACCAGCCGCAATGCCCGGCGTTCACGAGCTCGAAGGAACCCTGCAATGACAAGGTCACACCGGACATCGAAGCATGAACCCGAAACAAGCGTTGAGCTGAACCCCTTGTTCAGCCGGCCGGGGGAAGCCACCCTCTTCCCGCGTTTTACGATTCCCGAGGGAGAATCTTTGCCCTCCACGGCCTACCAGATGGTCCACGACGAGGCGATGCTGGACGGCAACTCACGGCTGAACCTGGCAACGTTCGTGGGGACGTGGATGGAACGGGAGGCGTCACAGCTCTATGCGGAAACCTTCGACAAGAACATGATCGACAAGGACGAATACCCGCAGACAGCGCTCATCGAGACCCGGTGCTGGCGGATGCTCGCCGACCTGTGGAACGCGCCGGATCCGGCGAAGACAGTTGGCACCTCCACCATCGGCTCCTCCGAGGCGTGCATGCTCGGCGGCCTCGCCCTGAAGCGCCGCTGGCAGCACCGTCGCCGCGCCGCAGGACAACCGACGGACAAACCCAACATCGTGCTTAGTTCAGCAGTCCAAGTGTGCTGGGAGAAGTTCTGCAATTACTGGGAAGTGGAAGCGCGCTTCGTACCCGTCTCGGCGGACCACCCCAAGCTGGACGGCCATGACCTGGAGCGGTACGTGGATGGGAACACTATTGGGGTCGTGGCCATCATGGGTGTGACGTATACCGGTGCCTATGAGTCCGTCGAGGGGATCTCCGCCGCCCTGGACGCTATCCAGGCAGGCCAGGGCCTGGACATCCCCATCCACGTCGACGGGGCGTCCGGGGCCATGATCGCCCCCTTCCTGCAGCCGGAACTGGCCTGGGACTTCCGGCTCCCCCGCGTGGCCTCGATCAACACCTCTGGCCACAAATACGGGCTGGTGTACCCGGGACTCGGCTGGATCGTGTGGCGGGACGAGGACGCATTGCCCGAGGACCTCATCTTCCACGTGAGCTACCTGGGCGGCGACATGCCCACCTTCGCCTTGAACTTTTCCCGGCCCGGCGCCCAGGTACTGCTGCAGTACTACCTGTTCCTGCGGCTGGGCTTCGCCGGCTACAAGTCCGTGCAAGCCACCTCCCGTGACGTTGCTGTGTATCTCTCCAGGGAGATCGGGGCCATGGAAGCATTCACCCTGTGGAGTGACGGTTCCGACATTCCGGTCTTTGCGTGGCAACTCGCCGACGGCCACACCAAGAACTGGAATCTGCACCATTTGTCCGAGCGGCTCCGGATGAACGGGTGGCTTGTCCCCGCCTATCCGCTGCCCGAAGGGCTCAGCGACACCACGGTCCAACGCATCGTGGTCCGCAACGGCTTCACCCGCGACCTCGCCGCCAGCTTCCTGGCAGACCTCAAGAAGGAAGTCGCCTACCTGGACGCACTGACTGCGCCCATGCCCTCCGAGGGGCAGACGCCCGCCTTCCACCACTAGCGGCCCGGAGGACGCGCCATGTGCCGATTGTTCGGGCTGCACGCCGGTCCGCGAACCGTTCGGGCGACATTTTGGCTGTTGGATGCCCCGGACAGCCTCACCGAGCAAAGCCGGCGCGAGCCCGACGGGGCCGGCATCGGGACCTTCGACGCGGATGGCAGGGCCAGGCTGACCAAAAGGCCGCTGGCGGCTTGGGAAGACCACACTTTTGCCCGCGAGGCGCGTGAGCTGCGGAGCACCACCTTCCTGGCCCACGTCAGGTACGCGAGCACCGGTGCACGCACCCTGGTGAATACGCACCCGTTCATGCAGGACGGCCGGCTCTTTGCCCACAACGGCGCTTTCGCCGGCATCGAACGGCTTGACCGCCGTCTCGCGGAACTGGGAGTTGCGGACCTGGTACAGGGCCAGACCGACAGTGAGCGGCTGTTCGCCCTCATCACGGCCCAAACCCGGAGTGCAGGCGGCGACATCGGGGAAGGCATCATCCGGGCCATCGAATGGATCTCAGCGGAGTTGCCGGTCTACAGCCTGAACCTCATCCTCACCACTGCCACCGACCTCTGGGCGCTCCGGTATCCGGCCAGCCACGAGTTGTACATCCTGGAGAGGAACCCTGCCGCCGAACCGGCCCCTGCAGCACCGCTGGATGCCAGAAGCCCCCGGATCCACTCCCGCAGTACGGATCTGTCCCTGTCCCCGCACGTCCTGTTCGCTACCAAAGCGATGGACAATAACCCGCGCTGGCGGGCCATGGCGCCCGGGGAGCTGGTTCACGTCGGTCCGTCCCTGGCGGTAACCGCAACTTTTCCGTTCCCGGAAAGGCCTGCACACCTGCTGACCCTTGCCGACCTTGAACCGTCAGCTGCCGCGTCCCAAAAGCCGTGATGTCCGGGTCCTGCGGCTTTATCGAGCTCCGGTCGGATGGCAACACGCGGGCCTGATTCCAAAGAATGTCAGACCCCGGTTGCACACTGGATTCATGGAGAACCAAGCCGTTCAGGAATTTCACGTCACCTACTTCGATGCTGACTGTGGGCGTGCCCGCGCCGAGGTCTTCGACACCCTGGTTGAAGCGGAACGCTTTGCCACCCGGCAGTGCACGGGTGAGGACAGCTGGGCCGTGGTGGACGCCGTCAGCGTCGAGCCGGTCAGAATCGCCGCCTGACACGCCCCGAAAGAAGGCAGCAGCAGCGCAGCAGCGTCGTGACCACCGCAGAAACGCCGCGGAGGCCAGGCCGCCGCAGGGACGTACCCGGCCGCGTTAAAGGCGTCAGCCCGCGCGGCTGGCGGTTGCCGGCAGCGCGGGGCTGACGTTGGAGTGGCGGGAGTCCACCGGCCGGGTGAGGCCTTGGGCCGCCGTCGCGGATTACTGGAACCGCGGGCTTACTGGAAATCGGACACGGCGGGATCGGGTCCGATGCGGCCTTCACCGCTGGCAGTCCGGTCCAGCGCGTTGATTGCGTCGACGTCGTCAGCATCCAGGGAGACCTCAAGGGCTGCGAAGTTCTCCTTGATGCGGGACTCGGTCACCGACTTGGGGATGACCACGTTGCCGATCGCGAGGTGCCAGGCGATAACAACCTGCGCCGGAGTGGCCTGGTGCTTGGCCGCGATGGACGCTACGGCAGGGTCCTGCAGCAGCTCCCCGCCCTGGCCCAGCGGGGACCAGGCCTGGGTCAGGATGCCGTTGTCAGCGCCGAACTTACGCAGCTCGCGCTGGCTGAAATAGGGGTGCAGTTCGATCTGATGGATGGCCGGAACCACTCCCGTTTCGTCGATAAGGCGCTGCAGGCCTTCTGCGGTGAAGTTGGAAACACCAATGGACTTGACCCGGCCGCGCTTTTGGAGCTCGATCAGCGCCTTCCAGGTGTCGACGTACTTGTCCTGCTTGGGCTGCATCCAATGGATGAGGTACAGGTCCAGGGTTTCGAGGCCAAGGCGGTCCATCGACTCCTCGAAGGCGGCGAGGGTCGGCTCGTATCCCTGGTCCGCGTTCCACAGCTTGGTGGTAATGAAAATCTGTTCGGGCGAGAGGCCGGAGCTGGCAATAGCGCGGCCTACGCCTGCCTCGTTGCCGTAAATCTTTGCCGTATCAATGTGGCGGAAGCCGGCTTCGAATGCCTGGCGGACAACCTTTTCAGCCACATCGTCCTCAACCTGCCACACACCGTAGCCGAGCTGGGGGATCGTGTTTCCGTCGTTGAAAGTCAAGGTAGGTGAAAGAGTCATAAGTTCATCCTGCCAAAGCCGCGGAACCACATCGCCTGATTTCCCGCTCTGTCAGCCAGGCGCGTAACGGCAATATTCTTCGGCCGGACCGGGAATATTTTCGTGCCGTGGACAGAACTACTCCCCGCGGAGCCGGCGTTCGGCGTCGTCAACCTGCTGGAAGACCGCTTCAGCGCGGCGCCGGACGGACGCCGCCCCTACCGGGACCGGGCCCACGGCGAGACGAAGCATGGCGGCCGCTTCCGCGGTGGTTGCCAGTGAGTTGCCCGCTTTGGACAGGGCACGGTGCACGTCCGCCAGTCCGGCCGGAATGTCCAAGCCATCACTGGGCGAACGGCGCTGTGCCTCCATGCACACTGCCCGGACCCGCAGCAACAGGGCCGCGAGGTCGTTGGCAATGCCTACCAGCTCGCCGTACAGCTGGTCGTCCTCCACCCCTTCGAGCACCTGGTGGAAGCGGTCCAGACCACGGTGGAAGCGGTCGTGCGCTCGGCGCCACAGCCCCTTGCCGAGTTCGACGTCATCTTTGCGCCCCTGCCTGGCGGCGCTGAAAAAGCCCAAGCGGAGCCTACAGGTACTGGCCGGGACCGTGGTCCGGGTCGTCACGCTGGTTGGGCGAGCCGGGCGCGGGAGGCCGTGCCCCGGCCGGGGCGCGCTGGGGCTCACCGTTTTCACCGATGACGACGCCGGGCGCAATCATGGTGCCCGGCGGCAGTTGGCGAAGCTGCAGCTGAGCCGCAGCGTGTTCCCGTGCCGCGTTCTGCGCCGCGATGGCCGTCTGGATGCCGTGGAACAGGCCCTCCAGCCAGCCCACCAGCTGGGCCTGGGCGATGCGGAGTTCGGCATCTGACGGGGTGGCATTGTCAGAAAACGGCAGGTTGATCCTGTCCAGTTCCGCTACCAGTTCGGGGGCAAGACCGTCCTCGAGCTCCTTGATGGAGCGCTTGTGGATGGCTGCCAGCCGCCCCCTCGCAGCGTCGTCCAGGGGCGCGGACTTTACCTCTTCCAGAAGCTGCCTGATCATGGTGCCGATCCGCATCACCTTGGCGGGCTCGTCAACAAGGTCATGCAGGCTGCTGCGCTGCTGCCTTCCGTCCGTTCCCCGCGGGGCCTGGAGCGGCGACTGGCCGTCATCAACGGTGGTGCCTTCTACCGGGAGGTCCTCAGCTGCCTGAGTGTCATTGGGATCGCTCATGCGTTCATACTCTCATGCGGAATCCGGCCCCGGGCCACTCCATGAACGCCGCCGGCGCCTTGTCCGCTGCGGGCTCAATCAGCAGCACCTGCCCTGCGGGTTGTTGTCCTGGCGGTCCGTGCGCTCCCGCCAGAATTCCCGCTCACCGAGGGGTGGTTCCTGGTGCCCGGAGGCCTTGTGGTGCTCCAGGTACTTGGCGTACGCATCCGCGCCCATGACACCTCCCAGGTAGCGTGCAAACCCGCGAAAGCCATTCGCCACCGCCGTGGTTCCGGCACCCATCAGTGTCCGGCCCTTTCAAGGCGGGCGGCGGCGGGCACCTTGTCCCACTCGGCGCCAAGCTGACGCTCGGCTGCCGTTGGTGCCAGGCCGGCGGGGGCGAACACCCGCGAGGGTAAGGCCGGGTCTTCGTTGTCCTTGGTCTCTTTCCCGGCCGCCCTGTCCCTGAACGCCTTGGCCGTGGCGAGCACCGCCGTGGCGATCACAATGATGCTGAGCACCACGAAGATCACGGACAGCCAACCCTGGATGGCGGTGTTCCGGACCACGGCTTCCATGGCTGCCACGGACTTGGCGGTGCCGAACTCGGTCTTGCCGTCCGCCAGCGCCTTGCTGAACGCCGCGTTGTTGGCGAAATACCCCACGGCGGGAACGGGCGAGAAGATTTTCTGGTAGCTGGCCGTGATGGTGACCACCGCGGCGAAGGCCAGCGGCAGGGCAACGATCCACAAGTATTTGAAAGTGCCGCGCTTGGCGACGATGGCCAGGCATACGGCCAGCGCGATCGCTGCCAGCAGCTGGTTGGCGATGCCGAACAGCGGGAACAAGGTGTTGATGCCGCCGAGCGGATCGGTGACGCCCATCAGCAGCACGGCACCCCACGCCGCGACCATGACGGCAGTGCAGAGCCAGGCGCCCGGCCGCCACGAGGCTTCTTTGAACTTGGGGACAAAGTTTCCGATCGAGTCCTGCAGCATGAATCGGGCCACCCGGGTGCCGGCGTCCACCGCCGTGAGGATGAAAAGTGCCTCGAACATGATGGCGAAGTGGTACCAGAAGGCCATCATGGCTGTCCCGCCGATGAACTGGTGCATGATGTGGGCCAGTCCGACGGCGAGCGTTGGAGCGCCGCCGGAACGGGAAATGATGCTCTGCTCGCCGACGTCCTTGGCGGTCTGGGCGAGGACGTCGGGGGTGATGTTGACCCCCGCCAGGCCCAGGCTGTTGACCCACTGCGCAGCCGTTTCCACGGTGCCGCCGGTCAGTGCCGTCGGTGCGTTCATGGCGAAGTAGATGCCCCGGTCGATGGAGATGGCCGCCACGAGCGCCATGATTGCGACAAAGGATTCCATCAGCATTCCGCCGTAACCGATGTACCGGGTTTGCCGTTCCTTCTCGATGAGCTTGGGCGTGGTGCCGGAAGAGATCAGGGCGTGGAAGCCAGAGAGGGCGCCGCAGGCGATGGTGACGAACAGGAACGGGAACAGGGCGCCGGAGAACACCGGCCCGTTCTCGCGGCCGGCGAACTCGCTGAACGCCGGGACGGTGATTTCCGGCCGGACCACCACGATCGCCAGCGCGAGCATCACGATGACGCCGATCTTCATGAACGTGGAGAGGTAGTCACGCGGCGCCAGGAGCAGCCAGACCGGCAGGATCGCGGCGATGAAGCCGTAAATGATGAGGCCCCAGGCGATGGTGACCTTGTCCAGGTGGAAGAAGGCTGCACCCCATTCGGTGCCGGCCACGGCGCCGCCGCCGATGATGGCGGCCATCAGCAGGACGAAGCCGATGATGGAGACCTCCATCACCTTGCCGGGACGCAGGTAGCGGAGGTACACGCCCATGAACAGGGCAATGGGGATGGTCATGCCTACGGAGAACACGCCCCACGGGCTTTCACCCAGGGCATTGACGACGACGAGCGCCAGGATGGCGACGATGATCACCATGATGAGCAGGGTGGCAATGAGGGCGGCGGTGCCGCCGATGACACCGAGCTCCTCGCGCGCCATCTGCCCCAGCGAGCGTCCGCCGCGGCGCATGGAGAAGAAGAGGACGAGGTAGTCCTGCACGGCGCCGGCGAGGACGACGCCGAGAATGATCCAGATGGTGCCGGGCAGGTAGCCCATCTGCGCGGCGATGACGGGACCCACCAGCGGGCCGGCGCCGGCGATGGCGGCAAAGTGGTGGCCGAAGAGGACGTTCCGGTCCGTGCGGACGTAGTCCTTCCCGTCTGCCTTGTACTCGGCAGGCGTGGCGCGGCGGTCGTCAGGTTTGGTGATGTAGCGTTCGATCACCTTGGAGTAGAAGCGGTAGCCGATCAGGTACGTGCAGACGGAGGCGAAAACAAACCAGATCGCGTTGACGGTTTCGCCACGGACGATCGCCAGCATGAACCAGGCAACCCCGCCCAGCAGCGCGATCGCCATCCACAGCGCAATCTTGCCCGGCGTCCACTTCCGGTCTTCGGCTTCGAGCCGGGCCTCGTCCACGGCCGGCGGGGGAAGATCCGGGTCCGTCGCCAGTCCGCCCTCCGCCCGGGATCCGCTCTTCCGCTGGTCCGGCATTCCGGCCATGTCTCCTCCTTGAGAGTTGTCCCACTTCTGCTACTGGGACCCTACCAACGGGTAACCCGCCGGGAACGTCCGACGGCGGCGCGGCGCCAGGCTGTGCGGTGAGCGGCGGCGAACCGGCGACGAACGAGCGGGACCCGGCCCGGGGAACACGGTGGCAGGCTGCCGAATCCGGTTCCTACCCCAGGTCCCGCCGTGACATGGGCAGCCTGGAACGGGTGAAAACCCACGCGAGCGCCGCCCCCGTCAAAGGCACCGCCGCCACGAGGACCGAAAGGTGCAGCCACGGGACCTCGACGGCGGTCCGCATGTCCGTGGAGAGGGCCAGGAGGACAGCGGGCACGGTTCCCGCCAGCGTTCCCAGCACCGCCCCGATCCCGCTGGTGAACAGGGCCTGGGACCCCGCCAGGGCCTTGCGCAACCGCGGCGCGGCGCCAACCCCGGCCAGCGTGGCATGGTCTTTGCGGGCGTCTGCCATCGACAGGCCAGTGGTGATCCCCGCGGCGCTGAAGGTGATGAGCGCACTGACGGCGACAATGACCCAGGTGGTCCACTGGCTGTCCTGGGAGATGCCAGGTTCAGCCCGGAATGTCATTCCCGGTTGCCCGTAGACGGATGCCGCCGCCGCGGAAGCCGCGTCCGTTTCCGCCGCTGACGGGTGCCTGGCCAATTGGACCAGCAGGGCCGCAGGTTCCGGGTGCAACTCAAGCCGCTGCGCGGTTTCCGGTGACACAACGCCGTAGTAGGGGACGGCGACCACCGGTTCGAGCACTGCCGCGGCGAGCGACGTGCTGCTGACCGTGATGGGGACGGTACCGGGCCCTGGCACGGCCGGTTCATGGGTCCGTACGTCTTGTGCCTGCAACAGCACGTGTCCGTCGCTGACGAACACCGGATTGGTCACCACCATCCCGCCGGCGTTCAACACGGCCAGGGCCTCCGGGGTGGCGTCCCGGCCCAGCACGGCGCGAATGTCCTCTTCGCCGCCCACCAGGACCGTCCCGTCGAAGGACGACCGAAGGGCCATCGAGCCGCGGCAACGCCAATCACCTGACTCCTTCAGCCTCCCCTGCGGCGTTCGCGGACACTCGTTGGCTTCGGGCAGGGCCAGTGAGTACTGCAGGCAGTTGGACGAGGACGTCCGGGCAGGCAACTCAGGGTCGGCCGGAGCGTCAGTGCAGGTGCGGGTGCTTTCCGGGGCGGTGATGGGGTGGGTCCATTCCACCGCGCCCACGGCACCGGACACGGCGGAGGAAAGTGCGGACGCGTCCACGTGCACGGGCGGTCGCCTGCTGCCGCCGGCAGCGATCGGCGGGTCCACCACCAGCGGCAGGGACGCCTGGTTTTCCAGTCCGCCCCACCAGTGCGATTGCCGCAGTCCCGCCTGTTGGCTCGCCGAGAGCACCATCGCAGCACTGGCCAGCGCGGCGGCTGCGAGTACCGCGGCGACGGCCGGGACGCTCCGTCCGCGATTCCTGGCCGAATCCCGCGCCGCCATCCGGAGGGACAGGGACATCCACCGGGTGCGGGACGTCAGGCGGAGGACCAGCCAGCCGGTGACCAGGACCAGGCCGGCAACACCAAGGACCGCGCCGAGGATCAGGATACTGACCACCAGCGGCAGCTCCGCGGCCCGCTGGTCGGGATCTGCGGTGGACGTTCCCAGCACCCAGCCGGTCAGCAGGAGCGCCGCCGCAGCGACCAGCGTCACGGCACCGGCAATGGTTGACCGCCGGGTCTTCGGCCCCGGCGCCCGCCCGGATTTGAGCGCGCCAAGTACCGCCTGGCGTGACACCTGCCGGGCCGGCACCATGGCTGCCAGGATGCAGGCCGCCAGGCCCATGGCAGCAGCGGCCAGTGTCATGGGGACGTCCGGGTGCAGGCCCGCCAGCCGGACGGATCCGGTCAGCCGGACCAGATGGACGACGACGGCAGCGGCTCCCAGCCCCACCGCGGCCCCCGCGGCAACAGCGATGCCGCCAAGCCACAGTCCGCCCGCCGTGACCACCGCGCGGATGGTGGGGCTTTCCGCCCCGGAGGAAGCCAGGAGGGCCAGTTCGCGCACCTGCTGCTTGGCTCCCACGGCGAAGGCGGCGCCGGCCAGCAGGCCCATCTCCAGGAGTGCGAGCGCGCCGACCAGGCCGAAGGTGGCGTAGACGGCCATTAGGGCCGAGGAGTCGTCGCGGGGCCGCGAACCCGGGACGACGCGCTGTTCGAGGGGCGGCGGGTCCAGGACCACGCTGCGGGACAGCACAGCCACGCCTTTGCTGTTGGCGTCCTTGATGTAGTCCCATGTCACGGGCTCAGGCCCCACCAGGTAATACGACACCGACAGGTGGGATTGCGGGCCGGGGGCAAGGTCCGCCGGCACCTGGTTGGACTGCAGGTACAGGAAGCTGTTGCTGTCCGCCGAGCCGGCGTCGCGGATGGTGCCCACCGGGACAAAGGTTCCTGCCGACGTCGTGATTTCCTGGCCGAAGGTGAGGTGGAAGCGGGCCAGCAGCCCGGGTGAGGCGAGGACCTCCGCCGCGCCGCGCGGAGGACGCCCGTCCAGGAGCGTGTACTTGCCGGCGAAGGCCGGGTTGAGTGCGTCCACTTCCCTGCCCTGCAGTGCTACAAGGGCTTCCCCCACCCCGGTGGTCAGCTGCAGCAGGCGCTGTGGCAGGACTTGGTAGCCGGCGGGAAGGACATCGCGGGGGTCGGTCGGCTTGAAATCCGGGTCATGACGGCCGGTGCTGGAGGCCACCATGGCGTCGTTGAGCGGGTCCTGGAGCGAATCGGCGCCCGGAACCGGCAGGGCGCTGAACCGGGCCTGCGTGCCGCCGAGTTCGTAGTCCACGATTTCCGCGGGCGTCCGCTGGGAGCTCTGGTAGAGGGTGGCGGCACCGGTCATCCCGGCCACCGGCACCATGATCAGCAGGATGATCAGAAGGGACCGCCCCTTGTGGCGGGCGATGTCGCGGCGCGCCAGCCGCAGGGCAACCCGAAGGCTGCTCCGGCGGCCATGCGGCGCCGGAGCCAGGTCGAACGGCATCAGAGTCCGGCCTGGGTGAGGAGCATGGTGGGGTCGTGCATGGCGGTGGCCTGGTCGATGATCCGGCCATCCCGCAGGAACACCACCCTGTCAGCCCAGGCGGCGTGCCGCGCCTCATGGGTGACAAGCATGACGGCGGCACCGGCGTCGGCACGGGACCGCAGGACCTCCATGACCCCCTGGCCGGTGGTGGAGTCCAGGGCCCCGGTGGGTTCGTCGGCCAGGATCAGCCGCCGCTCGCCGACAATGGCCCGGGCGATGGCCACCCGCTGCTGCTGGCCGCCGGACATCTGGTCCATATACCGGGAGGCGAGCTCGGGTATCCCCACCTGCCGGAGCGCGTCGGCTGCCTGCCGGTGCGCCTTCCTGGTCGATGTCCCGTCCAGTTCCAGGGGCAGCGCCACGTTCTCCTCGGCCGTCAGGGTGGGCACCAGGTTGAAGTCCTGGAACACGTACCCCACAGCGCGGCGGCGCAGCCGGGCCAGCTCGTTCAGGCCCAGCCCCGCCAGGGGCGTGGACTCCACGAAGACAGCGCCCGACGTCGGACGGTCCAGGCCGCCGGCCAGGGCCAGCAGGGAGGACTTGCCGGAGCCCGAGGGGCCCATGACGGCGACGAACTCCCCCGCGCCGATGGTGAGGTCCACGTCGCGAAGCGCGGCGACCGCCGTCGCGCCCGCACCGAACGTCCTGCCGACTTTCGCGAGCTCGAGGACCTGCTGCGGCCCCTGCACGCTCACCGGCGGGTGTCCGCGTTCAGCGGGGCGTCTTCCGTGGCCCCGTTGGACGTCTTCCGGGCAGTGGCCGCCGCGGCGGACTGCGCCTGCTGCACCATCCTGGCCTCGCAGAGGTCCAGCCAGCGGACCTCCGCTTCGGTTTGGAAGATCAGCGAGTCAAGCACCAGCAGCCAGGCGGTGTCCGCGGCGCGCTGGTTCGCCGCGGTGTCGCGGCGGGCTTTGGTGTAATCCTGCAGGGCCCTGATGGACGCCACCCGCTGGGCCTGGATGATGGCCTGGACGTCCACGCCGGGCAGCGTCACGGCGAGCGCGAGCTTGATGGCGAGCTCGTTGCGGGGCGGGTGGGTGCGCTCTACGGGCGCGGCGAACCAGCTCCGGACCTCGGCCTGGCCGGCCGGGGTGATGCTGTAGACGACGTGGCCCTCGCCGTCGTCGCCGTCCTTGGCTACCAGCGCATCGCGTTCCAGCCGGTCCAGCGTGGTGTACACCTGCCCGATGTTCAAGGGCCAGGTGGCCCCGGTGCGGTTCTCGAACTCGACCCGCAGCTGGTAGCCGTAGCGCGGCTGGTCCTGCAGCAGGGCGAGGAGGCTGTGGCGTATGGACATTATGCTCCCCCGGGCTGGTCATTACCGGTATGCACGAGCCCCCAAGACCCGTGCATACCGCGTATAGACAACACTAACCCGGCGGAGGGACCCTGGCAATACTGAGTATCTAAGCCCTACATGACCAGCAGGACCTTGCCCACATGGTGCCCGCTGTCGAAGTAGCGATGGGCCGCGCCGACCTGGTCCAGCGGGAACGTCTTGGCGACGAGCGGGCGGATCCTGCCGTCCACGATCAGCGGCCACACGGCGTCCCGGACGGCGGTCATGATGGCCCCCTTCTCCGCCACGGGCCGGGGCCGCAACGCCGTGGCCACCACGGCCGCGCGCTTCTTCAACAGCAGCCCCAGGTCCAGCTCCCCCTTGGTGCCGCCCTGCAGCCCGATCACGATGAGGCGCCCGTAATCCGCGAGCGCATCCACGTTTTGCTGAAGGTACTTGGCTCCCACGACGTCCAGGATGACATCGGCACCCTTGCCGTCATTTTGGCGCCGGAGGCTCTCGGGAAAGTCCTCCTCCGTGTAGTTGATGGCGATGTCCGCACCGAGGAACGCCTTGGCGGTGCCCACCTTCTCGGCCGTGCCGGCCGTGGTGGCAACCTTGGCGCCAAAGGCCTTGGCGAGCTGGATGGCCATGGTGCCGATTCCGCCCGTGGCGCCATGGATCAGGACGGTCTCACCCGGCTGCAGCTGCGCCGTCATGATCAGGTTGGAGTACACCGTAGCCGCCACTTCAGGCAGGGAGGCCGCTGTGACCAGGTCAACCCCTTCGGGCACGCGCAGAACCTGCTCGGCCGGAACCGCCACCTGCTGGGCGTAACCGCCGCCTGCCAGCAGCGCCACCACCTTGTCCCCCACCGAGAAGGGCTTGCTGACGCCGGGGCCGAAGCCCGCGATCCGGCCTGATACTTCCAGCCCGGGGATCTCGGAGGCGCCAGGGGGCGGCGGGTAGAAGCCGCGGCGCTGCTGGACGTCGGCCCGGTTCAAGCCGGCAGCCACCACATCGATCAGCACTTCCCCCTGGCCGGGTACCGGCGCATCCACGTCGCGGACTTCCAGCACTTCCGGGCCGCCCGGTTCCGTAATGTAGACGGCTTTCATGGACTTCTCCCGTTCCTGATTCAAATCCTGGCTGCAACCAGTGTGCACCGGGCTCCTGCCCGCGGCCTGTTTTGTTGCAGGCAAGTGCCTATGAAACACTACTAGCTGAGGAAGGTTGTCCGAGCGGCCGAAGGAGCTGGTCTTGAAAACCAGTGTGCGGTAACCCCGTACCAAGAGTTCGAATCTCTTACCTTCCGCAAGGGAACCCCTGGCAGCCGGCACCGGCCGCCAGGGGTTTTTTGCTTTAAGCTCCCCCAGGCCTGCCCGCACGGCTGACACCAGGATGCGCCATTGAGCCTTGGTGGGTTACACCCTGGACAGGAATGGCTGCCGCGATTTCGTCGGCATCGCGCAGCGTGCGCTGGCCGCTGCGGTAGGCCGGGCCTCCCGGCTGGAGGGCTTCGGCGGCGATTGCGGTGCCCCATTGTGCCGATGACAACTGCAGTCCCAGCACGAACAGGCCCCCGGTCACAGACCCGTTGGCCCCCACCGGGCGGTACGGGTGGGGCTCCACGTCCAGTCCGGTGGACTGCACAGGGGCGCCTTCGGCGGTCATCATCAGCTTGGACCGGACCAGCCCGTCGGCCAGCAGCTGCTCGAGCAGGGGGGAATCGTTGGCTGACACCCGGTTGCCCGGGGCCAACGCTTCCACCATGGTCCGCGCAGTGGCCGGCGGCCCGGAAACCCACGGGGAGGAAGCCGTAAACGACGCCGACTTCCGGTCCACCCCGAATTTGGGGTCCGGCCCAACAAAGCTGACCACCCCGGCCCGGGCCAGCGCGGCGAGCTGTTCGGAACGCAGCGCCGGCGGCCCGCTGGCCAGGCCCTCAACGAAGGACTCAAACCAGCCACGCAGTCCGGCCACCCAGGACTCATCGGTGATGCCGCCGTCGGCCACTGCCGTCTTGAGGACGGCGCGTCCGTGGTGCAGGGCGCCGATGGCCATCTTGACCGGATCGTCCTCGCCCAGCGCGGAACGGCGTGCATCGTCGAGCAGGAACTCCACCACGGCGGCGTCGTGCTCGGCCCGGGACGCAAACGACCGGCCGGCCAGCGGAGCGGCCAGGCCCAGCAGGTCCAGGCGGTGCCTGGGGCCGACGTGGACGGCAAGGACGCTCTCCACACCGTCCTCCCACTTCACGGCACTGTGCGCATGCGGCTGCAGGGCTTCCTCCAGCGCGGCAAGAAATGCCGGCGCGTCAGGTACCGCTCCCGGCTGCGAGCGCACCAGCGTGGAGTAGTAGGCCCACAGGGCGTCACGGTGCAGCAGCGGCCACAAGTCATGGTCGAACGAGGGCCGGATTCCCGCCTTGGCCAGCCGCCCGATGGCGGCCTCGGTGAGGTAGCGCAGCCTGACGGAGGGTGCGTAGTAGCCGTCCAGGGCAGCCTTGGCGCGGTACGGGGTGCCGCGCCGGGAGGCCGCAATGATCAACGGCTCCTGGCCGGACGGCTCATACTCAAGCCGGTTGCCGGTGGAGACGAACTTCCCGCCCCGGCCCTCGGTGAGCTGGCCCATGGTGTCAAAGAAGTTCAGCCCCATGCCGCGGACCAGGACAGGTTCGCCGGCCGGGACCCGGGACCAATCCACATCCGCGGGCGCTGCGGGCGGAAAGTACTGCAAACCCAGCCGCGCGGCCGAGTCCTGGAGGTCGCGCTGTTCCGGGTTCAGCCGGGAAGGGATGTGCCCCAGGGCGAGCACCGCGGAGTTGGCCCTGATGGTTTCCCCGGCGGCCAGGCCGACGTCGAACATTCCGTCCGCGGCTGGGCGCACCCACAGCGCTGACGTTTCGTGGAATTCGATGGTGACGCCGTCGGGGGCCTTGGCCAGCACCTCCTCCAGGGTGCTGCGAAGGTACCGGCCGTACAGGGCGCGGCTGGGGAAATCACGCGAGCCCAGTACCGCAATTTCCGCCCGTTCGTCATCGGTGAGGGCCGGCAGCGGATTCTGCTGCTGCCGCAACCGCCACTGGTCGAACGTGGTGCCGGCAACGGGGGCAGGCAGCGCCGGGTCCTCGGGAATCAGCGTGGGGTAGAAGGACTGGGTGTTCATGAGGAACAGCCGGGACTGCCCAGGCTGCCATACGTGACCGGGACCAGCGGGGTAAGGGTCCACGACGTCGATGTGGAGCCGCACAAGGCGTCCCGCGGCGGCGGTGTGGGCGAGCAGCCGCTCCAGCACACTGGTGCCCCGGGGGCCGGCGCCGATGATGACGGCCCGGTTGCTCTGCGATAATTCCACGCCATCCAGCGTACGGGCTCAAAGCAACCGGTGCCCCGGACGCTTGACTTGCCAGCCTTGGGGGATGTTGTTTGGATGGGGCGCATGACCACCACACCAGCTGATCAAGCGTCCGGTCCCGGCCGGGACACCCCCGTTACCGCGTCCCCCGGCGCCGCTCCCGAACCAGTCGACGAGAATGTGTGGCTGGAGGACATCTATGGCGAGGAGCAGCTGGCCTGGGTCAAGGAGCAGAACTCCCGCACCGAAGACCTCCTCGAAGGCGCTGACTACGCGGAACTGGAATCAGGCATCCTCGAAGTCCTGGATTCCACCGACCGGATCGCCATGGTGGGCAAGCGCGGCGACTGGTACTACAACTTCTGGAAGGACCGGCAGAACCCCAAGGGCCTCTGGCGCCGGACCACGTGGGAGAGCTACTGCACCGATTCCCCGGAATGGGATGTCCTGCTGGACGTTGACGCGCTGGCCACGGCCGAAGGCGAAGAGTGGGTTTTCCACGGCGCCACGTTCCTGCGCCCCGCCGCGGGCCAACCCTACCGGCTGGCACTGCTGGCCCTCTCCCCCGACGGCGGCGACGCGAACAGGTACCGCGAGTTCGACGTCGAGGCACGCGGCTTCGTGGATCCGGCGCAGGGAGGATTCGACCTGCCGACGGCCAAAGGCAATGTGTCATGGCTGGACGCCGACACCCTGCTCGTCGCCTCGACCGCGGCCGACCTGCCCAAGACGGCGTCCTCGTACGCCCGGACGGCGGTGACCCTCAAGCGCGGCGATTCGCTGGCGGACGCTCCACGCCTGTTGGAGGTGCCGGAGGACCACATGATGGCCATCGTGGCGCACGATTCCACCCCCGGCTTTGAGCGGACCTTCGCGGTGGACTATATCGACTTCTTCAACCGCACCAACCTGGTGCTGCGGGGCGACGAGTGGGTGCCGATTGACGTGCCCACGGACGTCAACGTCAGCGCCCACCGCGAATGGCTGCTCTTCCGTCCACAGCAGGACTGGGCCGTGGACGGCACCACCTATCCGTCCGGGGCACTGCTCGCCGCCGGCTTCGAGGATTACCTCGCGGGAAACCGGCAACTCACCGTCCTGTTTACGCCCGATTCGCACACCTCGCTGCAGTCCTGGAGCTGGACGCGGAACTTCCTGCTGCTCAACCTGCTCAGGGATGTTTCCTCCGAGATCCGGGTGCTGGACCCCTCCCGGCCGGCCGACGGCGGCTGGGCGGCCACTCCTCTGGATGCCTGCCCGCCCCTGCATGACGTGAACGCCTACGCCGTGGACGACGAGGACGACGAACCAGCCAACGGCGGAGCGGGCGATGACTTTTGGCTCATCGCCACGGGCTTCACCACCCCCACCACCCTGATGCGGGGCACCCTGGAGCGGAGTGCCCCCGACGGGGACGGCGACGGAACGCCCGGTGTAGTGAGCCGGCAGGCGGCCATCAAGGCCTCGCCGTCCTTCTTCGCTGACGGCGACTACGTGGTGGAGCAGCACTTCGCCGTGTCCGACGACGGGACCCGGATCCCGTATTTCCAGGTAGCCCCGCGCGGGTTGGCTTTGGACGGGCAGAACCCCACCCAGCTCTCCGGCTACGGCGGGTTTGAGGTCTCACGGACCCCCGCGTACAGCGGCACGGTCGGCCGGGCCTGGCTGGAGCGGCGGACGGCCTTGTCGGACGGCAGCGACGGGAAGGCGCCGCACTCGCGCGGCGGTGTGTACGTGGTGGCGAACATCCGCGGCGGAGGCGAGTACGGGCCGGCCTGGCACCGTGCCGCATTGAAGGAAAACCGGCACAAGGCGTACCAGGACTTCGCAGCGGTGGCCCGGGACCTGATCTTCCGCGGCGTGACCTCCCCGCAGCGGCTCGGTTGCGTGGGCGGTTCCAACGGCGGCCTCCTGGTGGGGAACATGCTCACCCGCTACCCGGAACTCTTCCGGGCGGTTTCCTGCGGTGTGCCCCTGCTGGACATGCGCCGGTACACCAAGCTGTCGGCCGGGCATTCCTGGATCGCCGAGTACGGCGACCCGGATGTTCCCGAACAGTGGGAGTACATCAGGACTTTTTCGCCGTACCACCTGCTCAAGGACGCGGTGGAATACCCGGAAACCTTCATCTGGACGGCAACCTCGGACGACCGCGTGGGCCCGGTCCAGGCGCGGAAGATGGCCGCCCGGATGCTGGCCATGGGGATCCCCAACGTGTGGTTCCACGAAGCGCTGGAGGGCGGCCACGCCGGCGCCTCCGACAACCGGCAGGCAGCGGCACTGCAGGCCCGCAGCCAGCATTTCCTCTGGAAGGCGCTGGCCGGCTGAATGGCGGCCGGGGTGGCGGTCCGGAGGGCTGTGGCCGGGGACATTGAGCAACTGGCCCAGGTACACATCCGCTGCTGGCGGGAAACGTACCGGGGATTGTTGAGCGATGCTTTCCTTGCCTCCGTGGATCCCGCAGGGCGGCTTGCCCTGTGGCGGCACCTGCTGGACCGCCCGGACCCCGCGGAGGCGTGGGTGGCATGCGACGGCGGGACAGTCGTGGGGTTCGCCGGCCGGCGGCGGCTGCCGGCCCCGGGTTTTCCCCCGAAGGGCATCAGCCGCCGCCTTCCGGCGACCTGGAGCTGTGGGGGCTGTACCTGTTGGCCTCGCATCAAGGCCGCGGCCTTGGCCGCCAGCTGCTGACCGCTGCGTTGGGCACCGATGCGGCGAGTCTCTGGGTGGCGGCCGGGAACAGCAAGGCCATCGGTTTCTACCGCCGCTTCGGCTTTGAACCTGACGGTGCCAGGGATGTTCTTGCTGACTGGGAGGACCTGCCCGAAATTCGGATGGTCCGCGCGGAGCAACGCCTTCCGTAGGGCGCCCTGGCCCCGGTTCCGGGGCCAGGGCGGGCTTGGCGTGGCACCCTTGTGGCCGGCCGGTTCGACCGGCCGGGCACCGTTTTGCACTGCATGGCCGGATCTGCGTATCCTTGGTGGGCTAGGAATAGCAATTGGAGACGTGCCAGAGCGGCCGAATGGACTTCACTGCTAATGAAGGGTCGGGGTTAAACTCGACCGGGGGTTCAAATCCCCCCGTCTCCGCGTTTGGCCCCGGTCCCCGAACCGGGGCCTTTTGCGTTCCCGGACCCACCTGTACTACTCCCCTGCCGACGCGGCTGGTTGGAATGCGCTGTCCGCACAACGGACGCGAAGGGCGCCGCGCCGGGGCGGGTGGCAGGATTGGCCCATGGCGGCACGCAGCAATTTACCCCGGCCGGAAGGCACCCGGCCGGGATGGAATCCTCGCCTGGCACTCCTGGTGGCGGCGACCTTCTTCATGGAGTTCCTTGACGGGACGGTCCTCACCACCGCCATCCCCAGCATTTCGGCGGACTTCGCTGTCCCCGCAGCGGACGTGAACATCACCATGACCGCGTACCTGCTGACGGTCGCCATCGGCATCCCGCTCAGCGGCTGGCTGGCGGAACGCTTTGGTGCCCGCCGGATCTTCTGCCTGGCAATCGCCGTCTTCACCCTCGCGTCGCTGGCCTGCGCCCTCAGCCAGGACCTCACTACCCTGACCTTGAGCCGTATCGCCCAGGGTACGGGCGGCGCCATGATGGTCCCGGTGGGCACCTTGGTGGTACTGCGGGGCACACCCAAGTCCGAGTTGCTGCGCGCCACCGCGTTCCTGGTGTGGCCCGGGCTCCTGGCACCGGTCCTCGCCCCGCTGGTGGGCGGCGCGCTCACCACCTACCTGTCCTGGCACTGGATCTTCCTGGTCAACCTTCCCCTCGGTGCCGCCGCGTTCGTGGCCTCGCTCCGCCTGGTCCCGGTGGCGCCGGGCGATCCCGGCCGGCGCTTGGACTGGCCCGGCATGGCACTGACCACCGTCGGGGTGGGAGCGCTCGTGGCCGGCCTGGAGCTTGCCAGCAGCCACCCCGAACTGCCCTGGGCCGGGATCAGCGCCGCCGCCGGGGCCGCAGCACTGACGGGGGCCGTGGTGTGGATGCGGCGCACCCCGCATCCACTGTTCAACCTGCAGGTCTTCCGCACCCGGACGTTCCGTGCCATGGCTACCGGCGGGTTCGTGTACCGGGTGGCCATCAGCTCGGTGCCGTTCCTGCTGCCGCTCATGTTCCAGGCCGGGTTCGGCTGGACCCCCTTGCACGCCGGCGCGCTGGTGGCCGCGGTGTTCATCGGGAATATCGGCATCAAGCCGGCCACCACGCCGCTGATCCGGAAGTTTGGCTTCAAGGCCATGCTGGTGTTTGCCTCACTGGCATCAGCCGCGACCTTCGCCGCGTGCGCCCTGCTGACAGCTGAGACCCCGGAGGCCCTGATGTTTGTGCTGCTGGTGTGCAGCGGCGCCTTCCGCTCCATCGGCTTTTCGGCGTATGCGTCCGTCCAGTACGCGGACATCCCGCCCGCGCAACTGACCTCCGCCAACACAGTCTCAGCAACCCTGGTACAGCTGGCAACGGGCTCGGGTATCGCCGTTGCCGCGCTGCTGATCCGGACTTTTGATGGGGTTTCCCTCGGGCACCAGGACGCCGCCGGACCGTTCCGGGCCGCGTTCCTGGCCATGGCCGTCCTGATGTTGGCCAGCACCGCGGACAGCATCCTGCTGCCGCGGCACGCCGGGGCGTCGGTGAGCCAGCGGGGACACCGGACGGACTCCGGCGGCCGGCCCGGTACCGGCGGTCCTGCGGTCAGCCCGCCTGCGCCAGAACCAAAGGAAGCACCGCTCCCGCCCCGGCCTGGCGAAGGACGCGCCCGGCGACCGTAAGGGTCCACCGGCTGTCGGTAAGGTCATCAATCAGCATGACCGCCTGGCCTTGGGCAGACTGCAGCGCGGCCTCAAGCTCCGGCCCCACCACCAGCCGGTCCCACACCCCGGCCAGCCGGTACGCACTGTTCCCGCCCCGGCCGCCGGTGGGACCCCCGTGCGCCAACTCCAGCTCGCCCAGGTAGGGGATGCGCCCGATGTCCGAGATCCCGCGGGCCAGCGAACCCACCAGCTGCGGCTTGCTCCGTGAGGGGATGCTGACGATCGCAGCAGGCCTGCCTGCCCCGCTCCACCCAGGGTTCCGTGCATCTCCCCGTGCCCCATTCGCGCAGCACCTGCACACAGGCCTGGAGCATCCCGGGATCCACCGGCCGGTCCTGCGCACCGGCGGCGAACAGCTCCCGCAGGGCCCCGCCCCAGCCCAGATCCGTCAGCCGGGCGAGGACACGGCCCTCCGAAAGGCCTTCCCCGGGCTTCAGTTTGCCTTTCACCGGAACCCCCAGGCGGTCCATGCCGCTGGGCCACTGCAGGCGCGGCTCCAGGACTCCGCCCGCCCTGCTCAGGGTCTGGCTGGCGGCTGCCGTGGCATCGGCTGCGACGTCGGCCGGGAACCATTGGCCCGCACAGTTGTCGCAGCGCCCGCAGGGCCGCGCCGTCTCATCGTCAAGGACCGAGGTGATGTACTCCATCCGGCAGCCCGCGGTGTCCTGGTAGATCACCATGGAGTCCTGCTCGTCCACGCGCGCCTCAGCGATCCGGCGGTAGCGCTCGGCGTCGTAGGTCCAGGGCTGCCCGGTGGAGCGCCAGCCACCGCCGACCCGTTCCACGGCGCCATCCACGGAAAGTACCTTCAGCAGCAGCTCGAGCGGGGTGCGCCGCAGGTCCACCCTGGCTTCCAGTGCCACCGTTGACAGGGCCGTTCCCGCATCGGCCAATGCGGTCAGCACGGCCCCCGCCTTCTCCTCGGACGGCATGGACGCGGTGGCGAAGTATTGCCAGATTTCGCGGTCCTCGGACCCGGGCAGCAGCAGGACGTCAGCGTTCGCGGCGCCACGGCCTGCGCGGCCCACCTGCTGGTAGTAGGCCACGGGCGACGACGGTGCCCCCAGGTGGACAACGAAGCCAAGGTCCGGCTTGTCGAAGCCCATTCCCAGTGCCGAGGTGGCCACCAGCGCCTTGACCTGGTTGTCCTTCAGCAGTTGCTCGGCCCGTTCCCGGTCAGCCGGATCGGTCCGGCCGGTATAGGAAAGCACGTGGTGACCTGCCTCAGCCAACAGCCTGGCGGTGTCCTCCGCTGCCGAAACCGTGAGCGTGTAGATGATTCCACTGCCGGGGAGGTCTGAGAGGTGCGTCAGCAGCCAGCCGAGGCGCGCTTTGGAATCGGGAAGTGACAGGACGCCGAGCCGCAGCGAATCGCGGCCCAGCGCGCCGCGGATGGTCAGCACCCCTGCACCGAGCTGCTCTTCGATATCGTGCACAACCCGTGAATTGGCCGTGGCGGTGGTGGCCAGGACCGGAACCGAATCCGGCAGCCGCGTGATGAGGTCCGCGATCCGGCGGTAGTCGGGGCGGAAGTCGTGGCCCCAGTCGGAGATGCAGTGGGCTTCGTCGATCACCAGGAGGCCGGTCCGGCGGAGGAGCTCCGGCAGCTGGTTTTCGCGGAAGGCGGGGTTGGTCAGCCGTTCCGGGGAGACCAGGAGGACGTCCACTTCATCGGCGGCCAACTGCTCACGGACCGAGTCCCACTCCAGCTGGTTGGCGGAGTTGATGGCCACGGCGCGTACCCCGGCCCTCGCAGCGGCGGCCACCTGGTCCCGCATGAGGGCGAGCAAGGGCGAGACGATCAGCGTGGGGCCCGCGCCCCGGCGCCGCAGCAGCAGGGACGCCACGAAGTACACGGCGGACTTGCCCCAGCCGGTGCGCTGGACCACCAAAGCCCGCCTCCCGGCGTCGACCAATGCCTCAATGGCTTCAAACTGCCCGTCATGGAAAACTGCACCGGGATGCCCCACCAGGCCGCGAAGGACCTCTAGGGCCTCGGCGTGGGTGGCGGTGCCCGGCGTGCCAGGACCTTCCGTGTCTGCAACAGCGGTAGGGGCAAGTGTGGACGTGTACTGGTTATCGGCCATTGATTCAGTATCCCAGCACCCCCTGACAGCCGGCACAGCCCCGGGCTGCTATGTGGAAAGCGGCCGCCGATGCGCCGGAATGCGCGCAGCTGTTACGAAAGTGCGCCCGGAACCAGCTTGGCTGCGTCCGCCGCACACGTAAGATAAAGCCCGTGACTAGCGAACAGACAACGACATTTGATCTCTCGGCATCCTTCAAGGCCTACGACGTCCGTGGGATTGTGGGCGAGTCGATCACCGCCGAAATCGTCGAAGCCGTGGGGGCCGCGTTCGTGGATGTCCTCAAGCTCGAAGGCCAGACCATCGTGGTGGGCGGCGACATGCGCCCCTCCTCCCCCGAGTTCACAAAGGCCTTCGCCAACGGAGCCGCAACGCGGGGCGCCAACGTGGAGCTGCTGGACCTGATCTCCACCGATGAGCTGTACTTTGCCTGCGGTTTCCTCAACCGCGCCGGCGCAACCTTCACCGCCAGCCACAACCCGGCCGCGTACAACGGCATCAAGATGTCCAAGGCCGGCGCCGTCCCGATTTCCTCCGAAACCGGCCTCAAGGAGATCCAGGCCCTCGCGGAGCAGTACCTCAACGCCGGGTCCATCCCCGCCGCCGGCGCCCGTGGCAGCATCAGCGTCCGCGACGTCCTCAAGGACTACTCCGAGTACCTCCGCAAGCTGGTTGACCTCTCGGCCTCCCGCCCGCTGAAGGTGGTGGTGGACGCCGGCAACGGCATGGCAGGCCTGACCACTCCCGCCGTGCTGGGCGACGCCTTGCTGCACAAACTGCCGTTCGACATTGTTCCGCTGTACTTCGAACTGGATGGTTCCTTCCCCAACCACCCCGCCAACCCGCTGGAGCCGGAAAACCTCCGCGACCTGCAGGCAGCGGTCATCAAGCACGGTGCGGACATCGGCCTGGCCTTCGACGGCGACGCTGACCGCTGCTTCGTCATCGACGAGAAGGGCGAGCCCGTCTCGCCGTCGGCCATCACCGGGATGGTGGCGCGCCGTGAGATCGCCCGCGCCAAGGCACAGGGCGAGGAAGAGCCCACGATCATCCACAACCTCCTGACCTCCCGTGCGGTCGCCGAGTTGGTGGAACACGACGGCGGACGCGCGGTCCGGACGCGCGTGGGCCACTCGTTCATCAAGGCGGTCATGGCCGAGGAAGGTGCCGTGTTCGGCGGGGAACACTCCGCGCACTTCTACTTCCGTGATTTCTGGAACGCGGACACCGGCATGCTGGCGGCCATGCATGTCCTGGCGGCGCTGGGCGAGCAGGACGGGCCGCTGTCCGACCTGGCACGCGAATACGAGCCCTATGTCAGCTCCGGCGAGATCAACTCCGAGGTGGAGGACAAGCCGGCGGCGGTGGAGCGGGTACGCCAGGCCTTCGCCGACGAGGACCTCACCATCGACACCCTGGACGGCAGCACGTTCACGGCCAACGACGGCAGTTACTGGTTCAACCTCCGCCCGTCCAACACTGAACCGTTCCTGCGGCTCAATGCCGAGGCCACCGACCGGGCCACCATGGAGCGGGTCCGCGACCGTGTCCTCTCGCTGGTACGGGCCTAGCAGCGGATGGCTGACCACACCGGGCAGGCAACGGAGGGCCTCGGCGGCCAGGAGAGCTGGCGCGATTCTGTTCCGGAAGCCACGGCAACCGACCTGGAGAACCTCCTGGGCACGGGTGTCAGCGCGGCCCAGGAGCAGCTCCAGCGCAACGGCGGCTTCCTGCCCTTCGCGCTGACCGTCCAGAACGACGGCGAGGTGCGGCTGGTTGCCGTTTCCCCGGCAGAGTCCGCGGAGGACACGGACGCGGATTTCGACGCCGAGGCCATGATCCACGACCTCCAGGCGCTCCTGCGGCAGAACCGGGACGACTTCCGAGCCGCCGCCGTCGTGTGCGACATCCTGCTGGTGGAAGAGGAATCCGACGCCATCCACGTCGCGGCCGAGCACCGGGACGGCTCCCTGTTCGCGGCCGTCCTGCCGTATGCCGCCAACCCCAGCACCCAGTCCTGGGATTTCGGCGAGCTGGGCGCGGATGCCAGCGAGCCCGCCATCTGGGTGGACTAGACCAGCGGCTGCCGTGAAGATCAACGCCTTCGCCGACGTCAGCCTGCGCGCACTCATGGTGCTCGCGGCGGTCCCGGACGGCACCCTGCTGACCACCCAGAGCATCGCCGACTCGGTGGGCACGCCGTACAACCATGTCAGCAAGGCCATGGCCAAGCTGCGGGGCATGGGACTGATTGAGGTTGTCCGTGGCCGCTCCGGCGGGTCCCGACTCAGCCATGCCGGGCGCGTCGCCAGCGTGGGGCAGATCCTGCGGCAACTCGATTCCCGGGCCGATCCGGCCGATTGCGTATCTCCGGCCGGCAACTGCCCGCTGATCACCGAATGCCGGCTCCGCAGCGCCCTGGCCCGCGCCCGGGAGGCCTTCTACGCAGAGCTCGACTCCGTGGTGATCGCGGACCTTCCCCAGGCCCGCCAGATGGCGCCTGTGTTCCAGATGATCGGCCTCCGCCCGGGCTTGTAGCCCAACGCATCCGGGCGTCACCTATCAGTTTGATTTCAAACTTCTACACAGTGTAGAACTGAGGCAGAAATACTTGTATTTCAAATACGAGTTTTCATCCGGCCGGACGAAGGCCCCGGCCATAACCTCAGGAGTTTCAGATGCTCTCGGACAAATCCCGCCCCGTCATTGAGGCCACCCTGCCGCTGGTCGGCTCCAGGATCGGAACCATCACCCCCAAGTTCTACGCCCGCCTCTTTGCGGCGCACCCCGAACTGATGGACGGGTTGTTCAGCCGCTCCAACCAGCGCTCCGGGAACCAGCAGCAGGCCCTCGCCGGCAGCATCGCAGCCTTCGCCACCCACCTGGTCAACAACCCCGGCACCCTGCCGGAAACCGTACTCTCCCGGATCGCGCACCGGCACGCCTCGCTGGGCATCACGGAGCCGCAGTACCAGGTGGTCTACGAGCACCTGTTCGCCGCCATCGCAGAAGATCTCGCCGAGGTCATCACGCCGGAGATCGCCGAAGCCTGGACCGAGGTGTACTGGCTGATGGCGGACGCCCTGATCAAGCTCGAAAAAGGGCTCTACGCGGCCCAGGCCAACGACAAAATGTGGACGCCGTGGCGGGTTGCGGCCAAGGCCCCTGCCGGAACCGGCTCCATGACCTTCACCCTGGAACCGGCGGATGACACCCCGATCACCGCAGCCTTGCCCGGACAGTACGTCAGCGTGAAGGTGGCGCTCCCGGATGGCCTGCGGCAGGTGCGGCAGTATTCACTCTCCGGCGACGCCGGAACCAGCCGGACCTTCACCACCAAGCTCGACGACGGCGGCGAGGTCTCCTCCGTCCTGCACCACACCGTCCAGGTGGGCGACGTCGTCGAAATCTCCAACCCCTATGGAGAGATCACACTCAAGGACGGCGACGGCCCGGTGGTGCTGGCCTCCGCCGGCATCGGCTGCACCCCCACCGCCTCCATCCTGCGTTCGCTGGCAGAGTCGGGTTCGGACCGCCAGGTGCTGGTACTGCACGCGGAGAGCACCCTGGACAGCTGGGCGCTCCGCAGCCAGATGACGGACGACGTCGAACGCCTGGACGGCGCCGAGCTGCAACTCTGGCTGGAGCAGCCGGTGGACGGCACCAAAGAGGGCTTCATGTCCCTGCGCGAAGTAGACCTTCCGGCCGATGCGTCCCTCTACCTCTGCGGCCCGCTGCCGTTCATGAAGAACATCCGCAACGAGGCCATCAACGCCGGCATTCCGGCCACCCGGATCCACTACGAGGTCTTCGGCCCGGACATCTGGCTCGCGAGCTGACTCCATTGCTCCGTACCGGCCGTTTTGACCCCCCAAAAGGGCCGGTACGGAGCAATGGATGGTGGGGAACGACGGCGGCCCCGCACCTTTTCGGAAAAGGTGCGGGGCCGCCGTCGTTGTCTCTGCTTCTCCCCAGCTGGCTAGCTGTGGTCCGCCATGCGTTCCTTGAGGGACTCAAGCTCGGCGCGCAGGGCATCCGGGAGTGAATCGCCGAATTTCGCGTACCATTCCTCGATCGAGGCCAGCTCGGCGTCCCATTCCTCGCGGTCAACGCGGACGGCGTCCTCCACATGGGCGTGGGTCAGGTCCAGGCCGGTGACGTCCAGCGCGTGGCCCGCCGGAACGAAGCCGATGGGGGTTTCGACGGCGTCAGCCTTGCCCTCGAGACGCTCGATGGCCCACTTGAGGACGCGGGCGTTGTCGCCGAAGCCGGGCCAGGCGAAGTCGCCGTCGGCGGTGCGGCGGAACCAGTTGACCAGGAAGATGTGCGGCAGGCGTTCGGGGTTGGCCTTGCCGGAAACGCTGATCCAGTGCTTCAGGTAGTCACCGGCGTCGTAGCCGATGAAGGGCAGCATGGCCATCGGGTCGCGGCGGAGCACGCCAACCTGCCCGGCGGCAGCGGCCGTGGTCTCGGAGGACAGGGTGGAACCCATGAAAATGCCGTTGGTCCAGCTGCGCGCTTCGGTGACCAGGGGAACGGTGGTCTTGCGGCGGCCGCCGAAGAGAATGGCGGAGAGCTCCACGCCTTCGGGGCTGTAGTACTCCTCGGCGAGCATGTCGATTTGCGAGATCGGCGTGCAGAACCGGGAGTTCGGGTGGGCGGCAGGCTTGTCAGAGTCCGGAGTCCAGGAATTGCCCTGCCAGTCGGTCAGGTGCGCCGGAACCTCGTCCGTCATCCCTTCCCACCACACGCCGCCGTCGTCCGTCAGGGCGACGTTGGTGAAGATGCTGTGGCCCTTGGCGATGGCGCGCATGGCGTTGGGGTTGGTGCCCCAGCCGGTGCCGGGGGCCACGCCGAAGAGGCCGGCCTCCGGGTTGGTGGCGCGCAGTTCGCCTTCCTTGCCGATCCGCATCCAGGTGATGTCGTCGCCAAGGGTTTCGACCTCCCAGCCTTCAATGGTGGGGTCGAGCAGGGCAAGGTTGGTCTTGCCGCAGGCCGAGGGGAAGGCTGCGGACATGTAGTACGACTTCTTCTCCGGCGAGGTGAGCTTGAGGATGAGCATGTGCTCCGCCAGCCAGCCTTCGTCCCGGGCCATGACCGAGGCGATGCGCAGGGCGTAGCACTTCTTTCCCAGGAGGGCGTTGCCGCCGTAACCGGAGCCAAAGGACCAGATGGAACGCTCTTCGGGGAAGTGCACAATCCACTTGTCCGGGTTGCAGGGCCACGACACGTCGTCCTGGCCGGGGGCCAACGGGGCGCCGAGGGAGTGCAGGGCCGGAACGAAGAAGGCATTGGTGGCCGTGATCTTGTCCAGAACCTCGGTACCGATGTTCGCCATGATGCGCATCGAGGCAACAACGTAGGCACTGTCGGTGATCTCCACACCGAACTTTGGGTCCTCGGCGTCCAGGTGGCCCATGACGAACGGGATGACGTACATAGTGCGGCCGCGCATGGAACCGGCGAAGAGCCCGCGCAGCTTGTCCTTCATCTCGCGCGGGTCCATCCAGTTGTTGGTGAAGCCGGCGTCACGCTTGTTTTCCGAGCAGATGAAGGTCTGCTCCTCGACGCGGGCAACGTCGGCGGGATCCGAGAATGCGGCGAAGGAATTCGGGAACAGATCCTGGTTGAGACGGGTCAGCGTTCCGGCAGCGACAAGCTCATCGGTCAGGCGGGTGTTTTCCTCTTCAGACCCGTCAACCCAGTAGATGCGGTCCGGCTGCGTTAGCTCAGCAACCTCTTCGACCCATGCCAGCAAGCCGGCATGTGTGGTGGGTGCTTTCTCAAGCAGCGGCTTCTGCGCCAGATCGCCCATTGCAGTTCCCTTCCTCGGGTTCATCGGTGTGAGCTAAATGCTATGGTCCGGACCACTGGAGTTTTTGGGGAGCTTGACTGACATCTCCGGTCACGAAAAGTGAATTCCGCGGAAATTCGGGAAATTTTTGCCGCTGAAGTGCCGATTAAGTGACAAAGGTCACCTAGACCGGTCTAGTTGCGGAGATTACAAGCGTTTCGATTTGGCACTACGGGCCCGGCTCGCGTAAAGTAATTCGAGGTTCGGGGAGAGCGGTTCTTCTCCCAGGACACGGAATGCGCCCATAGCTCAGCTGGATAGAGCGTCTGTCTACGGAACAGAAGGTCAGGGGTTCGAATCCCTTTGGGCGCACCAACCAGGTCCGCACCGGTTCGCCGGTGCGGACCTTTTTTGTGCTGTCCCGCCATCGCGGCCCGGCTAGGCTGTGCACATGATGCCCGACGCCGCTGAGCGCGAATTTGATGTTGTTGTTATCGGCGCAGGCGCCGTAGGAGAAAACGTGGCGGGCCGCGTGGTCCAGGCCGGCCTGACAGCCGTCATGGTTGAGGCAGAGCTGGTTGGCGGTGAGTGCTCCTATTGGGCGTGCATGCCATCCAAGGCGCTGCTCCGGCCCGGCACCGCCCTGCACGGGGCGCAGGCCACCCCCGGCGCCAAGGAAGCCGTCACCCGCACCCTCGACGCCGCCGCCGTCCTGGCACGCAGGAACTACTTCACGTCCAACTGGCAGGACGACAGCCAGGTTTCCTGGGCGGAGGATGCAGGGATCGAACTGGTACGCGGCCACGGCTGGCTGACCGGCCCCAAGACGGTGGAGGTGGCCGCCCTGGACGGGGCTCAGCACCTGCTGCGGGCACGGCACGCGGTGGTCCTCGCCACCGGATCGACCCCCAACACCCCTCCCCTCGAGGGACTGGAGGACGTGCAGGTTTGGGGAACCAGGGAAGCGACGTCGGCCAGCGAGGTTCCGGAACGCCTCACAGTCCTGGGCGGCGGAGTGGCCGGAACCGAACTGGCTCAGGCATTCGCCCGCTTGGGCTCAAGCGTCACCCTGGTGGCGCGCAGCGGCCTGCTTGGCACGTTCCCTGAGGAAGCGGCGGCGCTGGTCGCGGCGGGATTGCGGGCAGACGGCGTCGACCTGCGGCTGCATACGGCCACCGAACGGATCCGCGCGAACGACGACGGGACGCTCACCCTCAGCCTGGGCGACGGAACCACCGTCACGGCAGAGAAGGTCCTGGTCTCCACCGGCCGGCACCCGGCACTGGAAGGCCTGGGCCTGGAAAGCGTCGGCTTTGAACCTGGCGAATCCGGGCACCTGGCCCTTTCGGCGGACACCACAGGCCTGGTGGAAGGCACCCCCGGCGACGACGCCTGGCTCTATGCCGTGGGGGACGCCGCGGGCAAGAACCTCTTCACCCACCAGGGCAAGTACGAGGCCCGCGCCACCGGCGACGCCATCGCCGCCCGGGCCAAAGGCGACCTCAAAGGAACGCCGGACGACTGGACCCGCTACGCCCAGACGGCCAACCAGCACGCCGTGCCCAGTGTCGTCTTCACGGACCCCGAGCTGGCCAGCGTCGGACGTACGTTGAAGACCGCCACGAAGGACGGCTATAACGCATCCTCCGTGGAGCTGCCCATCCAGGTTGCCGGCTCTTCCCTGCACTCGGAGAACTATGAGGGGTGGGCGCAGCTGGTGGTTGACGAAGACCGCAAAGTCCTCCTGGGGGCCACCTTTGCCGGACCCGATGTTGCCGAACTACTACACGCGGCCACCATCGCGGTGGTGGGCGAGGTGCCGCTGGAACGCCTTTGGCACGCTGTCCCCTCCTACCCGACCATCAGCGAAGTGTGGCTGCGCCTGCTGGAGAAGTACGGTCTCTGATTTCTATTTGAACTGACCAGTCAGTTCGGTTAGCCTTGATGCAGACCTCTTCTGCGAAAGGCAAGCCTTGCTCTCAGCACACCAGCTCCACGCCAAAGGACGCCGGGACCCGCTGCTTCCGCCGACCTCACTGACCGCCGCCCGCGGCGAGCTGCTGCTCGTCAGCGGCGACCGCCAGGACCAGCGCACCGCACTTGCGCTCCTGCTCAGCGGCAGGATGAAGGCCACCGGCGGCGGTCAGCTCAGCTGGGACAACAACTCCCGGACCAAGCAGCTCCGCCTCGCCGCGGCACTGGTGGACTCCCCCGGCGTCAATGAACCGGAGGAACACCTCAGCGTCCGCGACCTGGTGACCGAGGACCTGGCCCTGATCCCCCGCCGCTACCGTGGTGCCCTGCTCAGCCGGCCTTGGCTCAAGGTCAACCGGTTCGAGGACATCGCGGACCTGTGGACGGAACAGCTCGAGCCCCGGCGGCGGCTCGAACTGCTGACGGCGCTGGCCCTGGCCAACCCGCGCACCGACCTGCTGGTGGTCGATTCCCCGGACCGGCACAGCGCGGATGAACTCACCTGGCTGCCCCGCCTCCAGGCGTTGGCCTACGACGCCGGGCGGCCGCTCGCCGTCGTAGCGGCCGTCAGTGCCGTCCCCGCATCGTGGGACGGGCCGGTTGCCGTCATCGGCAACGCGGCATCCGAAGCCGCCCCCGAACCCGCGCCGGAGCCGGCGCCCGAGGCCCCGGCCGGCAAGCACTCAGCGGAGTCCCTGCCTGACCGGGAAGACCAGGAAACCGAACTCGAAACCGAGGTTGCCAAGTGACTGTCCTGCGGCTGGCCCGCTCCGAACTCAAGCGCATGACCGGCGGGCTGCTGCCCAAGCTGACCATCCTGGCGCTGACCATGGTCCCGCTGCTCTACGGTGCCGTATACCTGTATGCGAACTGGGACCCCTACGGCCACCTCAACAACCTTGACGCGGCCTTGGTGGTGGAGGACTCGGGTGCAACCGCTGCCGACGGCACCCGGCTGGAGGCCGGAACCAAAGTGGCGGACAGCCTGGTGGAGGGCAACGTGTTCCATTGGGTTCCGGTGGCCAGTGCAACAGAGGCCGATGCCGGAGTCAGCAGCGGCCAGTACGCCTTCGCCCTGAAGATCCCCAAGGATTTCTCGGCAAACCTGGTCTCGCCGGGCAGCTTTGATTCCGCGAGCCAGGCCATGCTGAACGTCACCACGAACGACGCCAACAATTACCTCCTGAGCACCATCGTGGACAAACTGACCACGGCCGTTCACACCACCGTGGCCAAGGAGGTTGGTGAGGAGACTGCAAACCAGTTGCTCACCGGCTTCGGGACCATCCACAGCAAAATGGTCCAGGCCGCGGACGGCGCCTCCCGGCTGGCCGACGGCGTGGCGACGCTCAGGGACGGAACGGTCACCCTCCACGACGGGACTTCCGCCTTGAGCAGCGGCGCCGACCAGTTGTACGCCGGCCAGCTGAAGCTGCTGGATGGTGCCAACCAGCTGACCGACGGCGCGGGGCAGCTCAGCAGCGGATTGTCGACGCTGAAGGACAAGACCGCCACGTTGCCGACCGATGCCCAGACGCTGGCCTCCGGCGCGGCGCAGGTGGCTGCCGGGAATGCCCAATTGAATACCAAAGTGCAGGATGTGGCGTCCCAGCTGGAGGCAGCAGACCAGGGACTGCGGACCCGGGTGGTGGAGTCCAACAGCAGGCTCGTGGCTTCCGGCGTCCTGACCCAGGAACAGGCTGACAAGGTGTTGGCCGATTTCGACGCCGCCGCAGCGTCCAGTCCTGTTGCCGCCGCAAAGGCCAAGATTCAGACGGACGCCGAACAGGTCCAGCAGTTGGCCGACGGATCCGAGGCCGTCAGCGTCGGCGCAGCCCAGCTGGCCGCCGGAATGCCGGCCTTGAAGGATGCCATCGTGCAGGCGTCGGCCGGGGCGAACCAGCTTCACACGGGGGCCGCAGCGCTGGCAACCGGTGAGCAGTCCGCCGTCGACGGCGCCGCCGGACTTGCGGACGGCGCGCGGAAGGTGGACGCCGGCGCGGCCCAACTCGTTGATGGTGCGGGCCAGGCCGCCACCGGTTCCCGGACGTTGGCCGACGAGATCGGAAAGGGGGCCGGCCAGGTCCCCAACCCGGACGACACCCAAAAGAGCAACCTCTCCCAGGTGATGGCCGATCCTGTGGCGGTCAGCAATGTCTCGCAGGCCAAGGCCGGTTCCTACGGCGCAGGGCTGGCACCCTTCTTCCTCACGCTGGCCCTGTGGATCGGGATCTTCATGCTGATCCAGGCGATGCGGCCCATTACGCAGCGGGCCCTTGCCTCGAACGCGCCGTCGTGGAAGATCGCGCTGGGCGGCTGGCTGCCGTTCCTGCTGGTCTCGGTGGTGCAGGCGTCCCTGCTGACCCTGGTGGTGGATGTGGGGCTGGGGCTGAACCCTGCGCATCCTGTGCTGATGTGGCTGTTCCTGCTTGCCGCGGCCATGGCCTTCAGCGCACTCATCCAGGGGATCGTGGCCCTGCTGGGGTCACCGGGCAAGCTGGTGGTACTCATCCTGCTGGTGCTGCAGCTGGTGTCATCCGGCGGTACGTTCCCGTGGCAGACCACCCCGGAGCCGCTGCATGCGGTGCATCAGGTCCTCCCCATGGGCTATGTGGTGACCGGGATGCGGCACCTGATCTACGGCGCGGACCTGTCCATGATTATTCCCACCCTGGCCGGGCTGCTGGGCTACACCGTACTGGGCGCTGCCCTGTCCACCCTGGCAGTGCGCAAGAACAAGTACTGGACGCTCAAGACCCTGAAACCGGAGATCGCCGTATGACCACCGAACCACCGGCCGGGTCGAAAGGGCTCCGGCCTGCCCGGACCAACGCCACCCGCCAGAAACTCTTCGACGCCTCCATGGAACTGATCGGCGAGCGCGGGGCGGCCAACGTCACGGTGGATGAAATCGCCGCCGCGGCCGGGGTGTCCAAGGGCACCGTCTACTACAATTTCGGCAGCAAATCCGAGCTCATCGCCCAGTTGCTGCGGCACGGGGTGGACATTCTCAAGGCCCGGCTGCTTGAGGCCGCCGACGGCGGCGGCAGTGGCCGTGACCCGCTGCTGGCCATGGAAGCGATGATTGGCCAGGCCATGGACTTCATGGCCGAATACCCCTCCTTCGCGCGCCTGTGGGTCAGTGAGAACTGGCGGATCCCGAGTGAATGGCAGGGCACGTTCTCGGTCCTGCGCGGGGAGCTCCTCGAGGTGGTCGGCCAGGCCGTGGAAAGCGTGGCAGCGGCGTACCCGGTGGATGACTCGGTATCCCGGGGAAGCCTGGAAACGGCCATCTTCGGTGCCTGCTTCGTGGTGGGGCTGGACCGGCAGACCTACAATCCCGAGCGCACCCGTGACCAAAGTGTTGCAGCAATCATGGCCATCATGCGCGGCTACGTCCTGAAGGAGGCTGCTCCTCGGGGATGATGGAGCACATGCGCCATACCGGAATGAGCGGAAAGTTTGCGGTGATCTGCGGCGTCGTCGCCGCCGGGCTGCTGGTGCTCACGGGGATGACCCTTGCCGAACCGGTGTTCCTTGCGTTCCTCGGCGTCCTGGGGCTGGCTTACCTGGCTGCTGTTGCCGAGATCGTGGTGCGGCGCCGGCGCTTCGCCCTGCTCGCTGCGGGTGCCGGAACCGCACTCGCCCTCGGCTTTTCCCTGGCGTTCCTCAGCACCTGGACGCTGGCGTACGACGACCAGTCCTCCTTCCTGGGCACTCCGCTGCCCACCCACGACCCGGACAACTACTTCCTGGGTGCCGGCATCGCAGCCGCGGCAACATTCGGCGCCCTCTTCCTAGGCGCGCTCTGGCCGGGAAGGCGGAGCGCCACCGCGGCCCGGAGACCCGCCGGAACCAGAAGGCGTCCGGCGTCCGCTCCACGGCCGGCCACCCGTGCCAACGCGCAGGCCCCTGCACGCACGGCATCACAACGCACCCCATCACAAAGGCCAGGACCGGCGGCGCGCAGCCAGCGTGCTGCCGCGCCGCGGACCGCCGGTCAGGCGTCCGGGTCACAGGCGTCGCCCGTTCAGCGGACGTCCGCCTCCCGCACCCCTGCCCGGGGGACGTCCGCAGCAGCCAAGCGCCCGTCGTCGTCCGTGTCTCCGGCGCCCAAACCGGCACCCAGGTCCGGCAGCGGCTCAACCTCGCGCCGCTGACGGCGCCCGCCTGCCCGGGTGAGCACCGCCGTCGCGACGCCGCCCAGGAGGAGCAGGCCGCCCGCCAGTTCCGTTGCCGACGGCACCTCGGCAAGGACCAGCCACGCTGCGCTCATGCCCACCACCGGGACCAGCAGGGTGAAGGGCACAACGGCCGACGACGGGTGGCTGGCTAGGAGCCGGTTCCAGATTCCATAACCCACCAGTGAGGCGAAGATTGCCGTGTACAGTGCGCTGAGCGCGGTGGGCGCCTGCAGCGTGAACAGCGACTGCCAGACCGTATCGGGCCCGTCCACCAGCACTGACAACACGCCCAGCGGGAGCGGGACCACAGCCCCGGACCAGACCACCAGCCCCAGGCCGGAGGCGGCTTTGGCCTTCCGGGCAATCACATTTCCCGCCGCCCACGACAACGCCGCGGCCAGGACGATGACCAGCGGGAGCAGCGGTGCCACGGCGCTGCGGCCTACCGCCACGAGGGCCAGTCCGGCGACGCCCAGCACGACGCCCGCCAGCTGCCGCCGGCTGGGGCGTTCGCCCAGGAAACCCGCAGCGAGGAGGACGGTCAGCAGGACCTGCGCCTGCAGGACCAGGGACGCCAGCCCCGCGGGCATGCCCAGCGCCATGGCCAGGTAGAGGAGGCCGAACTGGCCTGCACTCATGAAGAGTCCGACGCCGATGATGGCCTTCCAGCTGACGTCCGGCTTCCTGATGAAGAAGATCCAGGGGACCACCACGAGGACGAAGCGCATGGCGACGAACAGCAGCGGCGGGAAGTCGCGGCCTCCGGCGTGCAGCCCGATGTCGATGGCTACGAAGTTCAGGCCCCACAGCAGGGCGACAAGGACGGCAAGGAGGGAATCGCGCAGGTTCACAATCCATACTCTGGCAGGGCAAACGATGAAGCACCAGCGCCGATATATACCGGCAATCATGTACGTTTGCTTCATGATTGATATCGGATCCCTGCGGGCGCTCGCGGCGGTCGAACAGCACGGTTCCGTCATTGCGGCCTCGGAGGCCATGGGATTCAGCCCGTCGGCCGTGTCCCAGCAGGTGAAGAAGCTGGAGAAAGAGGCTGGCTTCGCGGTCCTGGAGCGCCGGGGCCGCGGGGTCCTGCTCACGGAGCGCGGACTGGCCCTGGCGGCATACGGCCGGCGCATCCTTGCCGAGTTGGAGGAGTTGCAGTCCACGTTGCTGGCAGACCCGGCCAAGCCCAGCGGCAGCCTCCGCGTGGTTTCCTTTTCCACGGCCTGCCGCGGACTGGTGGGCCCGCTGCTGGCACGGCTTGAGGGGTCGGGAGCGGCGCTGGATGTCACCGTGCTGGCCGAGGATCCGCGCGAAGCCGTGGCCCGGGTCGCCCACGGCGAGGCGGACCTCGGCCTCGTGCATAACTGGAATTCCGTGCCACTGGTGATTCCGGAGCATCTGACGCTGGAGTGGCTGTGCGAGGATGTGGCGGACGTCCTCGTGCACCGCACCCATCCCCTCGCAGGGCGCCCCGAGGTTGCGCCGGCAGAGCTTGTTGACGAACGGTGGATCAGCACGCCTGCGGGGGCAATCTGCAATGAGGCCCTGCTCCGGATTTTCGCGGACTTGGGGCGGGTGCCGGATATCCGGGTTTATGATCCCGATTTCGCGACGCATATCGCGATGGTGGAGCAGGGAGTGGCGGTGGCGCTCGTTCCCCGGCTGGGGCGCCCGGCACTCCCCCGGGATGTCATCGCTGTTCCCGTGATCAACCCGGTGCAGGCGCGCCAGGTTGGGCTCGTCCATCGCAAGACCATGACTTCCAGCCCGGGCATCAGGCACATCGCCGGGCTCCTGCGTGGGATTGCCGCCGGCGGGGTTGGCGCTAGTGGGCCCGGGGAACCTTGAACTTGGTGATCCTGGCGTCCTGCCCATCCAGTTCCGCCCAGGGCTTCTCCGTTTCCAGGACGGTCAGCGCACTGGTGGGATAGCGGGTGGCGGCGTCCATGTAGGCGTCGTGGTCGGAATCCCGCGACGCGAGGTGCATTGCCAGGTCCTGTACGCCGGGCAGGTGCGCGATCAGCATCAGGGTGGTCACGGTATCCGGCACGTGGTTGACCACGGTGAGCATCCGCTGGGCCGAGGCCGCGTACAGGCCGTCCTCAAGCTTGGGCGTGGGCGCCTTGTCCCCCAGCTCGGAGCAGACCCAGGTGCACGTTTGCCGGGTACGCAGGGCGCTGGAGCACAGGATGAAGTCCGGAACGATGTTGTGCTTGAGCAGCCACCGTCCGGCGAGCGGCGCCTCCCGGTGCCCGCGCTCCTCGAGCGGCCGCTCATGATCGGCCACCCCGCCCGGCCAGTCAGCCTTGGCATGGCGCATGATCACAAGGCGTCGAACATGGTGCGAACTCATGGCCCAAGCCTAGCGCCAGCAAAAGCACAGCGAAGCGCCCACGTTCCTTGGCCCGCGAACGTCACGCCAAGCACGCTTTGGGCACAGAGAAAAAACGCGAGGCCCAGGAATTCAGGGGTCAGCAACGGATAAGACTTTGAAAACAAGCCCACAGTGACACGAGGCCCATCAGCCGAGGACGCACAGCGCGCGGAGAAGATTCACAAACGGCCGAAAGGCGGGATGTCCCGAAAGCGCCGTTGTTGCGTGAGGAACGAGCGCAGGCGCCGAGGGATATGCCGCCTTTAAGCGGAGGTTAGAGAGGAGTTAGATCGAGTACTCCGGAGCGGCCCAGACGACAACCTCGGGGTGCTCGTAGAAGCGGTAGCCCTGACCGCGGACCGTGCGGACCGTGTTCGCGAGGCGGCCGAGCTTCGAGCGGAGACGGCGGATGTGCACGTCGATGGTGCGCTCGTTGGGGACCTCTTCGGCGTTCCGCCACAGGCCCTCGAGGAGTTCGTCGCGGCCGACGGTGCGGGTGCCGTTCTCGACGAGGTAGTTCAGCAGCTCGAACTCCTTGAAGGTGAGGTTCAGGGATTCGCCGTCGAGGTGGACTTCGCGGCGGGCGAGGTCGATCAGGACGCCGGAGGGGCGAGGTTCCTGTGGCTGGGCAGGACGGGCGGCCTCGGTGCGCTGGCGGGAGTTGACCGTTGGGTCGCCGAAGGTGGAACGGACGACGTCGAGCGCGGACCCGGGGGTTCCGGCGGGAGCTACCGCAACAGCGGCGTAGCTCTCGGCGCCGGAGACCAGCGACTGGGCGTACGCGCGGATCTCCTGGGCGAGCTTGGCGATGGAGGTGCCGGCTGCTGCCGCGGTTTCCTCGTCAATGCCCATGTACAGGACGAACCCGCGGGCCACGTTGTCGTTGGCCACGGGGCGGACGGCATTCGGACCGGCAACGACGGGGGTTGGGGCGGTGACGGGAGCGGCCTCGGCGGGCTGGACGGCGCGGAGCTGGCCGTAGGAGTTCGGGTTGTATCCCTGCGGGGCGTAGCCCTGGGCGGGGAAGCTGCTTCCGGAAGTGGGAGCGAGCGCCGGGCGAGGGCCAAAGCCGGGGCGCAGGCCGGAGGGCTGGCCGGCCTTGGCGGCGTTACGGACGGAGATGTGGACGTATCCGGATGCAACTGACATGTATTGCTTACCTCAATGTGAATGGCCGTGTTCGCGGCTCGAATGCTGGATTCCCCGTAGACGCGGACCGGGGAAGGGCGCCCGACGCTGGGCTGGGGGGGCGAATGCCTAAGAACTTCAGGGGTGCGAAGGTCAGGCGTGCATTCGACAACAGCGCATGTCGGCAGCAGCGGATGTGCTGGGCCAATATTCTGCGGCTGCAGGTGCTGTTGAGTTCTTGTTCACATTGGAAGTGTGCAGCGTAACAATGCCAACTTGCAAGTAACAATGGACTAATTCGTCCACATGGTGAGACAAAAGTGGCGATTGTGTTTTAGATCACTATTTCGCGATGGGGAAATAATAACGCTCGTTATCCGGAGAAGAGTCTCGGATAGCTATTCGTTCGGAACATTATTCGATAGATTGCCCCTTTCCCGAATCTCTCCGAAATTCAATCGCTTGACATAGAATCGGCCGGACGACAGCCTGCCGTGTCCAGTCCCGGTCCTGCCGGCGGCAAATTTTTTGGCCCCGACAGCGGGCGCGGGCCGGCGGCAGGACCTGCCTGGGAGTGGTACGGCGTGCCGCCGTCAGTTGCTGCCGGTTCCCGAACCGGCAGAGGTACCGGCGGTGACAAGTTGGATGATCTGCGCCGTGTAGGTGTCGCCATTCTTCAGCGCGGTCACGCGAACGCTGGCCCCGGTGGTCACGTTGGACAGGCTGAGGGTGCTGCCGGTGGATGTGCCCCCGCGCTGCCGCATCCCCTGCATGACCTGCACATCGGAGCCCACTGCGTAGGTGCGGGAGAAGCCGTCTTCGCTCTTGACAGTCAGCGAGGTGGCCGAGACATCCGTCACGGTACCCGTCTGGCCCGCCATGGTCACATAGTTGGAACCTTCAAGGACCACGTATTCGGAGTGGATGGCTGCGTTCAGGCCTGCCGCCCCCATCCCCAGGCCACCGGGTCCGCCGTCCATGCCCATGCCGCCGGGGGTGCCGCCGTTGGTTCCAGTCTGGCTGCCCGGCCCGGCCATGCCGTTTTGGCCGCCGGGACCGAACTGGCTGGCACCGCCAGCGCCTTGGGCGTTGGCTGCGGTACCCGAACCGTTTCCGGCCGCGTAGGCACCGGCGCCGGCCGCTGCGCCCAGGACCACGGCCGCGCCCCCGACCAGCAGCCCCTTCTTTGCCGTCCAGGTGCCCTTGTTGGCGCGGGAGGCCGAAGTGGATGCGTATTGCTGCGGGGCGCCCCAGCCAGTGCCGGCGTTCGGCACCTGGCCGTTGGCCGGCGTCGTACCCCATCCTGCCGACTGCTGGCCGGGGACGGGTGCGCCCCAGCCCTGTGCAGGCTGCCCCTGCCGGGACTCGCCGGGTGAATGCGCGTCTTGGCCGGCCGGGACCTTAAGGTCGGGGGCCGCTGCGTCGCGGCCGCTGCCTTCCGGGGTGCCTCCCCAGACGGGGGCCGGCTGCCCGTTCTGCCCTGATGCCCCCGGGACTGCCTGGTTGTTCTGCTGGTCCATTGCTCTCTCCAAAGAAGTTGAACTGATGGTGGTGATGCTGTTTGTTCCATCAGGCTCTGCCGGTTTGCTGTGCGGGGGCTGTGCGGCAGGCCAAGTCCGCCTGTGACCTGCACGGTTCCCCGTGCACGAGGAAGCGCCTGGCCGCCGGCCCAGGTGGCTAGGCTGGAGCTCACAGCTGGAACACAGCAACGGCAAAGCACCGGCAAACCGGTAGATCGGAGAGTTGTCCCATGGCATCCCCGCACTCCATGACCAACAACCTTCCCCAGCTCACCCACCCCGACGGGTCCCCGATCCGCGCCCTGGTGGTGGATGACGAACCCAGCCTGTCGGAGCTGATGAGCATGGGCCTGCGCATGGCGGGCTGGGCCGTGGCCGTGGCCGGGGACGGCCCCACGGCCGTCAAGCTCGCCAAGGACTTCCATCCGGACGTCCTGGTGCTGGACGTCATGCTGCCCGGGTTCGACGGCGTGGAGCTGCTGGGCAGGATCCGCGCCTTCGCGCCGGAGGTGCCTGCACTGTTCCTGACCGCAAAAGACGACGTCCAGGACCGGATCGTGGGGCTGGCAGCCGGCGGCGACGACTACGTGACCAAGCCCTTCAGCATGGAGGAAGTCCTGCTGCGCCTGCACCGCCTGGTCCAGCGCTCCGGCGTGGCAGCCATGGACACTGCCGAACTGGTGGTGGGCGACCTGGTCCTCAATGTCGACACCCGGGAAGTCACCCGCGCCGGGGAGGAAATCCAGCTGACTGCCACACAGTTCGAGCTCCTGCGCTACCTCATGGAAAACCCCAAGCGCGTGGTCAGCAAAGCACAGATCCTGGACCACGTGTGGGACTACGACTTTGGCGGCCAGGCGAACATCGTGGAACTGTACATCTCCTACCTGCGCAAGAAGCTCGAGGCCAACCATCCGCCCATGATCCACACCGTGCGCGGAGCCGGTTACGTCATCAAGCCCGCAGACTAAGCCAAGGAAACGCATGTCATCGCTTTCCGGGGTTCCCCGGCCCACCGGCCGCTCATGGTTCAACCCGGCCACCTGGCACCTCCGCACCCGCCTCATCCTGCTCTCCATGGCCCTCCTGGTGGCCATTTCCGGCGCGATCGGCGTGGTCAGCTACGCATCCATGGACGTGGTGCTGTCCAATCAGCTCGATGCACAGCTGATGCTGGCCTCCCGCGGCCGTCCGCCGGAGGGCAACCCGTCCGGCCGTCCTGACCCGCTCGATGCGCGGGGACAAAGCGTGGGAACACTCAATGCGCGGGTGGTGGGCGGCCAGATCAGCCGCGAGGCCGGCTTCCTCTCCTCCGACGCCACCCGCACCGCGCTGACCTCGCGCGACATCAGCACCCTGCAGTCGCTCCCCCACAACGGTGTTTCCGTGGACCGCGAACTGTCCAACGGCGACTACCGGCTGATCGCTACCGAGACGCCCTACGGCGACGTGGTGATCACCGGGCTCCCGCTGGCAACCAAGGAAAGCACCGAAGCCTCGCTGGTGCTGACGATGGTGCTCGTCTCACTGGGCGGCCTTGTCCTGATCGGGCTGGCCGGCACAGCATTGATCCGCCGGACCATGCGGCCACTGGAGCAGCTCTCCGACGTCGCCACCAAAGTTTCCAAGCTGCCGCTCGACGCCGGCGAGGTAGCCCTGGCGGTGCGTGTACCGCCGTCGGCGGCGCATCCCACCACCGAGGTGGGCAGCGTGGGCCATGCACTGAACCTGATGTTGGACAACGTCTCCAGCGCGCTGGAAGCCCGGCAACGCAGCGAGATGAAGGTGCGCCAGTTTGTTGCCGACGCTTCCCACGAACTTCGAACCCCTTTGACGGCCATCCGCGGCTACACCGAGTTGATGCGCATGACCGAAACCTTCACGGAGGACGGCCGGAAGTCGCTGGGCCGGGTGCAAAGCCAGTCGGAGCGCATGACTGCCCTGGTGGAAGACCTGCTGCTGCTGGCCCGGCTGGATGAGGGCAAGGCAACCGTAACCACCGATGTGGACCTTACCCAGCTGGTCATCGAAACGGTCAGTGACGAGAAGGTCATGGCACCGGACCACACCTGGCAGCTGACGTTGCCCGACGAGCCGGTGACCGTCCGAGGCGACAGCACCCAGCTCCACCAGGTGCTGGCCAACCTGCTATCCAACGCAAGGAAGCACACGCCGGCCGGCACCACCGTGACCACAGGCGTGATGCGCTCCGCCGACGGCAGCGTGGTGGTCACGGTCACCGATGACGGACCCGGCATTCCCGCCGAATTCCAGGGCAACATCTTCTCGCGCTTCACCCGGGCCGATGCCGCCCGCTCCGGCTCCGAGGGCTCGTCGGGCCTGGGACTATCGATCGTCGAATCCATCGTCGCGGCCCACGGCGGTACCGTGGAATTGGTCTCCCGGCCGGGCAGGACCGAGTTTGCCGTCCGCCTTCCGTCAACCGGGCCTGCCACGGCCTGACCACTCCTGCAAGCAGGGGCCGCACTTACACAGGTACGTCACAGGTTGCGCCTAAAGCCTTCAAATACGGCGGCGCCACCCTTGATTCATGACCCTCACCGACTCCACTTCAGGAACCCTGCCGGACGCCGCGGTGGCGCCGGTGGGCATTCCGTCCAGGGGACGCGCCGTACGGCGCGCCCCCGTGGACACCCGCACCGCTGTGCCCGTCCTCGATGTGACCATTCCGGTCTTCAACGAGGAACGCGACCTGGAGGAATGCCTCCGCAGGCTGCACGCCCACCTGCGCGATTCCTTTCCGCACAAGTTCCGGATCACTGTGGCAGACAACGCCAGCACGGACGGGACGTTGAAGATCGCTGAACGGCTGGCCCGGGAGTTCCCCGAACTCGCGGTGGTCCACCTTGACGAAAAGGGCCGCGGCAATGCCCTGCGCAAGGTGTGGCTGGCCTCGCCGTCGCCAGTCCTGGCCTATATGGACGTGGACCTCTCTACCGACCTTGCAGCCCTGGCACCCCTGCTGGCGCCGCTGATTTCCGGCCACTCGGACCTGGCCATCGGAACGCGGCTGACCCGCAATTCCCGCGTTGTCCGCGGTCCCAAGCGGGAATTCATCTCGCGCGGCTACAACCTGATGCTGCACTCCTTCATGGGTGCCCGGTTCAGTGACGCGCAGTGCGGGTTCAAGGCGATCCGCGCCGACGTCGCCCAGCAGATCCTCCCGTACACCGTGGACAACTCCTGGTTCTTTGACACCGAGCTCCTGGTCCTGGCGGAGCGGTGCGGCCTGCGCGTCCATGAGGTTCCCGTGGACTGGATCGACGATCCTGATTCAAGCGTTGACGTGCTCCGGACGGCGCTGGCGGACGTCCGGGGCATGGCACGGCTCACCCGCGACCTGCTCTACGGGCGCATCCCGGTTCCTGAGCTGCGGGCGGCCCTGGCTCGGGGGCCGCTGCCCGCATCGTCCCGGGCGGCCGAGCAAACGCGCGGCAGCAGCCTGTTTGGCCAGCTGGTGCGGTTCGCCGCCATCGGTGCCGCGTCGACCCTGGCCTACCTGGTGATCTTCGTGTTCTGCCGGGGGTTCATGGATCCGCAGCTTGCCAACTTCCTGGCGCTGCTGATCACGGCGGTGGCCAATACGGGAGCCAACCGGCGGTTCACGTTCGGCATCCAGGGCGGCAACCCGGTCCGCCACCATTTCGAGGGGCTGATCGTGTTCGGGATCGGCCTGGTGCTTACTTCGGGGGCCCTTGCCTTGGTCCATAGGACGACGACGCCGGACCGGTGGGCGGAAATCCTCACCGTGGTGGCGGCGAACCTTGCCGCCACCGCAGTGCGGTTCCTGCTGTTCCGGCTCTGGGTCTTCCGGGAACGGGCACCGCACACAGCACCCGCCGCTCACCCCGGTCCCGGAACAGACCAAAGCACCGGAATTGCACCCGCCGGAACCCCCGCGGCACCAACCGCCGACGACACGACAGCCACCGCCTCCACAGAAACGGCAGCATCATGACCTCCACCATTACACCGGCAGGCGCCGGATCAACCACCGAATCAACCGGCGGCCCCCAGCACCCGTCAGGTGCCGCTGTTTCCGCAGCTGACCCGGCAAAGCCCGGGCCGCGCTGGGCCCGGTACGCTTTCGGCGGCCAGCCCCGCTGGGTGCGGCCCTCGGCCGCCGGCCTCCTGGTGGCCACAGCAGTCCTGTACCTCTGGAACCTGGCTGCCACCGGCTACGGAAACTCCTTCTACGCCGCTGCCATCCAAGCGGGCACCAAGGACTGGACGGCGTTCCTCTTCGGATCGCTCGACGCCGGCAACGCCATCACCGTGGACAAGCCGCCCGCAGCGCTCTGGATCCCGGCCCTCGCGGGACGCATCTTCGGCTTCTCCTCGCTGAGCATGCTGGTGCCCGAAGCGCTCATGGGAGTGGCCGCCGTCGGCTTCCTGTACCTCGCCGTGAAACGGGTCTCGGGGCCGGCGGCAGGCCTGCTGGCGGGTGGCGCCCTGGCACTGACGCCCGTAGCGGCGCTGATGTTCAAATTCAACAACCCGGACGCCATGCTCACACTCTGCCTGGTGCTGGCGGCGTACTTCACCACCCGGGCCATCGAGCGGGCCGGCTGGAAGTGGCTGGTCGCCGCGGGGGCCGTGATTGGCCTGGCGTTCCTCAGCAAGATGCTGCAGGGTTTCCTGGTGGTTCCCGCGCTTGGACTCGCCTACTTGTGGGCAGCTCCCACCCCGCTGGGACGCCGGCTGGTCCACCTGCTCGGCGCGCTGGGCGGGATCATTGTGGTGGCCGGCAGCTACGTCGCCCTGTTCCAACTGACGCCGGCCTCGGAACGGCCGTACATGGCAGGGTCCACCACCAACAGCTTCCTGGAACTGACCTTCGGCTACAACGGCCTCGCCCGGATCACCGGCTCCGGGGAAGGAATGCCCGGAGGCGGAGCCGGAGGGCCTGCGGGCGCACCCGCAGGCTTCGGCGACGCCGTCGGGGGTGGCTTCGGCGGAGCGGCGGGCGGCTTCGGCGGCGGCAATGCCGGATTCGGCGGCGCGGCGGGCCTGCTGCGGATGTTCGGGACCAGCTTCGGCGGCGAGGTGTCCTGGCTGCTGCCTGCCGCCCTGGTACTGCTGGTGGCGGGCCTGTGGTTTACCCGCCGCGAACTGCGCACGTCCCGGAGCCGTGCGGCCCTGATTCTGTGGGGCGGCTGGCTGCTGGTCACGGCGGGCGTCTTCAGCTTCATGAGCGGCATTGTCCACCCCTACTACTCCGTGGCACTGGCACCGGCCATCGCGGCGCTGGTGGGCATCGGCGCGGTTGAACTCTGGCGGGGCCGCGCGTACTGGCCGGCACGGATCACCCTCGCCGCCGTCGTCCTGGGCACCTCCATCTGGTCCTCGGTGCTCCTGGGCCGCGACACGTCCTGGCTTCCGTGGTTGCGCACCGCCACCATCGTCCTCGGCGTCCTTGCCGCCGCCGCCATCCTCCTCCGCCTTGACGCCAAGGGCGCTCCGGGACGGTTCCGGCGCGCCGGGGCGGCCGCCGTCGTCGTCCTGTCCCTGCTGGCCGGAGGACTTGGAACGGCCGCCTGGACCCTTGCCACCGCTGCGTCCGCCCATTCGGGATCCATTCCGACGTCGGGACCCGCGGGTTCGTCGGCGGGCGGCTTCGGCAACAGGGCTGCCGGGTTCCGGGACGACGCAGCGCTCCGTAGCGACCGGACCGACGGCACGGATGCGGCCGCTGGTGCCGGCGGTTTTGATCCCGCGAATGGCGTCAACGGCGCCCCGGGTGCCGGCGGGGCCGGTGGTCCCGGCGAAGGCACCGCCGATGCCGCCGTGACCGCACTGCTGACGGGCACCACCACGAAGTGGTCGGCGATCGTCTCCGGGGCCAGCCAGGCCGCCAGCCTGGAACTGGCCACGAACACCAACGTCATTGCACTGGGCGGCTGGAACGGCGGTGATCCCTACCCGACGCTCGCCGAGTTCCAGGACATGGTGGCCAAGGGTGAGATCAGCTACTTCATCGAAGGCGGCATGGGCGGAGGCGGCATGGGCGGCCGGGGCGGCAACTCCGAGGTGGCCGCGTGGGTGCAAGCCAACTTCCAGGCCCAAACCGTGGGGAACTCCACGGTGTACCAACTCACTAAGTAGGACCCCATGGCCGGCTATTACCCAACCCCAGTGAAGGCTCCCCCCGCTCCCGCTGCCCAGGGCCCTGTTGCCGCGGCCCGCGTGCGGCGGGATCCCCTGGCCCTCCGGCACCGGCTGGAACTGTTAGGCGTTCTGGCGGCCACCGCCGTGCTGTACCTGTGGAACCTCGGGGCGTCCGGCTGGGCCAACGCTTTCTACTCCGCCGCCGCCCAGGCCGGATCGCAGGACTGGGCGGCCTGGTTCTTCGGCTCCTCGGACGCCGCCAACTCCATCACGGTGGACAAGCCACCGGCGTCCCTGTGGATCATGGCGTTGTCGGTCCGGATGTTCGGCCTGAGCTCCTGGAGCATCCTGGTTCCCGAAGCCCTGATGGGCGTCGGGATCGCCTGGCTGCTGTACCTGGCCGTCCGGCGGGCAGCGGCGCCGGCCACCGGCGACCCGCGGCTCGCCCACCGGGCAGGCCTGCTGGCCGCTGTGGCGCTGGCCCTGACGCCGGTGGCCACGCTGATGTTCCGGTTCAACAACCCGGACGCCCTGCTGGTGCTGCTCATGACCGCCGCCGGCTACGCGGTGCTTCGCTCCGTCCAGGAGGACCGGCTGCGCTGGCTCCTGCTGGCAGGGGTCTTCCTGGGCTTCGGGTTCCTTGCCAAGCAACTGCAGGTGCTGCTGGTGGTCCCCGGCTTTGCGTTCGCCTACCTGGTTGCGGCGCCGGCAGGGCTGGGCCGGCGGCTGCTGCACCTGCTCGCCACCGGTGCGGCGATGGTTGCCGCGGCCGGCTGGTGGCTGGCCGTCGTCGAACTCATCCCGGCGGCGGACCGTCCGTTCATCGGCGGTTCGCAGGACAACTCCATCCTGGAGCTGACCCTCGGCTACAACGGCCTGGGCCGGCTGACGGGCGACGAAACCGGCAGCGTGGGTGGCGGCAACGGCTGGGGCGTTCCCGGCCTGCTGCGGATGTTCAACAGTGAATTCGGCGGCCAGATCGCCTGGCTGCTGCCCTCCGCCCTGATCCTTGCTGCGGGCCTGCTGTGGCTTGGGCGGCGGGCGCCGCGGACTGACGCCGTGCGGGCGTCGGTGATCATCTGGGGTTCCTGGGTGCTGGTGACCGGGTTGGTCTTCAGTTTCATGGCCGGCATCATCCACCCGTATTACGCGGTGGCATTGGCACCGGGGATCGCCGGGCTTGCCGGCCTGGGCCCGGTACTCCTCTGGCAGCACCGGCGGCAGGCCGCTGCAGCGGTCCTCCTCGCGGCATCGGTGGCCGCGGCAGCCCTGATGGCCTTCACCCTGCTGGGTACCACGTCCGCCTACGGTCCGTGGCTGCGCTGGCTGGTGCTGGTTGCAGGCCTGGCGGCCGCGGCAGGAATTGGGCTGGGCAGGTTCATTCGCCTGCGCTCGGTTCAGCGGACGACGACGGCGCTCGCCATTGCGGCATCGCTCGCCGGACCGCTGGCGTTCTCCATGTCGACGGCGACGACGGCGCACAGCGGGGCCATTGTCAGTGCCGGGCCGGCGACGTCGTTCAGCGGCCCGGGTGGGTTCGGCGGAAACCGGGCCGGCGGGTTTGGTGCGGGCGGCAATTCCCGGCAGTTCAGCGGCCAGGCCGGGGCAACCCGGGGCGGCGCAGGCCAGACTGGACAAGGCCAAGGTGCCGGCGGTGGCCGTGCCGGCGGGATGGGTGGCCTGGGTGGCCTCCTTGGTGCGCCCACGCCGTCGGCCGAGCTCGTGGCCGCACTCAAGGACGGTGCCTCGAACTACACCTGGGCCGCGGCAGTGGTCGGTTCGAACAATGCCGCCGGTTACCAACTGGCAACGGAACTGCCGGTGATGGCTGTGGGCGGCTTCAACGGCACCGACCCCTCCCCCACGCTGGAACAGTTCCAGGCACTGGTATCCCAAGGCAAGGTCCACTACTTCATTGCCGGCGGGACCATGATGTCCAACAGCGGTTCGGACGCCTCCACCCGGATTGCGCAGTGGGTAGCGTCTACCTTCCCGTCGCAAAGCATCGGCGGGACCACGGTCTACGTCCTGGCGTGATAATCGCGCTGCAGGACAAGTCGCGCAGCAAATCGACGCGCCAGGAATCGTGACTTCCGTTACCCAAATGTGACTAATGCGTGATCTTCCTGTAGCGTTGATTGGGTGCGGTCCCCGTTCGGGCCGCATATCCCGGGTTGACGCCAAGCTCTGCCGCTTCCCGGATTCCGCTTGAGCAACGGCAGAGGCGGGGGACCCACCGTCCCGGGCATTGATTGCCCTTGGGGTTAAGCCAGCACGTGTTTGTTCCGTGCGGCCGGATGCCCTCATCCGAACCCGACAGCTAACTCCGCAGGTGTGAGAGGCGATCAATCATGTCTAAATCCATGGCAAAACCATGCCTGCAAACCAAGGCAAAACACCGGGCCAAACCCCAGCCCGCCAAAAACACCACCTTGGGCCGGCGTGCTGCAGTCCTCGCGGCATCGTGCGCTGTGCTGGTTGGCGTTGGCGCGGCAGGCCAGGCGACCACCAGCATGACCCAGGCGTCGTCCACCGGGTCAAACTCTTCAAGTTCGGCGTCGGACGCTCAGATGAGCATCGAGAAGAGCGAAATCCGGTCCAACCCGGCCGCGAATCCCGCTCCTTCCGCCATCAGCGTGGCGCCGCAAGCGGCCGAGCCGGCTCCTGCGCCCGCACCCGCCGCCCCGGCAGCTGAAGCACCCGCCCCGGCGCCTGCCCCCGCACCCGCTCCTGCCCCCGCACCCGCTCCTGCCCCCGCCGTCGCGGTTAACGATCCCGCAGGTGCCCAGGCCTATGCCGCCAGCCAACTGTCTTCCTTTGGCTGGGGACCGGACCAGATGCAGTGCCTCCAGACGCTGTGGACCAAGGAATCCGATTGGACCACCACGGCCACCAACGCCAGCAGTGGCGCGTACGGCATCGTCCAGTCGCTGCCCGCGGAGAAGATGGCCAGCGCGGGCGCCGACTACCTGACCAACTACCGCACGCAGATCAACTGGGGCCTGGACTACATCAAGAAGAGCTACGCCTCGCCCTGTGGCGCATTGAACTTCCACCTGGCGCACAACTGGTTACTAGGCACCACTGGTACTGGACACCACTGGACAACGCCCGCCGCGGGCCGCGTCACCATGATCCGGCCCGCGGTTTTGCGTTAACCGGCGTCCTGCGCGGCGTCTTTCCCGTCGCCCTGCCCGGCGTTCCGCCACGGGATGTACTGGACAGACCACCTGTTGCCGTCCGGATCGGCGAAGTACAGGAAGTGGCCCCACTGCTGCACGTCCACGTCGCTGACATCCACGCCGTTGCCCTTGAGCTGGCGGTGGGCGGCCTGGATGTCGCTGACCACCAGCTGCAGGTTGGAGCCGGTGCCGGGCGGAGCGTCGGTGAGCCCTTCGCCGATGCAGATGGAGCAGGCAGAGCCGGGCGGCGTCAACTGCACGAAGCGGATCGAATCCGACGGTCGCTCGTCGTAATCGGCGTTGAAGCCAACCTTGTTGACGTAAAAATCCTTGGCGCGGTCCACATCGGACACAGGGACAAAGACGAGTTCAAGTTTCCAGTCCATCCGCACAGGCTAGCGGCGGGAACCGGCGTGGAAAAGGGCCGGTGCTAACCGGCGATGCCGTACAGGCGGTCGCCGGCGTCACCCAGGCCGGGAACAATGTAGGACTTTTCGTTGAGCTTCTCGTCAATTGAAGCCAGGACGATGTGTACGTTGGCCCCGGACAGTTCCTCCTCCAGCCGGGCCAGGCCCTCCGGGGCGGCCAGCAGGCAGATGCAGGTGACGTCGGAAGCACCGCGCTTGAACAGGAACTTGATGGCTTCGCGCAGTGTTCCGCCGGTGGCCAGCATCGGGTCCAGGACAAAGACCTGGCGGCCGGTCAGGTCCTCGGGGAGGCGCTCGGCGTACGTGATGATGTCCAGGGTTTCCTCGTCCCGGGCCATGCCCAGGAAGCCCACCTCTGCGGTGGGAACCAGCTTGGTCATGCCCTCCAGCATGCCCAGGCCGGCGCGCAGGATGGGGACCACCAGCGGCGTCGGCTTGGTGAATGCGGTGCCGACAGTGGTGCTGACCGGCGTTTGGATGGTGACGGGCTCGGTGCGGACCTCCCGCGTGGCCTCGTAGGCCAGGAGGGTCACCAGCTCTTCCGTCAGCTGGCGGAAGACCGGCGACGGCGTGTTTTTGTCCCGCAGGACGGTGAGCTTATGGGCGACCAAGGGGTGGTCAACAACGAGAGTGCGCATCCCCCAAAACTATCATCCGGCGCTGCCTTTCCCGGGTCCGGAGGAACCGCCGTCGTGCAGCTCCTCCGCCACCACGTCGCGGACAATGGGACGGTCGAACGACGGCGCGGCACCCACGTGCTCCCGCCTGCGGACGATGTGGAACAGCCGGTGGGCCAAAATCACCACGCCCACCCAGGTGAGCCCCAACAACCAGCCGGCCATCACATCCGTAAGCCAGTGGTGCCCAAGGAAGACCCGGCTCAATCCCATGGCGATGATGAACACCGCACCCGCCGTGATGGCCGTAACCCGGACGCGCATAACCTGGAACTGGAGGCAGATCAGGTAGACCACAAGGCTGATCACCACCGTGGTGTTCAGCGTGTGCCCGCTGGGGAACGACGGCGAGTCCTCAAACGGCGGAACGGCGTCTGCGTGGTCCGGGCGCGTGCGGCCCACCAGCTTCTTGCCAAAGGTGGTGGCGGTGATGGATACGGCTGCCGCACCGCCAATCAGGATCAGGGGACGCCAGTTGCGGCTTAGGTAGGTCAGCCACGCGGTGAGGATGCTGGCCAGTATGGGCATGCCGATGCCGCCGCCAATGTTGGTAAAGCCGGTGACGAACGCATCGAGCCCGGGGCTGCGCAGGCTCTCGGACAGGGCCAGGGCAGGCTTGTCCAGGTTCGCCAGCCCCGCGGAGTCCACTACGTTGTCGTACACCTCGGCGCCGAGCAGGGCGAGGGAGACGATGACCACACCGCCCACGAGGATGGTGAGGAACAGCGCCGCGTAGGGTTTGAACCAGGTCCCCAAGCGGTCCCGAAGCGTATCCATGGTGCCTCCCGGCATCGGTAAGTAACCTGAGTATCCCCGAAACTATCATTGAGCCATGCCGTTGCCCGAAAAGAAACACGATGCCTGGATGGGCCTTGCGCTCGCGGAAGCCCGTCGCGCCCTCGCCACAGAGGATGTGCCGATCGGCGCCGTGGTCATAGGGCCCGACGGCGGGGTGCTGGGTTCCGGCCGAAACCAGCGGGAGGAACTGGGCGACCCCACAGCCCACGCCGAGGTGGTGGCGATCCGGGAGGCTGCCGCACGGTTGCAGGAACGGGCAAGGCTCGACGGCGGCCGCGGCGAGGGCTGGCGGTTGTCCGACTGCACCTTGGTGGTCACCTTGGAACCGTGTGCCATGTGCGCGGGCGCGATTGTCCTGGCCAGGATCCCCCGGGTGGTATTCGGGGCGTGGGACGATAAAGCGGGTGCGGCAGGATCGGTGTTCGATATCCTGCGCGAACGGCGCCTCAATCATTGGGTTGAGGTGTACCCGGGAGTCCGCGAGGAGGAGTGCGCCCTGTTGCTGCGCGAGTTCTTCGCGGCGCACCGCAGCAGCCTTTAGCGCCCTCCGGCGTCGGGGGCGTGTCCCATCAGTCCTGCGGCGGGTTCAATCAGTCCTGCGCTGGCGTCTCAGTCCCGCGCCTCCAGCAGGGCCAGCAGGCCGTGCGCCGTGCTGCTCCAGCCGGGGAGCTTCTGCCGGGCCTCCACTGCCGCTGTTCGCCAGCTTTCCCGGACGCCCGCGTCCTCGAGCCAGCGCCTCAGGACCCCGGCCAGCCGGCCCGGACTCTCCTGTCCCCCAACGGGCAGGGGAACCGCTGCCCCGGGAAGTCTTGGTTCGCCGTCGGACGTTTCCAGACCGGCGAGGGTGAGCGCCTCCAGCGCGCCGGTCCCCGCCCGGACCAGCACGGGGATGCCGTGGGCGAGGCTCTCGGTGACGGCCATCCCGAACGCTTCCGTCCGGGACACCAACAACGTCAGGTCCGTCCGGGCCCACTGCGTTTCCAAGGGTTCGCCGGTGAGCTCGCCGGTCAGCCGCAACCGCTCCTGCAGCCCGCTGGCGATGACCGCAGACTGAACCTCCCGCGCGTAGCCAGGATCTGCCTGGTCCGACCCCACGAACGACGCAGTCCAGTCAAGATCCCGGATCCGGGCCAAGGCCTCAACCGCCAGCAACTGGTCCTTGTTGGGCAGCAGCGCCGCGACGACCGCCAGGTGGGGCGGCGTGGAACCGGGCGCCCCGGGTGCCGGGTCTACGCCGGGGAGGACAACCCGCGCTCGTGGGAGTCCGCGTTTGCTGAGCTCGCTTGCCGCCGAGGTGCTGGTACAGATGACGCCCGTTGCGGCGCGCATGGCCCTGGCTTCGCGTCTAAGGGCCTCGCTGCCGGCACTTTCCGGCACGGGCATATGCACCAGGACCCATGTTTGCCGTCCGGCCTTTGCAGCAAATTCCAGTTCGTCTGGAGCGCCCACCGCCACCAGGCCATCCACGATCGCCACTGGCTGCCCCGGATCTGCTTCCCGGTCCCACGCACCCAGCAGGGCGCCCAGCCGGCGTCGTTCGTGTGCGCCGGCACCCGGCCAGCTGCCCTCCACGGCGATGACCTCCACCTCCGCGCCCGAGGCTTTGAGGCCGGCAACCAGGCGCGCGTTGTAGACGTTGCCGCCCGAGCTGTGGCGGATATTGCCCGGAACGAACAGCCGGATGGGGCGCATCGTCAGACGGACAGGTCCAGGGCGTAGGTGGCCCAGGCGTCCGGATTTTCACGGAGGGTAACGTCAATCCCGGCGAGCTCCCGGCCGTCGTCGCTGTCCTTGATGTTGGCGAAGACTGCCTGGGCGATGTACTCCGCCAATGCTTCGGTGGTGGTGAGCTTGCCCTTGAAGTCCGGGTGGTCGTCCAGGTTGCGATAGTTCAGGGCGCCCAGCACTTCCTCGATGATGGTCCCGGCGGCTCCGATGTCCAGGACGATCGCGTCCGTGTTCAGGGCACGACGCCGGAAGGTCACCTCAGCGACGAATGTTGCCCCGTGCAGTGCTTGTGCGGGCCCGAACGCTTCGCGGGGAAGGCTGTGGGCGATCATGAAGTGGCGACGGACGGTCAGGCTGAACATGGGTTACCTTACGTTTTCGGAATTGTGGGTAGCGTTGCTGGGGGCCGGGTTGCCCGACGGGTACTCGACGACGTGGCACAAGGCCACCAGCGTGCCGTTGGCCAGGCTTTGAACCACCTCGGGAAGGTCCTCGAACCGGGACGAACCGGTCAGGAAGGCATCGAAGACGGCGTCCTTGAGCAGCGATACGGCAAGGTTGAGGCGGTCCGCATTGGTGCGGCGGTGGCGCCGGGCCCGGGCCACCATACCTACCTGGCTTGCCCGGATGGACAGCCGCCGCGCGTGGAAATCCTCGCCCAGCGGTATGGTGACCGTCCGGTTGGCGTACCAGGACATCTCGATAACGTCGCCGTCGTCGCCGACGAGCTGGAGGCTGCGCTCCAGGCCTTCCTGCGAGGCCGAGCAGTGGATGACGATGTCGCAGTCGGCCAAGGCTTCATCGGGGTGGGCGAAGTCGACGCCCAGAGCCTCCGCCAGCTGCTTCCTGGCCGGGTCAAGGTCCACCAGTTGCAGGCGCTGCAGCGGGAACGTGCGCAGCAGTGTGGCGACCATGCCGCCCACCAGGCCGGCGCCGACGACCGCAACCCGGTCCCCCAGGCGCGGCCCGGCCTCCCACAGCGCGTTGACGGCGGTTTCGACCGTTCCGGTCAACACCGCGCGCCGGGACGGGACGTCATCCGGGATCCGCGTCAAGGACTCCAGCGGAACCACATAACGGTCCTGGTGCGGGCTCAGGCAGAAGACGCGCGCACCTTTCCAGTCCTCGGGCCCCTCCTCCACAACCCCAACGGAGAGGTAGCCGAACTTTACGGGCCCGGGGAATTCCCCTTCCTGGTGCGGGGCGCGCATCTGCTCCGCGACCCGGGGCGGAACAGCCCCGGCGTGGACCACCATTTCGGTGCCCCTGCTGATACCGGAGTACAGGGCACGGACCAACACCTCACCGGGACCGGGTGGGGGCATTTCTTCGGGCCTGAGCTCGCCGTGCTGCTTTGCAGTGGTCCAGTATGCGGTTGCATGGATCGGAGGCTGTGAATTCATCATCTTGCTGATGAATCTAGCCGGACGTGCAGGTGCTGGGAAAGTCCGGCGGCGGCTGGCGGTGTCCGTGTCGAGGCATGGCTGACGTATGTGCGGGTGTCGGACGGGATCGTATGCCAACAGCGCTGGCAGGGCGCGGGCCTGGCTGGGCGCGGTGGGGGCCGGTTTGTGCATGCGCGAGTCCCGTTCGGCGGCGGCGCACTGGTCATCCGGGAGCCCACGCCGTAGTCGTGCGGGCTTGTGTCATGCGGGTTTGTGTCATGCGGGAGTGTGAAGGATCCGCGCCAGGCTTTCTTCTCCTGGCGACAGCCCGAAGTAGGCAAAGTCGGGGTGGCTGCCCGGTGGTCCGCTGGCCTGGCCCGGTGCCTGTTTCTGCTGTTGGGGCCATGTTGTGGGTTCCCAGTCTTGGTGTTCGCTGGTGTAGTGGCGGCCGGCCGGTGAGGTCCAGCCGGGTGGTTCGGTTTTGCTGGCGGGTGTGGGTTTCCAGCCTGTGGTGTGCCGGAGGCGGTGATGTTTGGGGCAGGGCTGTCCCAGGTTGCTGATTCCGGTGGTGCCGCCCTCTGCCCAGGCAAGGATGTGGTCGGCCTCGGTGTCCAGGGAGGGGTTGCTGCAGCCGGGGAACGGGCATTTACCGTCCCTGAGCCGGAGCCAGTTCCGCATGGCCTTGCCCACCCGGTAACTGGTCCGCCCGATCTCCAACGGCGCCCCGTCCCGCGGGTCCACCAGCACCCGGTAGAACGAGCCCGCCCCCTCAGCGAGCAGCCGACGGGCCATCGACGCCGGGATCGGCCCGTACCCGTCCAGCACCGCCGGCTCATCGGTCAGACCCAGCAGGGAGAACACCGGCACGGTCACCAACACCTGCGCCCGGACCGGCGACGGCGGGAGATCTGCTCCCTCAACGGTCCCGGCGGCGGTACCGTTGGCGTCAATGCGGACGCTGCCAAGGATCGCGTCAGCGAAGTTGTCCGCACGGAGCTGTGTCATGGTCCGGGGTTCCTCAGGTCCCTGCTGGGACCGGGCGATCGCGGTGAGCCGGTTCAACCCAGCCAACGCCTGGTCCGCAGGCATGTACGCGCCCAGCCACGCCATCCCGTCCCGGTCCGGCCGGTACTCCACCCGCCGATCCGAAATTCCCTTGGCATGGCGCTTCTCAATCGACCCGGCATGATGGCGCTCCCGCCACGTCCGCGCCTTGGCACGGAACCGGTGCGCCGGCAACTCCCCCACCGGACAACCGCGCGCCGGATCCGGTTCGCCGGGGTCCAGGAAATGCGCCTCCAACGCCGCCGCCCCGGCAACATCCAGGCCGGCTGTCTCATCAGCCATGGCCACCGCATGCCCCCACGACAAAGACCCCGCCTGCAACGCGGCCAGGGTCAACGGCAACGAACCGGCCAGGGCGTGCGACGCGGCAAGGAACGACGACGCCGCCCGCGGACCAAGAGCCAGCACACAGCCGATCTCCGCCGCGACCGCCATCTCCTGCGCCACCACCGGCACACCCGGCCCCGCAACAACACCGGCAGCATCCGCATACCCCACCGCGGCCTTCGCCTTCAGACCGGCAACCCTGGCCTCCACCTCACGGACACCGGCCAGGACATCCAGGCACCCATCCGCCACCCCCGCCAACGGATCAGCAACCGAGAACAGCTCCACACCGCACCCATCCACCTCCGCAACAAGCACGGCAAGGGCAGCACGAATATCCTCAAACGCCCCCACCACCGCCGCTTTCCCCATACACCAATCATCACCAGAGGGTCTGACATTTAAGGCCGCCACCACAACGGACACCACAGAAGACCGGACGGGTTTCGACAAGCTCAACCACCGGGTCTCGACAAGCTCAACCACCCGGTATCGGGCGGGCCCACCCACCGGCAGACCGAACCCCCGGGGCTCAAGCAGAGCACCGCCGCTGCGCACTCATCGCCATGCAAACAGCCTGGATCCGGCTCCGTTTTGGGGATGACGGCCTCGCTCCGGTACCCTATTGAGGTTGGTGACGTGTCCGAGCGGCCGAAGGTGCAACACTCGAAATGTTGTTTGGTGTAAAAGCCAACGTGGGTTCAAATCCCACCGTCACCGCCACGCAGAAAGGCCCTGGTTCCCTTGGAAACAAAGGAACCAGGGCCTTTCGCTTGCCCCGGGCAGGAAGCTATTCCCTCCCGGAGCGCAAGCTGCGGAAAAAAGACTCCTCTGGCCTGACGCGGCCTCACCCCAGTGACACCCGGCCCGACGCCCCATGAGCGTTAGCGGGCGGGGTGGATCATGGTCATGCCTGCGACGTTTGCCGTGTCGAGCCGGGGCAGCAGCTCTGCGGCCTCTTCCAATCCGATGACGCGTTCGATGAGTTTCTGCGGCTGGAGTGCGCCGGACTCGATCAGGGCAAGCATCCCGGGGTAATCCACAGCGGCCATCCCGTGGCTTCCGAAAACGTCCAACTCCCACGCAATGACCCGGGCCATCTGAACGCGGGGGTGTCCCTCGACTGGCGGCAAGAGCCCGATCTGGACGTGCCGGCCGCGGCGCCGGAGGCTCAGGATCGCATCGGCGCACGTCTGCTCGCTGCCGACGGCGTCGATGGAGACGTGGCTTCCACCCGTCAGGTCCTGTACCTTCGCCGGAATATCAGAACCGTCGGCGACCACCACGTGATCGGCCCCGAGGGAACCCGCCACATCAAGGGCCGCCGCGTTCCGGTCCACGGCAATGACATTGCCACCCAGCGCCTTGGCAATCATGACGGCGCTCAGCCCCACGCCCCCTACCCCAACAATGGTGACCCATTCACCGGCGGCCAGGCGTGCCCGGCTTGTCAGGGCCCGGTAGGCGGTGGCGAAACGGCAGCCCAGGCTGGCCGCAGCTTCGAAGCTGACACCCTCGGGGATCGCCACGAGATTGGTGTCCGCCGCATGGATCACCACGCGCTCTGCGAACGACCCCCAGTGCGTGAAGCCCGGCTGCTGCTGTTCCGGGCATACCTGCGCATTGCCGCCGAGGCACCACTCGCAGGTCCCGCAGCCCTCGACGAAAGGCGCCGTCACGCGGTCACCGACCACCCAGCCGGTCACTCCCGGGCCGACCTCGACGACGACGCCGGCGAACTCGTGGCCGGGAACGTGCGGCAGTGCGATGTCATCATGACCGGCCCACGCGTGCCAGTCACTACGGCACAAGCCCGTGGCGACGACGGAGATCACCACACCACCCGCGGGTGCCTCCGGTTGGTCTACTTCCTGAACGGTCAGCGGTCCGGCGATTTGGTGCATGACAAGGGAACGCACAGGCCCTCCTTAAATCGGGTTTGTCCAGCCCAGTCTAGGTGGGCCCGGAGCGGTGCCTCCGCTTCCCCTGAGCGGTGCCCTAAACGGTGCCTGAGCCGTGCCCTGAGTCCCATTTGAGCCCCTCCCAATGGCCAGCCCGCGTGCCGGGACGGAGCACTACGGCTTCGGACCATCTGCTGGATGAGTGTTTTGCATTATTCAGGCAGAATGGGGCTTCAATCAGTCACGCGCGCCTGGAAGAACAAGCCGAAAAGCGGAACGAGGACAGGGATGAACGAGTTGTTTGCCGCTTCGTGCGAGCAAGGCGTTCTGCGTTTGCGCTGGGCCCCGGGTGTCCACATCACGTACGAGATTGCCGTTCGGGCTGCCCGGGCCTTGGAAGGCTTCAGCGGCGGCTGGGTCCTGCCTCTCCTCGTTGACCTGAACGGGGTGGCCGGGTTAACTCCGGAGGCGAGGGCCGGCATGAATTCCTACCGGGGCTTCGCTGCGGTAGCCCTCATCGGAGACGGACCAATGGCCAAGGTCGTGGCGGCATTTTCCCAACGGTCGCTGACACCCACCGCATACTTCACCAACGAACGCGAAGCCCTTGAATGGTTGTCGGGCCAGGGCAGCCGGGCCGCCAGGTAGCGAACTGGCTGCCGGGCATTGTTGGTCCTTCCCCCTTTACCGCGGAGCGGACGTCGGCGGGCCGTGCATTTCCGCCTCGGCGCGCCTTTTGATGCCCCGCAGCATCGCCCGGTCCATCACGAGGTAGCCGGGCCGAAGGAGGAAGTCCGTGACGCGCAGCCCGGCAGGCCGTCCGGCGCCGTACCGCGTCCTGAGCAGGAGCCTGGTACCGGAAGGACCGGCGTCGTGCAGGACGAACTGCCAGGTACCGGTCACCGTTCCGGGCGGTGCGCCCGGGCTGGAATCAAGGACGAGGTGGCGGTTTTGCTCCAGTTCCACGACGCGTGGCCCGCGCCGGCCGCCAGGGTACCCAACGGGTGTGAAGGCGATGATGTCCCCCACCTTCAGGTCCTGCCACTCCGGATGGATGCGGCCCGCGTTCGTGACCCCCAGGCGCAGCAAGCCGTTCTCCACCGCAGTGTAGGAATACAGGCCGGCCCGGTCCACTCCCATTTGCACGAGCCATGGCCAGACGTCCCCGGGCCGGGCGGCGACGGTGACCGCCATGGTCCAGACTTCTTCGGCGTCGGGAATCAGTTCGTCACCCGGGAGTAGCTCAGTCTTTTCAGGCTCTGTGGCACCCCCCAGAGTCCAAAGCCCCCTATACCCGCGTGTCGAAGGACCCGCAGAACACGTTCTCGTTGAAGGTGCCCTGGAAGCCGGACTTGCCCTGGATCTTTTCCACCGCGGCCCGGATGGCTTCCCGGGTGCCGGCGTGCGCATGGATGGCGGTCTTGACCATCGGCACGTCGATCAGGTGGTTCGGCTGGTTCAGCGACACGAACACGGTGGGCACCTCCGTGACGTACCACGGGATCTCCGCTGCCATGGGCGAGGACCACTTGATCCGGATGGCCGCCTCCTGCGCGAAACCTTTCACATTGGCGAACACCAAGGCGGCGTCGTACTTCTCCGCGTAGTCCCCGGTGGCTTCCTCGGAGATGATGGACATGAAGTTCACGCCTGTCTCCCCGGCAGCTTCGCGCTGCTCCGCCGTCCGGAACAGGCTGACCTCGAACCCGGCGGCCTCCAGTTCCTCTTTGACGACGCCGAGGTAGGCCAGCGGATCAGCGCGGGTGAAGTCGGCACCGCCGGAGATGCCGTACAGCCGGATCCGGGGATGGATTTCAGGCGTGATGGGCAGGTTCCCGGCCGTGTCCTTGACCAGCGTTACGGTCTTGTCAGCGATCTCCGCGGCAATAGCGCGGTGCTCGGCACTGCCAATGACGGCAAGAGCCTCGGCCGGCGGCACCAATTGGTCAACAGGCTTGAGGTGCAGCCCCAATGACGCCTTCAGGCCGAGGATGCGGCGCAGCGCATCGTGCAGCCGCTGCTCGGTGATGACGCCGGACTTGTACCCGTCCAGCATGTAGCCGAAGTCCTCGGCCGGGTTCCGGAAGAAGAGGAACATGTCGCAGCCGGCGGCGATCGTTGCAGGCACCAGGTCCTTGCGCTTCATGGCCTGCGTGAGGCCCACCATCTGGGAAGCATCCGTGAGGACCAGCCCGTTGAAGCCGAGCTCCCCGCGCAGCAGGTCCTGCAGAAGCTCCGGCGACAACGTGGCCGGCAGGATATCGGCATCGGCCAGGCCGGGCAGGAAATGCCGCGAAACCTCCGGCGCTCCAATGTGGCCCACCATGATCGACTGCACGCCGTGGGCGATCATCTCCCGGTACACGTGCCCGTACGTCCGCTCCCACTCCTCATAGGAGAGGGTGTTGTAGGACGTCACCACGTGCTGGTCCCGCTCGTCGACGCCGTCACCCGGGAAGTGCTTCATGGCGCAGGCCGTGGGTGATTCACTGATGCCGTCGAAGTACTCCTTGGCCCGTTCCACCACGATCTCCGGCGTGTTTCCGAACGAGCGCGTCGAGATCACGGTGTTCCGCCAGTTGTAGTGGATGTCCACGATCGGCGCGAACGCCCAGTTGCAGCCCAGGGCCGCCGTCTCCACCCCTGCCACCTGCCCCATCTGCCGGGCGATGTTCTTGTCCGGGTGCGAACCGGCCTGCAGGTGCGTGGAGACGAATGTGCCGTCGTCACAGCTGCCTGCCCCGCCCATCTCCGGGTTGGACGCGACCAGCAGCGGGATCCGGGACCTGGACTGGGCGTACCGGATGTGCTCCTGGACGGCGGCGGACGGCCCCGGCCGGTAGCGCATGCCGCCCACGTGGAAGTTGTCCAGCACGCCGTCGAGGTACCCGGGCGAGTAGTCGTTGTTGTGGTTGATGAACATTTGCCCGATCTTTTCCTCGAGCGTCATCCCCGCCAGGGTGCCCTCCACCCAGGCTATGGCGTCGGCGTCGAGATTGTACGGCGCCGCCGCCAGATCCACCTCGAACTGCCGCGGCTTGCCGCCTCCGGCCACCCGGGCAGGAGGTACGACGCCGGCAATCCCCTTGAGTGCCGCGGCCACCACGTCAGCGACGGGCGCCGCAATGTCCACCACCACACCGTGTTCGTCCTCCTGGAGTGGTTCGAGCGTCGCGAGCTGGGAGTCCAGCAGCGCGGGAGGCATGAAGTGCCCCGTGCGGCCTTCCGTCCGTACTTTGAGGACCTCTTTGCTGCCGTCCAGGTGAAGGAACACCGTGTCCGGTGCCTGGGCACGGATGGCGTCCCGGTACGTGCGGCGCAGCGCCGAGCATGCCAGGACCAGGCCGCCGTCGGCTGCGTTTGCAAGCCTGCCGCCCACCGTGGCCAGCCACGGCCAGCGGTCGTCGTCGGTAAGGGGCGTGCCGGCCGCCATCTTGGCGACGTTTTCCACCGGGTGCAGGGAATCGCCGTCCAGGAACGGGACGCCCAATTCGCGGGCCACGAGGTCGCCGATGGTGGTCTTGCCGCAGCCGGATACCCCCATCACGACGATTCTGGTTTTGTTCATCGGGTGCTTTCCTTACCAGTCGTGGACGGTGCCGTCGACGAGGCGGTTGTAGGGCAGGTAGGCCTGCTGGTAGGGGTAGGCGGCTGCTGCTTCCTCGTTGAACTCGACGCCGATCCCGGGCTTGTCGCCGGGGTGCAGGTAGCCGTCGGTGAAGGTCATGGACTGTTCGAAGACCTCGTTGGTCTTGTCCGAGTGCTGCATGTATTCCTGGATGCCGTAGTTGTGGATGGCCAGGCCTACGTGCAGCTGCGCGGCGAAGCCGACGGGGGAAATGTCCGTGGGGCCGTGGAAGCCGGACTTGATCTGGTACTGCGCGGCGAAGTCCATGACCTTCTTCAATGGCGAGATCCCGCCGAAGTGCGTGGACGCCGCCCGGACGTAGTCGATCAGCTGTTCCTTGATCAGCGTCTGGAAGTCGTACACGGTGTTGAAAATTTCACCGATGGCCAGCGGGGTGGTGGTGTGTTGGCGGACCAGTCGCAGGCCTTCCTGGTTTTCGGCCGGGGTGCAGTCCTCCAGCCAGAACAGGTCATAGGGCTCCAGCGCCTTGCCGAGCTTCGCGGCCTGGATGGGCGTCATCCGGTGGTGGCCATCGTGCAGCAGCGGGATCTCCGGGCCGAACTCGTTCCGGACGGCCTCGAAGACCGTGGGCAGGTGCCGCAGGTATGCGCGGGTGTCCCAGTCCTCTTCCTGCGGAAACGCGCCGCGGCCGGCGGGCTCGTAGTCGTAGCGCTCGCCCGATGCCTGTGCCTGTGCGGCCACACCGTAGACGGCTTTGATTCCCGGGATGGCGGTCTGGATCCGGATCGACTTGTAGCCGAGCTCCAGGTGCTCCCGCACGGAATCGAAGAGCGACTCGATGTCCGAACCGGACGCGTGGCCGTAGGCCCGCAGCCCGTTCCGCGACGCCCCGCCCAGCAGCTGGTACACGGGAAGCCCGGCAACCTTGCCTTTGATATCCCACAGCGCCATGTCGACGGCGGCGATGGCCGCCATGGTGACCGGGCCGCGGCGCGCCAGTACGCGCTCCGGTACAGGAACTGCCAGGTGTCCTCAATCCGGTGCGGGTCCTTACCGATGAGCAGCTGCGCGACGTGCTCCTTCAGGTAGGCGGCGACGGCGAGCTCGCGGCCGTTCAGGGTGGCGTCGCCAATGCCCGTCACGCCGTCGTCCGTGGTGATCCGGAGGGTAACGAAGTTTCGGGTGGGGCTGGTGACGAACACATCCGCGGCAATGATTTTCACAGCAGGTCCTTTCGGAGACAGTCGGGTCGGAGGGTTGGGAAAAATTGTGCCGGGAAACGGGCCATGTTTGGCACTCAACCGGGTCCGGCAGAGTGGTCAGGCGGAGGCGGAGTGGCCGGCAACCGTGCCGCACAGTCCTTCCAGCAGGGCCACGACGCCGTCGTCCCCGGCCAGGACGGGATCGATGACCGCCAGCAGCGCCTTGGTCCGTTCAGTCCCCTGCAGTCGGTGGGCGGCGGCAACGTCCCCGCCCAGCGGATCCTGGAACGATGCGGTTGCGGCACTGTAGTCCATCCAGGCTGCGATCATCAGCGCGGCCGCGGCACCGGACCTGCCGGCCGCCCGTTCGGCTTGCAGCACCGGAACGGCGCGCATGCGCAGTTTGGTACTGCCGTCCATCGCAATCTGGGCCAGGTGGTGCGAGATCCTGGCATTGCTGAAGCGGGCAAGCAGGGCTTTCCGGTACGCGGGAATCTGCAGGTCCACGTTGACGGGCAGGTTGGCTTCCGCTTCGTCCCAGAAAGCCTCCACGGCGCGCCGGCACGCCGGGTCAGCCAGGGCTTCCGCCACCGTTGTGTGGCCCCTCAGCTGCCCGGCGTAGGCCAGCAGGGAGTGCGCGCCGTTGAGCAGCCACAACTTCCGGTCCTCATAGGGTTCGATGTCATCGACGAACAGGGCGCCGGCGTCTTCCCATTTTGGACGCCCTGCAGGGAAGTCCCCGCTGAGCACCCAGCTGGAGAAGGGTTCGGCCACCACCGGCGACTCGTCCCGGTAGCCGCAGGCCTCCCGTACGGCGGCCACGTCCTGGTCGGTGGTCCGCGGCGTGATGCGGTCCACTGAGGTGCTGACAAAGCTGACGTTGCCGTCAATCCAGGCGGCGAACCCGGGATCCCAGGCCTGGGCAAACCCTGCAACCCCTTGCCGGGCCACCGTGCCGTTGTTGGAGAGGTTGTCGCAGCAGACCACGGCGATCGGCCCGGCGCCCGCGTCCCGACGCGCGGCGAGCGCAAGCACCAGGCGTCCCAACGGCGTCCCCGGCCGCCCGGTCCCCGAACCCATCAGCGCAAGGTCGGCTGCGACGTCGGGCGCGTTTATATCCAGCTTGCCGTCCGCACCCAACCCGTAGGCGGCTTCTGTGATGGTCAGCGTGACCAGGGCAGTCTCGGGCGCGGCCACCAAGGCCGTCAGCCGGCCCAGGTCCGCTCCGTCCACAGCCTGCACGATGCTGCCGATGACAGTGAAGGAGTCACCCTCATCCGCCCGTTCCACCAAGGTGTAGAGCCCGTCCTGCTCCGCCAGGGCAACGGCTGCGTCCGGCCGGCGGCCGGTGAACGCGGCGATTCCCCAGTCCGCCGAATCCGATGCCTGCTGGGTGTACCAGGCCTGGTGCGAACGGTGGAATGCGCCCAGTCCCAGGTGCACGATCCGCACCGGTGCTTTGGGGAGGGGGCGGAGCTGCCGGTTCAGCCGCGGAAGGTCAGCCGCCGGACGCGTGGCGGACGGCGGAACCTCGAGAGGGGCACTCACAGCTTGAACACCCTCCGCGGCGAGGCGTCCACGATGTCCACGATCAGTTCGTGAGCCCGCTCCTCGGTGACCCGGTGTTCGGCGACGAGGCGGGCCAGGAAGGACGCCTCGATCCGCCTGGCCGTGTCGTGGCGGGCCGGAATGGAGCAGAAGGCGCGGGTGTCATCGATGAAACCGGAGGACCGGGAGAAACCCGCGGTCTCCGTCACCGCGGACCGGAAGCGCAGCATGGCGTCGGGGGCGTCCAGGAACCACCAGGGCGCACCGAGGTACACCGACGGGTAGAACCCGGCCAGCGGTGCCAGCTCGCGGGAGAAGACGGTCTCGTCCAGGGTGAAAAGGACCAGGTGGAAATCCTTGACTGTACCGAAGTCCTGCAGCAGCGGCCGGACGGCCTCCGTGTAGTTCACGGCCACCGGGATGTCATGCCCGGTGTCCGCTCCGAAGGCTTCGAACGTGGGCGCATGGTGGTTGCGGAAGGAGCCCGGGTGGATGGTCATGACCAGCCCGTCTTCCACCGACATCCTCGCCATCTGGTACAACATGTGGGCCTCGAAGGCGTCCCTGTCCTCGGCACTCGCCTGACCCGTCCGGCCCCGCTCGAACAGCCGCCCCGCCTCGCCGTCGTCCAGCTTCAAGGTGGCGGGCGTGAACACGCCGTGGTCAGCGGACACAGCGCCGCGGTCCACGAAGTGGCGCCGGCGTGCCTCAAGTGCCTTGATGTACCCGGCGTAGCCGGACGCACCACCTCCGGCAGCACCGATGAGCCGCTCCACGTTGTCCTGCCAGGCAGGATGCGCCATGTTCAAGTACTGGTCCGGCCGGAAAGTAGGCACCACGCGGCCGGCGAAGGCGGGGTCCGCGTGCAGCGCGGCGTGGCTTTCCAGGGAGTCCAAGGGGTCATCTGTGGTGGCGAGCACCTCGATGTTGAATTCCTTGAACAGTTCCCGGGGCCGGAAACCCGGCTCGGACAGTTTGGCCTGCAAGGCATCGTAGAGCTGGTCCGCGTTCTGGACGGACGGCTCCTCGGCCAAGCCGAAAACGTGGGCGAACTCCTGCCGGATCCAATACCCGGACGCGGTTCCCTCGAAGGCAGGCCACGCCGCACAGAAGTGGCGCCACACCTGCCGCGAGTCAGCGGGCTGGCTGCCAAGCCCCAGCTGGTCCATGGTCACTCCGCCGGCGTGGATCAGCCGCGTAACGTAGTGGTCCGGGGTGACCAGGAGAGCGGCCGGGTCCGGGAACGGTGTGTTCTGTTCGATGACTGCAGCATCGACGTGCCCGTGCGGGGAAAGGATAGGCAGGCCCTCCACCCGAGAGAAAAGTGAGCGGGCTATGTCCCGGACACCCGGATCGGCGGGCAGTAGCCGGTCCGGGTGGTCCGCTATCGGCTGTCCCATGGCTCAGCGCCTCCCTGCGGGGACCGGGAGACCTGCCAGGGCGGCCGTGGCGCGGAGGTAGTCCAGGTTCCCGGCGGTGCGCTCAGCCAGCGGGAGTTCCGTGGAAAAGTCCTCCACCGTCACCCAGCCGTCGTATCCGAAAGCGGCGAGTGCCTTGAAGTACTGCAGCACGCTGCCCTGGCCTGATCGCAGCGGCGCCCACTCGTTCTTGAAGATGGCTGCCCCGGATTCGTCGGTCCCGCCGCTGTCCACCCACACCGCGTTCTTCACGTGCACATGCGCCAGGTAGTCACCCAGGAGCTCGAAGGCAGGGAGGTAGTCCTCCTGCCCTTCGATCAGCAGGTTGCCAAGGTCATGGATGACGCCGACGTGCCGGGGGTCCAGGCCGTCCAGCAGCCGCAGCGCCGATGACGCCGAGGCGGTGATGGTGCGGTGGTGCAGCTCCACGAGCGCCTTCACCCCGTGGTGCGCGGCCCGCTCCGCGATCCATTCGAAATCAAGGCGGGCTGCGGCGAAGAGTTCCGGGTAGGGCGTCCCGCTGGCCGGTTCGTTGCCCCAGGCCGCGGTTCCCAGCGGCGGCGTGGTCACCCGCACCTGGCCGGCTCCCAGCTTGGCGGTGGCGGCGAGCATGCGGTCCACGTCCGCGTGGTTGTCGCACCGCGCGTATCCGCCGATGCCGGAGAACTCCAGGCCGGCGCCGGTGGTGAGGGCGGCGATCCGGTCCAGGTTCTCCTCCATGCCGGTCAACGGTACCGTTGCTTTGTTCCCGGCCCAGAAGCCAGGCTCGGGGGCGTCACCCTGGTCCGTAATGCGCCATTCAATGCCGTCCCAGCCCTGGCCCGCGAGCTGCTTAACTGCCTCCTCGGGGGTCCACTCGGGCGTCGATGCTGTAAATACTGAGAACTTCATGGTTTCAGGCGCTTTCTGCCGCTGTGCTGCCGGTGTGGACTTCGAGGTCGTTGTACTTGCCTGCCAGGACATCCTCGAAGAGGACGGGCTGGCCGAGGGTGGCCGAGACGTACACCGAACGCACCGCGGCAAGGGCATTGACGGCGTCGCTGACGGTGACTCCAGGCTGCTTTCCACCGGCGATGGCGGCCAGGATGTCCCGGTACTGCCGGACGTGGCCGGCCGGGTACACGGTGGGATCGGCTGCTTTGTAGTCTTCCTCGGGGTATTTGGCCAGTTCCTCGTCCGCCTGGTTGCCGCCGCCCTGCAGGCCCATGTCCGCCGAGGCGCCGCCGGTGTCCCTGCTGTGGAAGTACTGCAGGCGGTCGTTGTCCACCACGGCCGAGCCCTCGGAGCCCATCAGCTGCACGCGCACGGTCAGCCCGGGGTAGGCGGCAGTGGTGGCGTGCAGGACGGCCAGGCCGCCGTTCTCGAAGGTCACGGTGGCTACCGCCGTGTCCTCCACTTCGATGCGTTCGTGGGCGAGGCGGGCGGTGTGCGCAAAAATTTCCACCGGCCGGCCCATGAACCACAGGAGGAGGTCCACGGTGTGCACGCCCTGGTTCATGAGGGCGCCGCCGCCGTCCATCGCCCACGTGCCGCGCCAGTCACCGGAGTCGTAGTAGCCCTGGCTGCGCCACCATGCCACCGAGGCGATGGCGGAGGTCAGCTTGCCGAAGCGGCCGTCGGCGATGGCGCGGGACACGGCGACGCTGGACTGGTCGAACCGGTGCTGGCTGATGACCGAGGCAACGATGCCCTTGCCCGCTGCTTCCTTCGCGGCGGCTTCGATTTCCTGGGCCCGGCTGAGGTCCACGTCAAGGGGCTTCTCGATGACCACATGCTTGCCCGCCGCGAGCACCTCCAGGCTCTGCTGGATGTGCAGGCCGCTGGGGGTTGCCAGGGCAACCAGATGGATGTCTTCGGCGGCGAAAGCTTCCGCCTGGGTGGTGTACAGCGCCGGGCGCCCACCGCCCTGCTGTTCGATGAAGTCGGCGAGCGCTTCGGCCGCGGCCGGGATGGCATCGATGAGGGCCACGATGCGGACTTCCGGGAATTCACGGAGGGCTACGGCGTGGGTGCGGCCGATGACACCGCACCCGGTGATGGCTGCGTTCAAAGTGCTCATGCGGTCTGGACTCCTGCTTCTGCAGTAACTTTTGCGAACGCGCGTGCCGCGATGCCGAAGGCCGTGGGGCCGGAGAATCCGCCCAAGCCGTGGGCGCCGGCAAGGTGCGGCTCAAGGGAGGCGAAACCTTCGTAGCCGTCGGCCTTGAGCGCCTCCACGGTCTTGAGTACGTCCCCGTCGCCTTCGCCGGCGGGCACCACGTGGCCGTTGGCGAAGAGGGCATCCTTGACCTGGAGGTATTCCAGGTGCGGGCGCAGCTTGGCATACCCCTCATCGAAGGGCTTGACGCCGACCTGGACGAAGTTCGCAGCGTCCCAGGCCACTTTCAGGGCCGGCGAGTCCACAGTCTCGATGATGTCCAGGACCCGGTCCGGGACGTCCCCGAAGATGTCCTTCTCGTTTTCGTGCAGGAGGATCACCCCGGCTTCCTCGGCCACGTCGGCAAGGGCACGCATGCGCTCGATGACCTCATCCCGGATGCTTTCCACCTGGACTGACTCGCCGTAGTAGAAGGAGAAGATGCGGATGTATTTGGCGTCCAGGACCTTGGCGGCATTGGCTGCCCGGCGCAGCCGTTCCACCTCATGCTCCACCGGGAGGCTGACGTCCACCTTCCCGATGGGCGAGGCAATGGCCGAGACCTTCATGCCTTTATCTGCCAGCAGGGCGGCAAGTGCCTGGAGCTGTTCGTCGCTGAGGTCCACGATGTTGGTTCCCCATGCGCTGCGAACCTCGATGTGGTTGGCGCCGAGGGCCTGCAGCACGGCTATCTGGACTGCAGGGTCGTCGTCAATTTCGTCGCCGAAGCCTGACAGCTGCCACGTGACCTGGGTGGTCGAAACCATGGTTATTTAACTCCTCCGGCGGTCAGCCCGCCTACTAGGTATCGCTGGAAAATCAGGTAAAGGATGACCACCGGTGCTGCGCACACCAAGGCTGCGGCCATCATCTGGCCGTAGTAAGGGATGGCGCCGCCTTCCTGCGAGGCACCAAAAATTTGCAGGGCGACGGCGGCGGTCTGGCTTTCAGGGCGCGTCATCACCGAGGCGAACAGGACGTCGTTCCAGCCGAGCAGGAAGGCGAAGATGCCGGAGACGACGATGCCGGGCCAGCTCAGGGGCAGGACGATGCGGAACAGGACACCGAGGTTGGACGCGCCGTCGATTTTGGCAGCTTCTTCCAGTTCCTTGGGAAGCCCGCGGAGGTAGGTGACCATCACCCAGGTGGAGAATGGCATGGCGAAGGTCAGGTACGTCACGAACAGGCCCCACTGGGTCCCGATCACCTGGATGCCGAGGTAGGTGGCCGCCGAGGAAAAGAGCACGAAGACCGGCAGCACCATCAGGGTTCCCGGGACGGACTGCAGTGCCAGGAGGCCGCGCAGGATGCTGAGCCTTCCCCGGAAGCTGTACCGGACCAGGACGAATGCGGTGGAAATGGACAAGGCCGCGGAAACTACGGCCGTTGATCCGGCCACCAGGACGCTGTTGGTCAGGCCGGTGGCCAGGCCCACGCTGGTCCAGATCTTCGAGTAGTTCTCCAACGTGACCGATGACGGCCAGAACTCGCCTTTGGCGACTCCGATGTCCGAGTTCACTGACGCCAGGAAGATGTACAGCACCGGAATCAGGACCAAGGAACCCAGGAAGACAAGGATGATGACCAGCAGGGGGCCCGGGAGGAGCCTCAGCACCTCGTGCTGGCGGTGCGAACCCGGACGGTCGACGTCGGCGGTTGGCGCGCTCCGACGACCGGTGATCGTGGCGCTCATTTCTTCGCTCCTGGGGTGTCGGCGTCGTCAAGCTTCACGGCGCGGAGGTAAACGAACAGCGGAATGGCGATGAGCACCAGGGAGATGAAGGCCATCGCGGCGCTCAGGCCAAAGCGGAAGCTCTGGAAGCTGGTGACGTAGGTCAGGATGGGGAGGACTTCCACGTCCGTGGGCGCCGGGACGCCGAACAACACGAACGGGAGGGTGAAGTTGTTGATGTGGTGCAGCATCCCGATCAGGAAAGCGAGGGCCAGCGGACCCTTCAAGTAGGGGAAGATCACGTACCGGAGCTTGTTCCACCAGAGCGCCCCGTCGAGGGCGGAGGCCTCGTGCACCTCGTGGTCCACGGACTGCAGGCCGGACAACGCGAGCAGGTAGATGAACGGCCAGGAGGCCCAGATCTGGACCAGGACCAGTGTCCAGAACGTTTGCGGCCCGTTGAGCCAGAGCCCCACGTGGATTCCCACGGTGGCCAGCGCCTCGTCCACGATGCCGCCCGGCTGGAGCATGGTACGCCAGACGGTTGCCACCACGAAGGATGGCAGGACATACGGGATGAGGAAGACCGAGCGGATCAGGGCGCGGCCCTTGAAGGCGTTCTGGGTTGCCACTGCAGCGGCAATGCCAAGCGGCAGGGTCACCACCATGGCAAGCAGCGAGTAGCTGACGCTGAGCCAGACGGCGTGCAGGAGGGGAGAGTTCGTGGCGGCTTCAACGAAGTTTTCCACTCCGATGATCGGTGCACTGATCCATTTCCGGAGGGTGTATTGGTCCAGGTTGAGGACGGACATATAGATGCCCAGCAACAGCGGCACCACGATGATGATGATCATCAGGACCCCGCCGGGGATCAGCATCCAGAGCGGGCGGTTCCGCTCGCTCAGGCCCTTGCGCCTTGGTCCGCCCTTGGGCGCGGGCTGCTGCCCGGTTCCGTCAGCGGTCCGGGGCGCCCGGCCTGCGGCGGAATCCACCGCAGGCCGTACTTCATGAGAGGCGTCGGTTGACATTGGAACTTATCCTTTGGAGGCCCGGTCCAGGGAGGCCTGGCCCTTGGTTTGGGCGTCTTTGATCCGTGAATCCAGGGCGGATTCGTCCACCTTGCCGGCGGCCAGGTCCGGAATCGACTGGACGGTGACGTTAAGCAGGCCCAGTTGGATGTCGCCCCAGGCGCCGGTGAACGGCGTGGCCTTGGACTTGGCTGCGGCATCGGCCACTGGCTTGAGCTTGGCGTCTGTCAGGGCGGCGAGGGCTTCGGCGTTTGCAGGCAGGTCACCGAAGGTCTTCTGGTAGTTCAACTGCTCATCCTTGGAGGTAATCAACTTGATATAGGCGAAGGCAAGGTCCTTCTGCTTGGAGTAATCAGCAACCACCAGGTTGTCGCCGGAGAGGATGCTGGCGGCGTCGCCGTCCGACTTGGACTGGGTCTCACCCGGAGCGATCGTGGGCATCAGGGCGTACTCGTACTTGCCGGCAACCGCTGACTTGTCCAGGGTGGGAATGGAGCTGGACGTGGTCATCATCAGGTAGCCGGCCTTGCCGCTGGCGAAGGCGGCCACGGCGTTGCTGTTGCTCCAGCCCACCGAGGCGGGGTCGACCACTTTGTCATTGGTCAGCCAGCCGAAATACGTTTCGTACGCCTTCTTGACCGTGGGGTCATCCATCTTCAGCTTGTTGCCGTCAACCAGCGGGTTTCCGGCCTGGACGGACATGGCCCAAATGAACTTCCAAGGATCGAAGTTGTCCTTGTAGCCCGTCGCGATGCCATAGGTGTCACCCTTTGTCATCTTCTTGGCCTGGGCGGCAAGCTCATCCCAGCTGGTTGCGGGCTTATCGATGCCCGCCGCTGCCAGCAGGTCCTTGTTGTAGGCCATGACGAACGGGCGGCTGACGAAGGGGATGCCGGCCATGTGGTCCTTGTCCGGCCCGGAGATACCGAGAGCGGCCTGGTTGAAGCGGTCCTTGCCGCCAACCTTCTTCCAGTCGTCGTCGGAGAGGGTCACGAAGGCCTTGGTGGCGTAGGCCGTGGGGGTGAACGTGGTGCCGAGACCGTAGATGTCCGGTCCCTGCCCGGATACCACGGACGTCTGGATCCTGGTGAGTTCATCATTGGCCGATGCGAAGGTTTCAAACTTCACGTCCGCGCCGGTTTCCGCCTTGAACTTGGCGGCGATATCGCTCTGCCACTGCTTCTGCTGCTCCGGGTACTGGCTAAGGACGCCGACCAGGACATCAAGAGTCTTGCCCGTCCCGTCCACTTTGCCGTCCGAGCTGGTGGAGCCGCCGCCGTTTCCGGAGCTCGATCCACAGCCGGTCAAGGCGAGCGCTGCAGCCGTGATTATCGCCGCAAGTCCAGTAGTCGATTTAAACCTCATTGTTTTTCTCCTCTAGGACACCCGCATGGCCACATCCGTCTTGTGGCGGAAATCACTGCAGGCGACTCGAGAGTCAGTCTAGGAAATTGGAAAGCTTGCGGCAAGCGGTTGCCAAAAGTTGCCACAAGTGGTCTGCTTGGATCATCCAAAGTCGGGGAAACGCAGGGGGTTACCGCCGGCGGATTCTTCAAGCCAGCGATGAAAGGTCGGCAACTATGGCTAATCCATCGGTGGAGGCTGCTCGACAGGGCGCCGGAGACGCGAACACCCGGCGGGACCGGCCCCCCACCATCCGGGATGTGGCGGAGCTCGCCGGCGTGGCCACGTCCACGGTCTCCCGGGCCCTCTCGCGGCCCGACCGGGTGAATCCGCGGACGCGGGTCCGGATTGAAGAGGCGGCAGCGGAACTCAACTACGTACCGAGCTCACAGGCGCGCGGCCTTAGCTCGGGGCGGACCAACGCAGTGGCCGTCCTGGTGCCCGACATCACCAACCCGTTCTACTTCGACATCATCCGGGGTACCCAGCACCAGCTCAAGGCCGCCGGCGTGACCCAGCTCCTGGTGGACACCGAGGAGTCCAACGAGATGGAGCTGGATGCGCTGCACAAGATGCGCAAGTCTGCCGATGGCTTCATCCTTGCCGCCTCACGCCTGACGGATGCCCAGCTGGCAGAGGTCTCGCAGTCGCAGCCCCTGGTGACTTTCAACCGCGCCTCCACCAGCGCCCCGACAGTCATGATCGATACGCCTTCGGCCATCATCCAGGCGCTGGAGCACCTGGCATCGTTGGGACACCACAAGGTCTGCTATGTCGCCGGACCACCCACGTCATGGTCAAACCAGATGCGGTGGAAAGTCTTCGAAGAGGACGCCACGAAGCGCGGGATGGAAGTCCACCGGATTGGCCCCTACGTACCGAAGACGACGTCCGGGGCGGCCGCAGCGGACGCCGCAGTCCGCACCGGGGCCACTGCCTGCATCGTCTTCAACGACCTGCTGGCCATCGGCATGCTCCAGCGCCTGCAGGCCCGCGGTATCCGGGTACCCGCGGACATGAGCATCATCGGCTCGGACGACATTTTCGGCGCAGACTTCTGCAATCCGCCGCTGACCACCATCTCCAGCCCCATCGAGCAGGCGGGCAGGGTGGCGGTGTCCATGCTCCTGGCCCAGCTCAATCCGCTCCCGGGAAGCGCCACCCGGAAGCTCGCCGTCATGCCAACCCACCTGACGGTACGGGAATCGACGGGACCGGCGCCCGCCTGACGGGCCCTGTAAACGACAGCGGGTTCCACCTGCTTTGCGACGAGGGATAGGCGCGGCGATCCTACATTCTCGACACTCATTTTCATCCTCGCGGCGCATACCCCGGGACGCACCCCGTATATGGGGGGCGCCAGGGTAGATGCGCCTCGAAATGTAAGAAGTAAGTCGAAGGCGGGCGTACGACGGCGGGTCGGTCACCCCGGTGCCCGCGGCACCGGGGTGGATCTGACGCCCGGGCACACCGCCTCGGACGGGAAACCAAAAATCGGCCGTTGGTCTTGGAACAGATTCCATAATGCCGCCCCCTGCCGCTCGATAGCATGAGGTGACCGGACGGAGCCGTCCGGCGGGATCAATGCAAAGGGACAACCATGGCCGCGGTTACGGTGGATGACATCCTCTCGGATCTTCCGCTTGGCTTCGCCAGCCTCATCCTCCGGCCCGGCCCTTCGGCGCCGGCCATCGAACGGTTCCTGATTGTCGACGCCGATGATGAATCAGTCGAGGCCGCCAAAGCCTTTGTCCTGCTCATCGGGGTCCGCGGCAGGTCTGCGCTGCCTGCCCTCCGGCGCCTGCTGAAGGACCCGCCCCCGGTAGTCGCAATGAAGGGCCAGCGGGACGACCTGGCAGAAGCGGAAGAGCTCCTGCGGGCAGCCGGATCGGGGCTCCTGCTGGTGGACCCGGCAGCAGACTGGGACCGACTGCTGTCCATCGCCAAGGACCGGATCCAGCCGCGCAGCTACCAGAGCGAAGTGCTGACGCTGCTCGAGGAAGACCTGTTCGCGATTGCCCAGACCACGGCGCGGCTCACGTCCAGCCACGTGCTCATTGAGGATGCGGCCAACAAAGTCCTGGCCTATTCCACGGTCACCAATGACATCGATGAGCTCCGGAAAGCGTCCATCCTGGCCCGCCGCGGCCCCCGGAAGTACGAACTGCTGCTCAAGGACCTGGGTGCCTACCGGGAACTCCACCGCACCCGTCAACCGGTCCGCGTCCCCGCGAGGCCCCAGGACGGGCTGCGGGAACGGGTGGCCATCGCGCTCTTTGCCGGCGACCGGATCATGGGTTACATCTGGCTCCAGGAGACCGGTGGAGGCTTCGGCCCGGATGTTGAATATGTCCTGACGGGATCCGCGGCACGCGTCTCGGCAGAACTGATCCGCTACCGCAACCAGCAGTCCGTACACATGCGGGAGGACCGGATTGCGCGGATCCTGTCGGGTCCGGCAGAAGCCGCCGCCGGCGCGCACAGCGGAAAAATCCCCTCTGAAGCTCCCGCCGCGCTCATCCTGATGGGCATGTCCGACGCCGACTCGCGTGCCGACGACGCCGCGCTCAAGCACGGGGAACTTGCCAACCTCGCGTCCATCCACGCGGCCGCCTACAAGGCCTCCGCCGTCGTCGGCCAGTTCAACGGCGACACGGCCATCATCGTCCCGGACCTGCAGTCAAGCACCGCGGAAGCGGGGCTGCGGTCCCTTGCCGAGGCAATCGTCCGGGACGCCCGCAAACACCTCGGCATCATCCCCTTCGCCGCCGTCGGCCCCCTGGTGCCGGACCTGCTGTCCCTCCATACGGTGACCCGTGTGACGGAGGCGCTGCTGGCCTGCGTGGGCACTGCGGAACCCGGCACGGTTGCCGGGGTGGCCGATTTCGAAGCGGAAATCCTGTACCGCGAGGCGGTGCGGAACTTTCATACCTCGCCCTTCCGGCACCGCAGCCTGGCAGCGCTCCTCCAGGATGACGCAGAACTTGCCGAAACCCTCCGCGTGTATTTCGATGCGTCCTTCGACGTCGCCGAGTGCGCCCGGCAGATGAACCTGCACAAGAACACCGTGTATTACCGGGTGGCCAAGGCCACCCGGGTGACGGGCCTCAACTTCGGCAGTCCCCGGGACTCACTCGTGGCTCTGCTCCATCTTCAGGAGTGGGCCGCTTCAAACAACAATTCAGGCAGGAAATGACCACGACGCTCAGCGCACCGCCCCTGGACATCCTCCTCGAGGAGATCGTCCGGCAGCACCGGCCGCGGACGGAAACGGGTGCAGTACCCGGCAACATCCCCTTCCTGGCCACAGTCCCCTTCAACCGTTTCGGGATCGCCGTCGCCACCACCTCCGGTGAAGTCTTCAGTTCCGGCGATGCCGACGTTCCCTTCTCCATCCAGAGCATCTCCAAGGTATTCACCCTGGCCATGGCACTGCAGGGAAGCCGCTCCGCCCGGCTGTGGTCGCGGGTACTGCGCGAACCCTCCGGAACGGCGTTCAACTCGCTGGTCCAGCTCGAAGCCGAGCACGGCATCCCCCGCAACCCCTTCATCAACGCCGGCGCCCTGGTGGTCACGGACCACCTGATGGAAGAGACGCCCGACGCCGCCACACAGCTCCTGCGGTTCCTCACCGAACAAGCGGGTACACGGGGAGGCGCGGGCAGCCAGAGCCCGTTCATCGACGAAGCCGCCGCTGCCGGCGAATTGGCCGGCAGCAGCCGCAACCTGGCCCTCGCGCACTTCCTGAAGGACTTCGGCAACCTCACGCAGCCTGCGGAATCCGTGGTGGAAAACTATGTCCGCCAATGCTCCATCATGATGACCTGCAAGGAGCTGGCCAGGGCCGGGCTGTTCCTTGCCAATGACGGCCTGGGGAGATCGGGCAGGGTGTTGTCCCGCAGCGAGGCCAAGCGGATCGGTTCCATCATGCTGACCTGCGGCATGTATGACGCCGCCGGCGAATTCGCGTACCGGGTGGGCCTGCCCGGCAAGAGCGGTGTGGGCGGCGGCATCCTGGTCATCGTCCCGGGCCAGTGCGCCATCTGTGTGTGGAGCCCGCGCCTTGATCCAAAAGGCAATTCCCTCGCCGGCACGGCAGCTCTGGCCGACCTCTCCGACCGCACCGGCTGGTCAGTTTTCTAATTTTCCCCATCCAGCAAGATCTTTCCCGGATCGAAAGGAATACCCATGCCCAACAACCCCAATGACGAGGTTGAGTTCGACCACTTGATTGATGGTGGTCACGCGCATGCGTCTGAGACCTCCCTGCACGCGGAGGACAAGGGCTACCACAAGAACCTCAAGCCGCGGCAGATCCAGATGATCGCGATCGGCGGTGCGATCGGTACCGGCCTGTTCCTCGGCGCCGGCGGCCGCCTCAACGCCGCGGGCCCGTCCCTGGTGATCGCGTACGCCGTGTGCGGGTTCTTCGCGTTCCTGATCCTGCGCGCCCTGGGCGAACTGGTCCTGCACCGGCCCTCCTCAGGCTCCTTCGTCTCCTACGCCCGCGAATTCTTCGGCGAAAAAGCCGCGTTCGTCTCCGGCTGGTTCTACTGGATCAACTGGGCCACCACCACCATCGTGGACATCACCGCCGCCGCCCTCTACATGCACTTCTTCGGCAACTACATCCCCTGGATGGCCGACGTCCCGCAGTGGGCCTGGGCACTGACCGCCCTGATCGTCGTCCTCGCCCTGAACCTGGTCTCCGTGAAAGTCTTCGGCGAAATGGAATTCTGGTTCGCCCTGATCAAGGTCGCCGCCCTCGTCGCGTTCCTGATCATCGGCACCTACTTCGTCATCTTCGGCACCCCCGTCTCCGGCCAACAAGTCGGCATCAGCCTCCTGTCCGACAACGGCGGGATCTTCCCCAACGGCCTGCTGCCCATGATCATCCTCATGCAAGGCGTCCTGTTCGCCTACGCCTCCATCGAACTCGTCGGCACCGCCGCCGGCGAAACCGAAAACCCCCAAAAAATCATGCCCAAAGCCATCAACTCCGTGGTCTTCCGCATCGCCGTGTTCTACGTCGGCTCCGTGATCCTCCTCGCCCTGCTGCTGCCCTTCACCTCCTACCAAAAAGGCGTCAGCCCCTTCGTGACGTTCTTCGGCTCCATCGGCGTCCAGGGCGTGGACGTCATCATGAACCTCGTCGTCCTCACCGCAGCCCTGTCCTCCCTGAACGCCGGGCTCTACTCCACCGGCCGGATCCTGCGCTCGATGTCCGTGAACGGCTCCGCCCCCAAATTCGCCTCCCGCATGAACAAAGCAGGCGTCCCCTACGGCGGCATCGCCATCACCGCCACCGTCTCCCTCCTCGGCGTCCCGCTGAACTACCTCGTCCCCGCCGACGCCTTCGAAATCGTCCTGAACATCGCCTCCGTCGGCATCATCATGACCTGGGCCACCATCGTCCTGTGCCAGATCCAACTCAAACGCTGGGCCGACAAAGGCTGGGTCGAACGCCCCTCCTTCCGCATGTTCGGCGCCCCCTACACCGGCTACCTCTCACTCCTCTTCCTCATCGGCGTCCTCATCATGGTCTTCATCGACTCACCCCTGACCATGCTCGTCACCGCCATCGCCTCCATCCTCATGGTCGCCGGCTGGTACGCCTGCCGCACCCGCATCCGCCACATCGCCGAAACCCGCGACGGCTACACCGGCACCTCCCCCGTCATCGCCAACCGGACACCCATCACGTAACACGGACCCCGTTCCCTCCCACCCTTCGAGCCAAAGAAAGAACATGACTCCAGAGCCGCAGCCCACCGTGACCGCATCCCGTCCCCAGCCCGCCGCCGTCGTCGATGACCGGAAGAACCTCCACCCAAACGCGCCGGACCATGCGCAGCCAACCCTGAAGTCCGCCGGGCACGTCATTATCGATTCCCTGGTGGCCCATGGCGTGGAGCGCACCTACGTTGTTCCCGGCGAGAGCTTCCTTGATGTGCTGGATGGCCTGCATGGGTCCGCCATCGAAACCATCGTCTGCCGCCATGAGGGCGGGGCCGCCTATATGGCCGAGGCCGATGGCAAGATGAACCAGCGTCCCGGGGTGGCGATGGTGACCCGTGGACCCGGCGCCGCGAACGCCCACGTGGGACTGCATACCGCCTGGCAGGACTCCACCCCCATGCTGCTCTTCGTGGGCCTCATTCCGTTCGCCCACCGGGACCGGGAGGCGTTCCAGGAATTCGACATCAAGTCCTGGTTCGATACCGGCGCCAAACGGGTCATGGTCCTTGACCACCCGGAGCGGGCGTCCGAGATCGTGGCGGAAGCCATGTTTGCGGCCATGAGCGGCCGGCCCGGGCCCGTGGTGGTGGGCCTGCCTGAGGACATCATCCGGCAGCAGGTCAGCCCCGCGCTGCACCCTGCGATTCCCGTTGCCGCCGGCGGCATGGCCAGCACGGATGCGGCAGCGCTGGAAGCGGCGCTTGCTAAATCGAGCAAGCCCCTCTTCGTCACCGGCGGCAACGACTGGACGCAGGAGGCCGCGGACCAGCTCACCGAGTGGCTGGAAAGGCACCACATCCCGGCGGCGGCGGAGTGGCGGACGCAGGGTACGGTGCCCTTCGACTCGCCCTCCTACGTGGGACCCATCGGCTATGGCCGTCCACGTCCCACCTATGACCTGCTGGAGGAAACCGACCTGCTGGTCTTCGTGGGCACGGTGCCGGGGGACGTCATTACGGACGGTTTCGTGTGCCGGCAGGACTGGACCAAGGAGAACTTCCTGGTCACGGTGGACCCGTCGCTGCGCGGACGGTCCGGCCCGGTGTCGCGGCAGATCCTGGCCAAGCCGGAAGCGTTCGTGCGCGGCCTTGCCGGCATCACCCTGCCGGTGAAGGACGAGTGGCGGGACTGGACGGCCCGGATGCGGGCGGAACAGGAGCGCTTCGCCGCGCTGCCTCCCGCTGCGCCGGGGGCAGGGCAGGCCAGGATGGACACCCTGATGGCAAACCTGGTGCCCCGGCTTCCCGAGGACGCCGTGGTGACGTTCGGCGCCGGCGAACACACCAACTGGGCGCACCGGTACTTCCCCACCCGCCGCTATGCCTCCATGCTCAGTGCCCGCAACGGCTCCATGGGGTACTCCATTCCGTCCGCCATTGCCGCATCGCTCGCCGACCCGCACCGGCGCGTCGTGACCATCGCGGGGGACGGCGAATTCCTCATGAACGGCCAGGAATTGGCTACCGCCGCCCAATACGGCGCCGCGCCCCTGGTGGTGGTCATGGACAACCAGGAGTACGGCACCATCCGCACGCACCAGGAGCGGCACTATCCGCAGCGGGTCTCCGGCACCCAACTCAAGAACCCGGACTTCGGGTTGATGGCCACGGCGTTCGGTGGCTTCGGCATCACTGTCACGGACGACCGCGACGTGCCGGCCGCCCTGGATTCCGCACTGGCGGCCATTGACCGGGACCGCACATTCGCGCTGATCCACCTGGTGGTGGACCAGCGCGTCAAGGCGTACTAGGCAGCCTTGCGGGGGCTGCCCTGGGTGAGCGGACGACGACGGGACTCACCCGGCGTCGTCCGCTTGGCCTTAAGGTGCCTGCCGGCAGCGCCGGTGCCGGCTACAGTGCCGACCAGCCGCCGTCGGACGCGAGGACGGCGCCGTTCACATTGGTGCCGTCGTCACTGAGCAGGAAGGTGATGGACGCGGCGAGCTGGGCAGCGGTGGCGGGCGTCGGGATGTTCGCCTGCATCAGCGGACCCAGCCGCCCTGCCGCCAGCTCCGAGCCCCAGTTCGCCTCGATATTGGTGATGGTGGCACCCGGCGCCACGGTGTTGAAGCGCAGTCCCGAGGGGCCGTACATGACGGCGGAGTTCTTGGTGAGTCCCACCACGGCGTGCTTGGAGGCCGTGTAGGCCGCGCCCGCGGCGGAGCCCCGCAAGCCGGCCTCCGAGGACACGTTCACCACGGATCCGGTGCCTGCCTCCAGCATCAGCGGCACCACGGCACGGGTGAGGCGCATCAGCGCAGTGACATTGACCCGGAAGACCCGCTCCCAGACCTCGTCGTCCATCTCGTGGATGGGAGCGAAGTTGTCCATGATGCCGGCAACGTTGGCCAGCGCATCCACCCTGCCGCCGGCGGCCGCCACCACCGCCGCCACAGCGTCTTCGGTGGAGATATCACCGGCAACGGCAACCAGGTCCAGGCCCGGATTCCCGGCCACGAGGTCATCCAGCCGTTCCTTGCTGATGTCCGCCGCGATCACCCGGCCGCCTTCCTTGGCGACGCGCAGTGCGGTTGCCAACCCGATGCCCGAGCCTGCGCCGGTGACAATGACGGTCCTCCCTGCGAACCTGCCCGCGGTTGTGGTTTCCTGCCATGCAGCTTCGTTGCCCATGATGTTCCTTCCAACAGAGATGTGGAGCACTGCCTTCCCAAGCACTGATGGCCGGCATCGAAAACGATGCCGGCCATCAGCCAGGTTTCCGGGCTACAGCCGGTCGGTCCGGTCCTCGCCGCCCTTGTGGCCGGTCCCGCGAAGGTTCTCCTGGACCTTGCCGAACAAATCCTTGATGGTGGATTCCGCGTTGGAGATGACGTCCACGGGAACGTAGACCTCATGGGTCACCGGCAGATCGTACTCATCCTTCAAATGCGTGCCGTTTCCCACCCCGGTCAGGGAGATGTAAACCATGGCTTCCGTCCGCGCGATTCCTGCGAGCTTGCCGAAGACCACCGTGAAGTCGTTCGGCTGGAAGCTGATTGTCTGCCCGATGTGGCTGCGGCCCAGTTCACCGGCGGTGACTGCCTTTTCCGACTGGCTTCCGGTGTAGTCCATGAACTTCTCCTTCGATCGCCGACGCTTACGCAGGCAGTCTAACCCCGGCCTTGGCCATGGCACACGGCCCCGCTGGATGGCCGCACAAGGCCGCTGGAGGCATGCACAAAGAAGTGCCGGCGTGCGTGGTCACTCCTCCATTGAGCCGGACGGCAACGCCCCTGTTTGATGGCTTCATGGGGCGGCAGTTGCCGCCGCAGCCAAGCCGTGCAAAGGAATGCCCGTGACTTCAATGACGAGCCGCGTAAAAAGCCCTGTCCGCTGGGACCCGGTAGAGATCGGCGACCCGGTGGAACTCAGAGGGAACGGCCGGGCGGCCTTCAGCGGCGTGGTGGATGAGAAGACTGACGACGGCGACATCGTGTGGGTGACCGCGCCCGCGGGCGGCCGCCGGCTGTTCCACATCGCAGACGGCTTAGACCTGGCAGGGGTGCCGGCATGACAGAGTGCCCCGAGGACTGCCCCTACTGCACCGGGCCGGAAACGGACTGACAGTTGCCGGTTCCCGGCCGGGGTGCGCTGCCGCCGCATGGCATCCCGCGGGAGCCCTTCAGTGCCCGGATCATCACGATCCGGGCATCAAATTGCCGCCAAGGCATGTGGCATCGTTGACGCGGGCAACCGGTACGGCGAAGGTGGTGCCATGAGGTCTCAGATAATTTCCCAGGCGTTTGCCATGACGACGGCGGCCGCAGCGGCAGCGCTGTTGCTCACCGCGTGCGGTCCAAGCCAGCCGCAGTCCCAGACGACGACGGCGCCCGGCACCGGGCAGGCCAGCCAGTTACCCACATCGTCGGCATCCACCGCTCCGCCGGCGTCCTCCGCACCTGCCACGACGCCGCCGGAATCCCCCGCCCCCGGCACCACCGCCGCGGGCGCGCCTGCCCTGTGCAAGGCGGCCGGACTCACGGCGGCCACCGACGCCACCGGCGGCGGCGCGGCGGGCAGTGTCTACATGAAGCTCAACCTCACCAACAAGGGCACCGAACCCTGCGTACTCAAGGGTTTCGCCGGCGTCTCCCTGGTGGCGGACGCTGCCGGGGCCCCGATCGGGGCCCCGGCCACACGGGATGATTCCGCACCAGTGGTTGATGTACTGCTGGCTCCCGGCCAGACCGGCACCGCTGTGCTGCGCTACACCCAGGCGGCCAACTACATGGACTGCTCGCAGGTGGATGCCGCCGGGTACCGGGTCTACCCGCCCGAAGACACTGACTCCCTGTTCCTCCCGCAGCCCACCAAGGCCTGCAGCAACGAGCAGATCACCCTGCTCTCCATTGGGGCGTTCCAGCCGGCCTGACCGGGCGCAACCTCCCGAAGAGCTGACAGCGGCCCGGCGACCACGCCGGGCCGCTGCGTCCCCGAAAGCCGGTGTCGGTGCCTTGGGGCATGATGGAGGCATGAACCAGGAACAGCGCCCTGCCGGCAGCGCTTCGGGCGCCGCTGCGCCCATGGGCCAGTTCAGCCGCGCCACCCGGGACTGGTTCCTGGGCGCCTTTTCTGAACCGACACCCGCGCAGGCCGGGGCCTGGACTGCCATCTCGTCAGGTTCGCACGCACTGGTGGTGGCGCCAACCGGCTCCGGCAAGACCCTCGCCGCCTTCCTGTGGGCCCTGGACCGCCTCCTCAGCACGGCACCGGCGCCCCCTGACCCCGCCGCGGAAGCGCCGGCCAAAGGGAAGCGGTCCCGCGAACCCAAACGCAAAACCCGCGTCCTCTACATTTCGCCCCTCAAGGCATTGGGCGTTGACGTGGAACGCAACCTCCGCTCGCCGCTGATCGGCATCACGCAAACAGCCAAGCGGCTGGGGCTTCCCGCACCGCTGATCACCGTGGGGGTCCGGTCCGGGGACACCCCGGCCGCGGACCGCCGGTCCCTGCTGAGCAACCCGCCGGACATCCTCATCACCACCCCCGAATCGCTGTTCCTCATGCTTACCTCCAGGGCCCGCGAAACCCTCACCGAGGTGGACACCATCATCATCGACGAAGTCCACGCCGTCGCCGGAACCAAGCGCGGCGCCCACCTTGCGGTGTCCTTGGAGCGGCTGGACGCGCTGCTGCCCAAACCTGCGCAGCGCATCGGGCTTTCCGCCACCGTGGAGCCGCGGGAACTCGTGGCCCAGTTCCTGGCCGGTTCGGCCCCCGTGGAGATCGTCGCGCCACCGGCCAGCAAGAACTGGGACCTGACGGTGTCGGTGCCGGTGGAGGACATGTCGGACCTGCAGGGCGCTGCGGGGGCGTTCGACTCCGGCCCCGCTTCCGGGCTGCAGCCACAGGCATCCATTTGGCCGCATGTCGAGGAAAAGATCGTTGACCTGGTGCTGGCCAACCAGTCCACCATCGTGTTCGCGAATTCCCGGCGGCTCGCCGAACGCCTCACCGCCCGGCTCAACGAAATCTACGCCGAACGCCAGTTGGTGGCCGTGGGCGGCGGCTGGGACGACGCCGCTCCGGAAGGGCTCGACGCCGGGCCGGGCACCCCGTGGGGACCGTCGTCGGGCATTCCCGCTTCAACGGCCACGCCCGCGCACATGATGGCGCAGGCGGGCAGCTCCGCCGGGGCTGATCCGGTACTGGCGCGCGCCCACCACGGTTCTGTTTCCAAGGACCAGCGGGCGCTGATCGAGGACGACCTCAAATCCGGGCGCCTGCGGTGCGTGGTGGCCACGTCCTCGCTGGAGCTTGGCATCGACATGGGTGCCGTGGACCTGGTGGTGCAGGTCGAGTCGCCACCGTCGGTGGCAAGCGGCCTGCAGCGGGTGGGCCGCGCCGGCCACCAGGTGGGCGAGGTCTCCCAGGGCGTCCTGTTCCCCAAGCACCGGGCGGACCTGGTCCATACCGCCATCACCGTGGAGCGGATGCTGGACGGCAAGATCGAGCGCCTTGCCATCCCGGCCAACCCGCTGGACATCCTGGCCCAGCAGACCGTGGCGGCAACGGCCCTGGGCAGCATCGATGTGGAGGAATGGTTCAGCACCGTGCGCCGCTCCGCTCCGTTCGCGTCCCTCCCCCGGTCCGCGTTCGAGGCCACCCTCGACCTGCTGGCGGGACGGTACCCGTCCGACGAATTCGCCGAGCTCCGCCCGAGGATCATCTGGGACCGGAACGCAGGCACCATCGAGGGCCGTCCCGGCGCGCAGCGGCTGGCCGTCACGTCCGGTGGAACCATCCCGGACCGCGGCCTGTTCGGCGTCTACATCATCGGCACCGAGGCGGAAGGTTCGGCGTCCCCGGCCGAGGACGGCAAACCTGCACGCGTCCCCAAGGGCGGCCGGCGCGTGGGCGAGCTGGACGAGGAAATGGTCTACGAGTCCCGGGTGGGGGACGTCTTTGCCCTGGGTGCCACGAGCTGGAAGATCGAGGACATCACGCACGACCGCGTCCTGGTCTCCCCCGCGTTCGGGCAGCCGGGCAAGCTGCCGTTCTGGAAGGGCGACTCCCTGGGACGCCCCGTGGACCTGGGCCGCGCCCTGGGCGCGTTCGTCCGCGAACTCTCTGCGTCCGATCCCGGCCCGGCCACCGAGCGCTGCAAAGCCAGCGGCCTGGACGACTACGCTGCCAACAACCTCATCCAGTACCTCAGCGAACAGAAGCAGGCCACCGAGGTGGTTCCCAGCGACACCACGCTGGTGGTGGAGCGGTTCCACGACGAACTGGGCGACTGGCGCGTGATCCTGCACAGCCCGTTCGGCATGCCCGTCCATGCGCCGTGGGCCCTCGCTGTCGGGCAGCGGCTGCACCAGCGGTACGGGCTGGACGGCTCCGCCATGGCGGCCGACGACGGCATCGTCCTGCGGGTGCCCATGATGGAGGACGAGCCGCCGGGCGCCGAACTCTTCCTTTTCGACCCCGAGGAGCTGGAGCAGATCGTCACCGCTGAGGTGGGCGGCAGCGCGCTCTTCGCCTCCCGCTTCCGCGAGTGCGCGGCCCGCGCGCTCCTGCTGCCCCGGCAGACCCCCGGCAAGCGGCAGCCGCTCTGGCAGCAGCGCCAGCGGTCGGCACAGCTGCTGGACGTGGCCAGGAAGTACCCCACGTTCCCCATCGTGCTCGAAACGGTGCGCGAGTGCTTGCAGGACGTCTACGATCTGCCGGCGTTGAAGGACATCGCCGCCTCCGTGGAGCGGCGCGAACTGCGGATTGTGGAGACCACCACCCAACAACCCTCGCCGTTCGCCAAGTCCCTGCTCTTCGGCTATGTTGCCCAGTTCCTCTACGAGGGCGATTCCCCGCTCGCGGAACGCCGCGCCGCCGCCCTGGCCCTGGACTCCACGCTCCTCAACGAACTGCTGGGCCGGGTGGAACTGCGCGAACTGCTGGACGCCAAGGTCATCGAGGCCACCGAACGCGAGCTGCAGCGGCTCACCGCCGACCGGCGTGCGCGGGGCATGGAGGGAGTGGCCGATCTCCTGCGCCTGCTGGGCCCGCTCGCGCCGGAAGAGGCAGCCGCGCGGTTGCAGGGCACCGCCCCGGCAGTTGAGCCGGTCGAAACCGCCCCGGCGGCTGAACTCGCCGAAATCACCCCGGTGGTTGAGCCTGTCGAAACCGGGCAGCCCGACATCCCCGCCACCGTTGTCGAAGCGGCCGCCCACCTTGCCGCCCTGCAGCGGGCCAATCGCGCCATCAAGGTCAACATCGGAGGATCTGAGCGGTTCGCGGCCGTCGAGGATGCCGCGCGGCTCCGGGATGCCATCGGCGTGCCGCTGCCCATGGGCGTCCCGTTGGCCTTCATCGAGCCGGTTGCCGATCCGCTGGGCGATCTCGTCTCCCGGTACGCCCGGACGCATGGTCCGTTCACCGCAGCCGAGGCTGCCAGCCGGCTGGGCCTGGGCGTGGCCGTGGTGGGCACGGCACTGAAACGCCTGGCAGCGGACGGACGCGTTGTGGAGGGCGAGTTCCGGCCCCACGTCACGCCTCCGGACGCCCCTCCGCAGGAGCCGGCCGGGCAGGAAACCGAGCCGGCGGACCACAGGCAGCCGGCGGATGACCTTGCACCACACGCCGCCTCCGCACCTGACGTTCAGCACGCCATCGCCAGCGAATGGTGCGATGCCGAGGTGCTGCGCAAGCTCCGCCGCCGTTCCCTGGCCGCGCTGCGCGCCGAAGTGGAGCCGGTGGACGCCGCAGCCTATGGGCGCTTCCTGCCTGCATGGCAGCACGTCAGGACCCCGGGCGGCGGGCGCGGCCAGCCCTCGCTGCGGGGCCTGGACGGGATCATCACCGCCATCGACCAGCTCTCCGGGGTCCCCGTTCCCGCGTCGGCCTGGGAGCCACTGGTCCTGGCGAGCCGGGTATCGAACTACCAGCCCGCCATGCTGGACGAACTCATGGCAGCAGGTGAAGTCCTCTGGTCGGGCGCCGGATCATTGCCTGGCAACGACGGCTGGATCAGCCTCCACCTGGCTGATTCCGCGGAACTGACGCTCAATCCTGCCCCCGACTTTGAACCCGGGGACGCAGGCCGGCGCCTCCTGGACCATTTGCGGAACAACGGTGGCGGGTACTTCTTCCGGCAGTTGACCGAAGTGGCCGGCGGCATGGACGCCGTCCTCAGCGACCAGGAGGTGGTCACCGCGCTGTGGGAGCTCGCATGGGCCGGCAGGATTACCGGCGACACGTTCGCACCGGTCCGGTCCCTGATCGCCGGGGGGCACACAGCGCACCGGCAGGTGGCTCGTGCACCGCGTGCGCGGGCACCCCGGCTGAGCCGGCTGGGCCGCTCCCACGGTACGGGCCTGATGGGTTCTCCAGGGCTGGCCGGCGGACGGTACGGAACACAGGGCGCCGCCACCCCGCCTACGGCTGTCGGCCGCTGGTCCGCCCTTCCCGAGCCCGAACTCGATGCCACCATCCACGCCCGCGCCACCGCCGAGCTCCTGCTGGACCGCTATGGCGTGGTCACCAGGGGCTCGGTCATGGCCGAACAAATCCTGGGCGGCTTCGGGCTCATGTACAAGGTGCTGGCCCGGCTGGAGGAGGCCGGCCGGTGCCGCCGCGGCTACTTCATCGAGCACCTCGGCGCCGCCCAGTTCGCCGTTCCCGCCACCGTGGACCGACTGCGTTCCTACTCGGAGGACACGCAACTGGCCAAGGCGGAGCCGGTAGCGCTGGCCCTCGCAGCCACCGATCCTGCCAATCCCTTCGGCGCAGCCCTCCCATGGCCTGCACTGCGGGACGACGCCGGCACCGGGCACCGTCCCGGCCGGAAGGCGGGTGCGCTGGTAGTGCTGGTGGACGGTGCGTTGGTGCTGTACGTGGAACGCGGCGGGAAGACCTTGCTGGTGTTCAGCGATGACGACGCCGTCCTGGCGGCCGCCGGGGCCGCCCTTGTAGGGGTAGTCACCCGGGGAGCCGTTGACAAACTGATTATGGAGAAGGTGAACGGGCAGGGAATCCTGGATACCCCCGTTGCCGCCGCTCTCAGCGCCGCCGGCGCCTACTCCACGCCGAAGGGATTGAGGATCCGTGCCTGAGGGTGATTCCGTCTGGCGGGCCGCCCGTCAGCTGCACCAGGCCCTCGCAGGGCAGACGTTGCTTGCCTCTGACTTCCGGGTGCCGCGGTTTGCCACGTTGAACCTCGCCGGGTGGACGGTCAAGGAGGTGGTCCCCCGCGGCAAGCACCTGCTGATGCGGGTGGTGGGCCCGGAGGACAAACGGCTGACCATCCACTCGCACCTGAAGATGGAAGGCGCCTGGCAGGTCTATCCGCCCGGCGGAAGGTGGCGGAAGCCCGGCTTCACTGCCCGGTGCGTGCTCCGGACCGCCGCCGCTGACGCCGTCGGCTTCTCCCTGGGCATCGTGGAAGTGGTGGCCACGGCCGACGAAGACTCCATTGTGGGATTCCTCGGTCCGGACCTCCTGGGTCCGGACTGGGACCTGGATGAAGCCGAACGCCGCGTCCGGTCCCGTCCGGAGGTGCCGATCGGCGTGGCGCTGCTGGACCAACGGAATCTCGCGGGCATCGGCAACATCTACCGCTGCGAGGCGTGCTTCCTGTCCGGCGTGCACCCCGCCACCCCGGTAGCTGAAGTTGCGGACGTGCGGACCATGATGACCGACGCCAAGCAGCTCCTGGAGGTCAACCTGGGCCCGGGGCGCCGCGTTACGGTCCTCAATGCCCGTGGCCTCCCGGTGGGCAGGATGGCCGGCAGGCCCGGCTACTGGGTTTATGGCGGGGAGCGCCGGCCATGCCTCAAATGCGGCACTCCCATCCAGCGCGGAGTCCTGGGCAAACCCAACGGGGAGGAGGAGCGGGACATCTACTTCTGCCCCAAGTGCCAGCCAGCGCCCGCCTGACACCGAAAGCCGGCCTGACAACAGCAGGGATTGCCGGCACTCAGCAGTTGGCGGGAGCCGGCTTGCTTGCCGCTTCCGGCGCCGCTGCGGGAACCATGAAGCGCGGCAGCAGCACGTGGACCAGGGGGCCGATGGCCAGGGCATAGACCACCGTGCCCACGCCCACCGAGCCGCCCAGCAGCCAGCCGACGGCCAGCACGGTCACCTCGATGAGCGTGCGGGACAGCCTGACAGACCAGCCGGTGCGGCGGGCAAGTCCCGTCATCAGCCCGTCCCGCGCGCCAGGACCGAAGCGTGCCCCGATGTAGCAGGCGGAGGCGATGCCGTTCAGCACGATGGCCCCGGCGAGGAGGCCGATCTGGCCGGCCAGGAGGGAGACCGGCGGGATCAGCGCCAGTCCGATGTCCGCAAACACTCCCACCAGCACGGCATTGCACAGCGTGCCGAAGCCGGGCCACTGGCGCAGCGGAATCCAGAGGAGCAGCACCAGGAAACTCACAATGACGACCACCACGCCGATGCTCAGCCCGGTCCGGTTGGCCACGCCCTGGTGGAACACATCCCAGGGGTCCAGGCCCAGGCCGGCGCGGATGAACATGGCCAGCGAGATGCCATACATGGTGAGGCCGGTGAAGAGCTGGAGGAGTCTGCGGGTCATCATGAAAACAACCATTCCACGCAACTGGCATTGGAATACATAGCCAGTTTGAGATACTGGCTCTATGGCTGTCCTCACCCCCCAGGCTTTGTCCCGCCTCCTTGGCCCGTGGAACAGCGGAACCGGGCCGGCCTACCGCGAGCTTGCGGATGTGGTGCGGCTCCTGATCCTGGACGGCCGGATCGCGCTGGACACCGCCCTGCCCAGCGAGCGCTCGCTCTGCTCCGCCCTGGGGGTCAGCCGGACAACCGTCACGGCGGCGTACTCCAGCCTCAGGGACCAGGGCTACCTGAGCACCGGCCAGGGCAGCCGCGGTAAAACCCGCATCCCCGAACTGACCCCCTTCGGCCCGGCACTCTTCGGTCCCCAGCCCCAGTCCACCGTCCCGCTGGCGGCACCGGGCCTGGCCGCCCCCGAAGGACTGATCGATCTTGCGTATTCCGCACTGCCTGCCAGCGGCGAAGTGGTGCACCGGGCCTTCGCTGCGGCACTGACGGAGCTCCCGGCCCTGCTCCCGGGGTTTGGCTACGACGCGTTGGGCCTGCTGCCGTTGCGCCAGGCGGTTGCAGACCGGTACACGGCTGCCGGAGTGCCTACGCAGCCGGGGCAGATCATGGTAACTTCCGGAGCCCAGCATGCCTTGACCATCATCATCCGCACCCTGGCCGACCGGCAGGACAGGATCCTGGTGGAACACCCCAGCTATCCCCACGCGTTGGATGCCATCCGTTCCGCCCGATGCCGCCCTGTCCCGGTGGCCTTCGCCGAGTCCGGCTGGGACCTGCCGGCCCTCGAATCGACCCTGGTCCAGCAGCGGCCCAAGCTTGCCTACCTGGTGCCGGACTTCCACAACCCCACCGGCATGATCATGCCCGACGAACAACGCCGCCGCCTGACCCGCGCGGCAGCCGCATCCGGAACAGTGCTGGTGGCGGATGAAACACTCCGGGACCTCAACCTCGACGGTATCGCCACCACTCCGCTGGCCGGCTTCAGCAGCACGGTGGTATCCATCGGCTCGCTGAGCAAGTCGCACTGGGGCGGCCTGCGCACCGGGTGGATCCGGGCATCGGAACCGATGATCCAGCGCTTCGCCGCAGCGCGCACCACACTGGACCTGGGCGGGCCCGTCATGGAGCAACTGGCCGCCGCCCACTTGGTGCGGGCACTCGAGGAGCCGCTGCCTGCACTCTTGCACAGGCTGCGCCGCAACCGGTCAACACTGCTCGCCCTCCTGGCGGAGCACCTGCCTGCCTGGCAGACGATGCCGCCGGCCGGCGGCCTCTCGGTCTGGTGCAAGCTTCCCGCCCCCATCAGTACGGCCCTGACGGTCCTGGCACCGGAATATGGCATCAGGCTCGCGGCCGGACCCCGGTTCGGGATCGGCGGCGCGTTCGAACGCAACCTGCGCCTGCCGTTCACCCTCGCACCGGACAAACTCGAGACGGCGGTCCTGGGACTCCGGGCCGCCCAGGACCGGCTGGACGCCGCTCCCCAGCTTCGCCGGTCACTGACCCACGCCCCCGCCGTCGCAATAGCCTGACCCGGGGCCACCGGAATCGCCGGAGGTGTGCGTAACCGCCGGAGCGGTACGGCGACGCCGCACCGTTCCGGCGATTGGGCGGCCAAACGGGAGTCCGGGGCTACGCGTACACGCGCTCCAGGAAGCCGCCCCACGCCTTGGCCGTGGTCTCGGAGTCGCCGGCGCCGCTGAAGTCGTGCACCGTCATGCCCACCGGGGCGCCGAAGGCGTTGCGGCCGAAGAAACGGTACAGGGCGTCCTGGGTACGCAGGCCCAGGAAGTGCTCATTCGAAAAGTCCACCTCGCCCGTCAGCCGCCCCACGGCGTTGAGCTCCACGTCAACCGTAGCCCCCTGCCCGGCGGATCCCAGGCCCAGCGCTTCACGCAGCCGGGCGAACCCGTCCGGGACCCGCGAGGCCGCGGGGGCCTGGATGTCGGTGAACACCACAGGACGGCCGTCGAAGTACTGCAGGTATTGGCCCAGCGTGTGCAGGTAGAACCCGGTATGCCGGCTGGCGCCGTCGTACTGCTCATCCCAGTTGTCGGCAAAGATGCCGCTGTGGACGTAGTGCAGGCGTGCGCGGCCACCGTCCAGCGGTTCCAACACGTATTCCAGCTGGTTGAACCAGCCGTCCGGGCCCTCCATCCTGGATACCAGGTGGCTGGGGTACTCCTCCACGGTCCTGACGGCCGGCCACTGGTCCGTGGGGAACATCCACGCCGGGGTCCCGGAGGTGACGGCTTCCCACACCCGCTCTGGCGTGCCGGGAAGCTCAGAGTCGTAAACGATTTCGAAATTGCGCTTATTGTTCATTTGTCCTGTTCCTTGCCTGGAGTGGGTTCGTTGGTTTTGGTTTCTTTAAGAGCGGGGTGCAGGGCCACCACCAGCCGGTGCCGCCGCCCCTGGGGTGATCCGGCGTCGTGGTACTTGTCCACCAGCCGGGTGACCTCCACGCCGAGCTCCTCGGCGAAGGCGGCCCGTTCGGCGGCGGTGCGGAAGGTAATCTCGCCGTCGATGGCGAACGTTGCCAGTTTCTGCCGGGCAGCGGCCGCGCCGGCTATCAGCTTTCCCACCTCCTGGACCATCCGGCCGGCGAGCGCCAGCAGCCAGAATGCGGAGAAGCGGTCTGAGAACCGACGCGGGTCCGGGGACACCGAGGCCAGCGCGGACGGCGAGATCAGGTAGGAGGCTGCAGTGGCCTGGAGGACCCGTTCAGTGACGTTGCCCTTACGGCGTTCCTCCACCAGGTCCACCAGGCCATGCCGCTCCAGCGCCTTGAGGTGGTAGTTAACCTTTTGCCTGGGCAGGCCCACGCGGGCCGCCAGCTGCGTTGCGGAGCCGGGCCGGACCAGTTCCCGCAGAATGCTGGTGCGGATAGGATCCAGTGATGCTTCGGCTGCGGCCGGGTCTTCGATGACGGCGATTTCCTCCATGCCTCCATTGTCGTTACCGACAACTTTTATTGTCAAGAACTTTTATATCGTCGGAGATTCAAGGCCGCCCCGGTCCCGGGATGGCCGGCGATGAGCCCCCGGTAGAATGGGCCGGTGATGCAATCCCCCCTCCCCGTGCGCGACGGCGTCAACGCCACCCGCCTGCGGCTGCCGGATGAGGGCCCGTGGGACACCGCGATGGACTACATGATGCACCGCTGGGGACACATCGATCCGCAAGGCATCGAGGACCGGTTCGACGCTGGCGAGATCGTGGGCGAGGGCGGCATCCCCTTGGACCGCTCCACCCCGCTGCGGGACCACACGTTCATCTGGTACTACCGCACACTGCCGCCGGAGACCCGGCTGCCCGTGGAACTGAGCATCCTGCACCAGGACCACCACCTGCTGGTGGTGGACAAACCGCACTTCCTGCCCACCACTCCCGGCGGCACCTACATCCAGGAGTCCGCCCTGGTCCGGTTGCGGAACCAGCTGGACCTGCCGGACCTGATCCCCATGCACCGGCTGGACCGCATGACCGCCGGGGTCCTGCTCTTCTCCACCAACCCGCAGACCCGGGGCAAGTACCAGGTGCTTTTCGAGAAACGGCAGGTGCAGAAGGAGTACGAGTGCGTCTCCGCCGCAGAGCCCGCGCCTGGGCAACCCGCCGTCGACTTTCCCGTGGTGGTCCGCAACCGGATGACCAAGTCCCGCAGCTACCTGCTGGCGGAAGTCATCGACGGCGAGCCGAACGCGGAGACCAGGATCGAGCGGCTGGAAACGTTCGACGGCGACCCCTCCCTGGGTGCCACCGGGAGGCCGGTGCGCCTGGCCAGGTACCGGCTGGAACCGCACACCGGCAAGACCCACCAGCTGCGGGTTCACATGGCCTCATTGGGGCTGGGAATCGTGAACGACGCCTTCTACCCGGACCTGCTGGACAAAGCTCCGGACGACTACGCCAAGCCCCTCCAGCTTCTGGCCCGCGGCATCCGGTTCGTGGATCCGATCTCCGGCCGGCCCGTGGAATACCGGAGCGCCCTGGAACTCAGCGAGGCTGCCCGAGCACGTCCCTGAACGCCGCTTCAACCTCGGCCGTGTGCAGCACGAACTCCACCAGCTCCAGGCCGCTGGCCGGGTGTGAAGCCTGGAAACCCGCCATCGCGTCCCTGGCCGCCTGCGCTACTGCCTCCGCACCCCAACCGTAAGCTCCGGCACCCACAGCGGGAAAGGCCAGGTCCCTGGCACCCAGGCTGTCCGCCAGCCGCAGGCTTTCGCTGAAGCAGGAGACCAGGAGGGCCCGGTTGGTCTGCCCGGCATGCCGGTTTGGCCCCACCGTGTGGATGACCCAGCGGGCCGGCAACCGGAACCCCGCCGTGGCAACAGCGGCGCCTGTCTGCAGGCCGTGCGGCAGGTCAGTTGTCCGCAGCTCCCGGCAAGCTGCCAACAGTTCCGGACCGGCTGCCAGGTGCAGCGCCCCGTCCACTCCCCCACCGCCAAGCAGCGACGAATTCGCGGCGTTAACCACCGCGTCGACCCGCCGCTGCGTAATGTCGCCCCGCAGAACCGTGATCCGCATGCCGCCAGTTTCCCAAGTGCGGTACCTTGTGGCAATGGACTTCGGCGGCGCAGACAGCTGGGGGGCGGCCCTCTATTTCTGGGTCATCCCGCTGGTGGTCGGTGACGCCATTTTCCCCCCCATTCCGTCTGAGATGGTGGTGATTACCGGGGGTGCGCTGTCCGCCGATGGCCGGGCCAACGTGTTCCTGGTATTTTTGCTCGCAGCGGTGGCATCCTGGCTGGGCGACATGGTGGTCTTCCACCTGTTCCGCCGACGGCTGAGCCACGTGCTGGACCGTTGGAAATGGGGCCGCCGGGTCCACGCCGGCATCCATGCGGCGCTGGCCAAAGCCGGGCGCTCGTCCACCTACGGCACCATCATCGGGGCCCGGTTCATCCCAGGGGGCCGGCTTGCCACATCGGCAGCGTCCGGGATCGCAAACGTCTCCGTGCGCGGGTTCGGCCTCTGCGCCGGGCTGGGAGCAGTCCTTTGGGCAAGCTGGCTGGTGGGGCTGGGATACTTCACCGGTTCAACCACCAAGCTGCCGTTTTGGGCCAGCTCGCTGATCGGCGTGGCGGTGGGCCTGGTGATCGGCGCCGTCGTGGGGCTCATCGTCACCCGCCGGCGCGGCGACCGGTCCCCGGTGGAGGACGAACCCATTCCGGACGCAGGCTAGACGGGCAGCCACTTGCCGCGGCTGCGCCGCAGCACGCTGAGCGAACCTGTCAGCGCAACGCGTTCGACGGCGTCGCGCATCATGGCCGCGGACTCCACCGCCTGCCGGTTCTCGCCGCTGTATTCGCTCGCCTCCACGAGGAACCGAAGGTTAAGCTGCGGCACCCCGCCGGCAAGCTGCAGCTGGTGCGCTTCCACGTGGTGGCGGGTGCCCAGCGCCTCCACGGCCGCGTCCATGACGGACTCGGGCGGATTCCCCGGACGCAGCCCGGTGATCTTGAGGCGGGTCTGGAAGGAAGGCATGCCCTCCACCCTATCCAAACCCCCGCTCGCATCCGACGGTTTAAACGCAACCCCCGCTCACATCCGGCACTTTAAGCAGCAACCCCCGCTCACTCTCTTCGGAAGAGTGAGCGGGGGTTGCTGTTAGAACTGCGAAAAGTGAGCGCGCGTCGCAGGAAAAGCCGCCAAAAGTGAGCGCGCGTCGCAGGAAAAGCCGCCAAAGGTGAGCGGGCGTTTCTAGCCGGTGTTACGGAGGCCTGCGGCAACGCCGTTGACGGTGATGAGCATGGCCCGCTGGAGGCGCTCGTCGATCTCGGCTCCGCTGATTTCCGCCTCGGTCCGGATGCGGCGCATCAGTTCCACCTGCAGGTAGCTGATGGGATCCAGGTACTGGTCGCGGATCTCCAGGGAACGTTTCAGCGTGGGCTGGGCGTCCAGGAGCAGGTTCTCCCCGGTGAGCCTGCGGACCTCGGCCACCGTGAGCTCGTACTCCTCCCGGATGGTGCGGAACAGGTGGTGCAGTTCCTCCGGCACCAGGGTGGACACGTAGTAGCCGGCGATGTCCATGTCCGTCTTTGCGAGGGTCATCTCGACGTTGGACAGCACGGACCGGAAGAAGTTCCAGTGGTCCATCATCTCCACCAGCTGGGCGGAGTGTCCCGCCTCCCGGGCGGCCTTGAGCCCGGAGCCCACGCCGAACCAGCCGGGCACGATCTGCCGCGACTGCGTCCAGCCGAACACCCACGGGATGGCCCGCAGTCCGCCGAGCCCTGCACCCGAATCCGGACGCTTGGACGGGCGGGAGCCGATGTTGAGCGAGCCGAGCTGCTCCACCGGGGTGGACGCCATGAAGTACGCGGGCAGGTCCGGGTGGTCGATCAGCTTCCGGTACCGGTCAAACGCGGCATCCGAGATGGCTTCCATGACGTGTCCGTAACGCTCCCGCTGGTCCTCCGAGGTCCGGGGGTTGCGGTGCAGGGCCGAACCCTGCAGCACCGCGGCCAGCGAGAGCTCCAGGTTCTCCCGGGCAAGCTCCGGCAGCGAGTACTTGTCCGAGATGACCTCGCCCTGCTCCGTGAACTTGATCTCGCCTTCCAGGACGCCGTTGGGCTGGGCCAGGATGGCGTCATACGTGGGCCCGCCGCCGCGGCCCACGGAACCGCCGCGGCCGTGGAACAGGCGGACGCGCACGCCGTGCTTGGCGGCGATATCGCGCAGCTTCCGCTGGGTCTTGTGGATTTCCCACTGGCTGGTCATCACGCCGGATTCCTTATTCGAATCCGAGTAGCCCAGCATCACTTCCTGGACGTCGCCGCGCAGCCGCACCAGTTCCCGGTAGGAGGGATCGGACAGCAGCTGGTCGACGATCTCGGCTGAGGCCCGCAGTTCCTCCACGGTCTCCAGCAGCGGCGCGAACCCGAGCTTGGCGTAGGGCTTGTCACCGAAGAGGTTCACCAATCCGGCTTCGCGGGCCAGCACCGCGGCGGCGAGGACGTCGTCGGCGCCGCGGGTCATGGAGATGATGTAGGTTTCGATGACGTCCGGGCCGTACATGCGCAGGGCCCGGCGGATCTCGCGGAAGACGTCGTACGTGCCGTCCGCGGCGCCGTCGAGCTTGATCGGGTGGCCGGAGAGCGGACGGCGGGACGCCAGCTCGGAGCCCAGCACCTCGAAGCGTTCCTCGCGGCTGAGCTCCGCGTAGCGGAGGCCGGGGCCGCCGATCCGGTCCATCAGCTGCCCGACGGCGTCGTGGTGGTGGTCGGCGTGTTCGCGGATGTCCAGGGTGGCCAGGTGGAGTCCGAAGGAGGCGATGGCGCGGCGGACCCGGGCCAGGGAGCCGTCCGCGGCCAGGGCCGCGGAGTGGTTCCGCAGCGAGAGTTCCAGCAGGTGCAGGTCTGCCATGAGTTCATCGGTAGCGTTGTAGTCACGCCCGTGCTCGTGGTTTGAGTTCACCGCCACCCGCTTGCCGGTGTTGATGAGCTTGGCCTTGATGCAGGTCAGCTTCAGCCGGTAGGGCTCCTGCGCATTCAGTTCCAGGACCCGCTTGTCCAGGCCGGGCAGGTTCTTCAGGTCCGTGTCGATTGACTCGAGCAGCGCCTGGTCGGCACCGGCCAGGGCCGTGGAGTTGGACAGGACGGAGATCAGTTCATCGATCATGCCGATGCTGATCCGGATGGCGCTCTGGTTCTGGATCTGCAGGATCTCCCGGGTCACGGCCGCGGTGACGTTCGGGTTGCCGTCGCGGTCACCGCCAATCCAGGAACCGAACCGGATGGGCGCGTCCTTGGCCGCCAGGCTGACGCCGTGCTCGCCCAGGAGGTCGGCGAGTTCGGACAGCATGTGCGGCATGGCGTCAGTGAGGATGCCGCCCAGGTAGTAGATGGCGTTGCGGGCCTCATCCACGGGCGTGGGCCGGACCTGCCGCAGTTCGTCGGTCTGCCACATCTGGTCGATGATCTCGGCCAGCTGCCGGTCCTGCCGGCGCCGCGCCGTGGACCCCTCTGCGGTGGACCGGGACAGGACGTCGGAGATCTTGCGGATCTTGTCCAGGACCGAACGGCGGGAAGCTTCGGTGGGGTGCGCGGTGAAGATCGGGCGGACGTCCAGCCCGTTGACTACCTCCTGCAGGACGTCCGGGCCCGCCTGCTCGGCGATGTCAGCCACGGTCTTGGCCAGCCAGCCGTCCTTTTCCGCCCGATTGCGCAGGCCGCGGACCCGGTGGACCTGCTCAGCGGCGTTCGCCAGATGGAAATAGAACGCGAAGGCACGCACCAGATCGGTTGCCTGCTCGATGGGCAGGGAGCCGAGCAGCTCGCGGACCTGGGCGACGACGTCGTGCGCGCTCCAAGGCCCGGTGGCGTCCGCGCCGCCACGTGCGGCTTCCTTGGATTCTTTGGTCAGCAGCCGGACCTGTTCCACGAGGTTCAGGAGTTCGGGCCCGTGCTGGCGGACCAGGGACTCTCCCAGCAGGGTGGAAACGCGGCGGACGTCCGCGCGCAGTTCGGAGGCGAGATCGGATTCGGGAGGTGTTGCAGTGTGAGCCATGGAAGCTATCTTTCGAGGGTTTCGGACTTGGCTCGTACACTGCGCTGGATACTGTGAGCCACGTTACTAGCTAAAGATGCTACCCCCGGTGCGGCGCCGCAGTGGAATCTGTCTCAAAAGATGTCAGCACCGGCGGAATGAACGCGAAATACGGGTGGTTGTAGCGTGGGCACACGCAACCGGAAGGAACCATGTCCACCACCACTGCAGCCAAAGTTGAGCGCTGGCAGCGCTTCCGCACCAACCGGGACAAGGCGCTGGCGACCCCGTACGGCTGGCTCACCCTCACCTCCTTCCAGTGGCTCGAAGACTCACCCGCCGCCGTCGACCTCGCCCCGGGCCTGTGGTCCACTGACGGCACGGGCACGACGGCGGTCCTCACCGCGGTCCCGGCGGACGGGCTGACGCTGGTGGAGACGGGGGAAAAGGTGGACGGCACCGTGTCCGCCGTCCTCGCGGACGAGGAGTCGCTGATGTGGGTGCAGTTCGGCGGCCCGGACGGGGACCAGGTGGTGGTGGAACTGGCCATGCGCGGCGGGCGGTATGCGATCCGCACACGGGACTCGGCCTCGCCGGTGTTGACGGATTTCGATGCCGTGCCCACCTATCCGTACAACCAGGAGTGGGAAGTGACGGGCCGGTTCGTGCCCTACCCGGAGCCGGTGGACGTGCCGATCGGCACCGCAAATCCGCTGGTGGACGGCGTGCACCGCAGCGTGGGTGAGGTGGTCTTCGGCCTGCCAGGCAGCAGCCACGAGTTCCGGCTCCAGGCCGAAGAGGAAAAGCTGGGCGCCCTGACCGTCACCTTCCACGACGAAACGAACGGCGACACCACGGACGACTGGCGCAAGCTCTCGCTGCCCCGGCCCCGCCCGGACGGCTCCGTGGTGCTGGACTTCAACCGTGCCATCAACTACCCGAGCGCCTTCACGCCCTACGGCACCTGCCCGATGCCGGTGAAGAACAACAGCCTGGACATCCGCGTGGAGGCCGGCGAGAAGCAGCCCTACCCGGGCGCGTGACCGGTTTCGACAGGCTCAACCACCCGGGACCGGCTCAACCGCCGAAGGCCGACACTCCGGTGATGGCCCGGCCCACGATCAGGGTGTTGACCTCGAAGGAGCCCTCGTAGGTGTAGATGGCCTCGGCGTCAGCGAAGATCTTGGCCATCCGGTAGTCGGTGACAATGCCGTTCCCGCCCAGGATGGATCGGCCCAGCGCCACGGTTTCGCGCATTCGGGCGCTGAGGTAGGACTTGGCCAGCGCCACCTGCGGCATGCCGGCGGTACCCTGGTCTTGGAGCCTGGCGATCCCGGCCATCATTCCCATGCTGGCCACGGCGTTGCCCAGCATGGTCACCAGCTGTTGCTGGATCAGCTGGAAGTGTGCCAGCGGCCGGCCGAACTGGTGGCGCTCCACGGCGTACTGCCGGGCTACGTCGAACGCTGCCAGTTGCTGGCCCACCGTCTGCCAGGCCACCATGATCCGCGAACTGCGCAGCAGCTCCTTGGTGTCTTCGAAGCTGCTGATGCCGCCGAAGCGGTCCGTTTCCGGTACCCGGACGTCACGGAACACGATGTCCGCGTTCTGGACGGTCCGCAGCGCGATCTTGTTCTCGATCCTGCTCCGGCTGACGCCCGGCAGCGACGCGTCCACGATGAAGCCCCGGACCGAGCCGTCGGCTTCGTCGCGCGCCCAGACCAGCATGTAGTCGCAGAACGTCCCGTTGCCGATCCAGCGTTTGGCGCCGTTGAGCACCCAGGTGTCGCCGGCGTCGTCCGCTTCTCCGGTGCCGGACGATATCCGCCGGGCGCGTGTCTCCATGCCGCCGGCGACGTCGGATCCGTGCAGGGGTTCGGTGAGGGCGAAGGCGCCGGTGATCCGCAGGTCCGAGGCGTCGGCCAGCAGCCGGCGCTTCTGGTCCGGCGAGCCGAAGGCGTGCAGGGACTCGACGAACAGGTCGTGGTGGACCAGGAAGAACGTGGCCAGGGACGTATCCACGCGCGTCATTTCCGCGATGACCAGTCCGGCGAACAAGTGGCTGTAGCCGCGGTGCGCCGGCGTGCTGAGTTCCAGGGCGGCCAGCTTGGGCAGGATATGGGCCGGGAACTCGGCTTTGTTCCACCAGTCGGCGGCGTACGGCGCCACCTCGGCTGCCAGGAAGTCCCGCAGCTCCGCCAGCTTGTTCCGTTCAGCCTGGCCCAGCATGGATTCGACGGCGAAGAAGTCCGCCGCCGGCAGGTCCGTGATGTCCGGGGCGCTCATCGCGGCCCCATCCGGATGGCGCCGTCCAGGCGGATGGTCTCCCCGTTCAGCATGGCGTTGTCCACGATGTGCGCCACCAGATTGGCGTATTCCGCCGGCTTTCCCAGCCGGGACGGGTGCGGTACCTGGGCGCCCAGGGAGTCCTGGGCTTCCTGCGGCAAGCCGGCCATCATGGGCGTCTCAAAGATGCCGGGGGCAATGGTGACCACCCGGACCAGCGAGCGCGCCAGTTCCCGGGCGATAGGCAGCGTCATGGCGGCCACCGCGCCCTTGGAGGCAGAGTAGGCAGGCTGGCCGATCTGCCCTTCGAAGGCCGCCACTGACGCTGTGTTGATGATGACGCCGCGCTCCGGGCCGCCCACCGGGGTGGCGACGGGTTCGGTGTCCACCATGGCCTCGGCCGCCAGCCGCAGCACGTTGAACGTGCCGACCAGGTTGACCTGGATGACGCGGCTGAATGCTTCCAGCGGCAGGACGCCGTCGCGGCCCAGGACCTTTCCGGGGGTGGCAATTCCCGCGCAGTTCACCACGATCCGCAGCGGGCCCAGTCCGGCGGCTGTTGCGACGGCGGCCCGCACCTCGGCCTCGCCGGTCACGTCGGCGGCGGCGAAGACGGCGGACTGGCCGGCCTGGGCGCGGCCGTTGAGTTCCTCTGCCGCCGCCTGGCCGTCCGAAGAAGCCAGATCCAGGAGCACCACGGAGGCGCCGTCGTCGAACAACCTGCGGGCGGTGGCCGCTCCCAACCCGGAGGCACCCCCTGTCACGAGGGCGACGCTGCCTTTGATGTCCATACATCCTCCTTGATGCGTGTGCCCCGGACGCGGCGCGGCCTCGAGCAACAGTTAATGAATGTTAACTGAAATACGGCGCCGCCGCACTCACCCTTCCGGCCGGGCTCCGATGCCGCCACTAGGGTGGACGGCATGACCTCCAGCAGCACGCCCTTGACCGCCTGGCAGGACAGGGCGGACCATGCAGCCCGCTCCGTGACCGGGCTGTTCGGCCGGAAACTGTTGTTCCTGCCCGGAACCCATCTTGCTGCCGTGGTGTGGCAGGGCAGGCGCCAGGCCGGGCTGCTGCCCCCGTGGCACTACTGGTGGCAGGCGCATTACGTGGACTGCCTGGTGGACGCCGGGCTGCGGGAGCTTGGCGGCGGAGCGACCCCCGCGGCGCGGTTCAACGGGCCGGACCAGCCCAGCGCGGGGCACCTGGCCTCGCGACTGGTGACCGGCATGAGGCTCCGCAATGCCCTGACGTTCGTGAACGGCTACTACGACGACATGGCATGGCTGGCACTGGCGGCCCTTCGGCTGGACAGGCTGGCCGAAGAGGCCCGCCGCCCGGGCCGCCGGCGCAATGCCCGGGTACGTGCCTCGCTGACGCCGCAGTTCGATGCCGCCTGCACCGACGACCTGGGCGGCGGGACGTTCTGGAGCAAGAAGCGTGACTTCAAGAACACCCCGGCCACGGCTCCCGTGGCGCTGTTCTACGCCCGCACCGGCCGGCGCGGCAAGGCCCAGTCCCTGCTGGACTGGCTGGACGCCACGCTCTTCGATCCGGGCCAGGGCCTCTACCTTGATGGTGCGCGGCCGGGCCCCGCCGGGGACGTGCTGGTGGAACGGTCGCTGTACACCTACAACCAGGGCCCTGTGCTGGGTGCCCTGCTGGAGCTGGGCGGTGATTCCAACCTCGCCCGGGCTGCTGCGGTGGTGGATTCGGTGCGGCGGTTGCTGACGGTCCCGGCAGGCGGAGGCGGGACTGCCGCGGGCACAGTGCTGCGCTGCGAGGGGACGGGCGACGGCGGCCTCTTCACCGGGATCCTCTGCCGGTACCTTGCGCTTGCGGCGGCAGACCGGCGGCTTCCCGAGGCCACCCGCGCCACGGCCGCTGCGCTGGTGCTGGACACGGCCGGGGCGCTCTGGTCCGGCCGGCGCCCGGTGCACGCCGGTGAAGCCAAAGCGCCATTGGAGGGCAGGAGCATCTTCTCCGTGCACGCTGCCCAACCCGCGGACCGGACGTATCCGCCGGGCGCCCCGGTGGAGCTCGCCACCCAACTGCAGGCCTGGATGGCGCTGGAGGCGGCGGCCGCGGTGATGTCCGCCGACCCCGCCGCCGTCCCTCCGGCGCTTTCCTAGCCGGCGGGCGCCTGACGGGAAGGCCCGGGCCCTGACGGGCAGGCGCCGCGCTCAGCGGATGCCGGCCAGCGGCGTGACCGTTCCCGCCTTGAGCGTCAGGGGCGCGTCGGCCGCGAGCCGGGCTTCTTTCGGACCTGCAGGCGGGAAAACCAGGGACGTCAGGGACTGTCCGTCCACAAAGACCTCCACCGAGGACCGATCCACGTACGCAGTCAGCTGCACGGTCCCGCCGGCGGGGCGTGCCTCCACCGAGCGGGCCTGGCGGTACTCGCCACCGCCTTCGGAGGCCGCCTTTCCCTGGCCGCCGGCCACGGCGTCCCCGTCCCGGGTGACGAAGGCCCGGCCGGCGGCGAAGTCGTAGCCGATGGTCGCGTACGTGGTGCCGCCGCTTTGCAGGAGCAGGGTGGCTTTCCCGGTGCCGTCCGCGGGCTTTTCCAGCTCGACGTCGGCTTTGAATGCTCCGCTGTCCGGGATGGTCAGGGTCCGGCCGGCCTGCAGCGAGCCGGCGGGCACCTGGGCAGGCGCCCCTTCCAGGGACTGGAGCGCGGGGGTGGGCGATTGCACCAGGGCGGGGCGGCCGGTTTCGGAGGTGAGCCGCATATCGCGCACCACCGAGGCGGCCCCGAACCAGCCGTCGGTGGGCAACTGCCGGGCGTAGGCCCAGTTGTTCATCCAGCCGATGGCGTGCCGGGATGCCTTCCGTTCGTCCTCGCTTTGGCGTGGATCATCCCAGGTGACTGCCGCGTAGAAGTCGGCCCCGCCGTCGAGCCACTGGTGGCCGCCGTTCGCCGTGAAGGCCTTGCCGTCGAACCCGCCGGTCCAGTAGGCCAGGCCCGTGGTGCGGCCCTCCCCGGAACCGTTGGCGCTCGCGGCCAGGACCCAGGTGCGTTTGGCGGGGTCGCCGTCGATGTCCAGCTGGAAGAAGTCCGGGCACTCCAGGATTCCCAGCCCGTCCTGCTCGAATCCTGACACATAGGTCCACCGCTTGAGGTCAAGGGAGGTATAGAACCCGATCTTGGAGCCCTCGGCAAGGAGCATCAGCCACTGGTTGCTGGCGTCGTCGCGGACAATGCGCGGGTCCCGCCAATGTTCGGCGCCGGGGTTTTCCATCACCGGGTTCTGTCCGTAGCTCTGGAAGCTGTAGCCCTTGTCCGTGGAATAGAACAGGGACTGGCGCTGCACGCCGTCGTGCTGCTGGGTGAGCACCGCGATGACCGCCCCCTTGCCAAAGCCTGCGGTGCCCTCCGTGTCCACCACGGCGGAGCCGGTCTCGATGTCCCCCAGGCCGTTACGGAACTTGGGGATCGCCACGCCCTCGTTCTTCCAGTGCACCAGGTCGGTGCTGGTGGCGTGGAACCACTCGGTGCCGTTCCCCTCCGGATAGTCGGCGTTGTACAGGTAGTAGTAGTGCCAGAGCCCGTCCAGGAAGAAGGGCCGCTGCGGATCGTTCATCCAGCGCTGGTCCGGGGTGAGGTGGTAGGCCGGCCGGTATCCGCCCTGGTCAGCCTGGGGCGCCTGTGTGCCTGAAGGTGCCGTGGATGCTGCCCCGCCAGGCTGTCCTTCGACCGTCCGGGTGTTCCCGGCGATCACCAGGGACGCCGCCACCAGGAGCACGGCAACGGCCGCGGCTGCCCACAGAAGGGGCCGGCGCCGAAGGGCGGCATAAATTTTGGGGAGCATGGTTCATCGATCCGTCGCTGAACGCACAAGTGCCGTCCCCCGGGATGGGGAACGGCACCAGCGCAAGTGAACCGTCAATTTTACCCGGCGGCCCGTCCGGAACCGAATCCGAGGCGTTTTGTGGCCGGCGCTAGTCCCGGCCCGCCGGGCGCTTCTTTTGCGGATACGGCGTCTCTCCCCGTGCCAGCATGTCCACGAATCCCGCGATCCGGCGTTCCCGGGTGGCTGCCTGCTTGGCCGTGTTGGTCCGGAACACCAGGGCGAACAGGTTGGTCTTGGTCAGGACATCGAACATCTCCTGCGCGGCCGGGTTCGCGGCGATCGCTGCCGCCAGGTCGGGGGGAACCTCCACGTCGGCCTGCCCGCCGTAGGCCGCTTCCCAGCGGCCGTCCGCCTTGGCCGCCGCAACTGCCGCCCTGCCGGCGTCGGTCATTTTTCCCGCTTCCTCCAGCCGGGCGATATGCCCTACGTTCCGGGCCGACCAGACGCTGCGGGGACGCCGCGGCGTCCACCGCTGGAACGAGCTTTCATCATCGCGGCGCCGGAGCTGCCCGTCGATCCAGCCAAAGCACAGCGCCTCATCCAGGGCCGCCGGGTAGTCAAGGGCCGTCACCGTGCCGCCCTTCTTGTGCAGCACCAGCCAGACGCCCGGGCTGGTGCTGTGGTTCTCTTCCAGCCAGGCACGCCAGGCGGCAGCGTCGGGCACCAGCAGTTCCTCGAGGTCATCGGCCATGGCCTAATTCTGCCGGGAAAACGCCCTGCCACAAGCCCGCTGTGCAGCCGGGAATCACGTGGCATCATGGCCATACAGCAGCAAACCCACCCAGCACCAAGGACAACGCCATGCTCCGAGTCCGCCCCGTCCATTTCACCTCCCGCACCGAGTCCTGGGAGCAGCTCCTCACCATCCTGGGGATGGTGAGGACAGAGGACGACGACGGGTGGCAGGTCTTCGATTCGGCGTCCGGCCGCCTGGCGCTGCACGCCGCCGAGGCCGGATCGGAGCGGGACGGCCGCACCGTGTTTGCGGTGGAGGTCGGCGACGTCGCCGAATTCGCCCGCCGCACCAACGCCTCGGCGCAGGACGAGGCAACCGCGCCGGCCGACCTCGTCACCGCCGACCACGGCGAAGCCTGCCGCATCAGCGCGCCGGACGGATTCAGCTTCCTGGCTGACAAGGCACCCCACGGCGCCCAGTGCGCCGACGCGGATCCTGCCCTGGCCGTCGTCGCCGTCTGGTACACCGCAGATCCGGAGGCCGCCGTTCGCACCATGCTGCATATCGGGGCGCGGCCACGGCCCGTTCCCGACGACGACGACACCGCCGACTTCACGGCCAAGAACGGCGGCATCCTGCTGGTGCGGACGGCGTCGGGGCCGTCCCGTTCCGGCCTGGGCTTCGAGTACAGCGGCCCGCTGGAACCGTTGCGCGAGCGCCTCGTGGCCGCCGGGATCGCCGCCGGCCTCACCGAGGAGGCCTTCGGAAGCACCCTCCACGTGGCCAATCCGGACGCGGCCGCCCCCAACGCGCCCGCCACCGTCTGGATCTCGGAGCGCCGCCCCATGGGGTAGAACTTAACCATGAACGTGCGCACACCTGACCCGAATCCCGGCTGGCTCTCCGAAGAAGACCTCTTTGAGGCGCGCGGGCGGCTGCCCATGGTGTACGTGGAGGCAGTTCCGGTCAGGCTGGATCCGCTGGGCTACGTCAACGAGGTGGGAACGCTGCTGCAGGCGGACGCCGACGGGACCATGGTGCGCTCCCTGGTGTCCGGCCGGGTCATCTACCGTGAAACCATCCGTGCCGCGCTGCTGCGGCACATGGAAAAGGACCTGGGCCCACTCGCTTTCCCGCAGCTGCCCCTCAGCCCGGTGCCGTTCACGGTGGCCGAATACTTCCCGGCACCGTCCCAGACCGGGTTCACCGACGAGCGGCAACACGCCGTAGCGCTGGCCTACATCATCCCGGTCACGGGCGAGTGCGAGCCCCGCCAGGACGCCCTGGAACTGACCTGGATGACCCCGGAAGAAGTGCTCAGCCCGGGCGTCCAGATGGAGTTTTCGGGCGGCCGCGGCGGCCTCATCCGGCAGGCCCTGGCGTTCGCAGGTGTGGGCTTCTGAAACCCCCGCCGGGACGTGGGGGTCCCCGGTTTTAGGCGCCCGCCTTTGTAGACTGTAGGGCGGACCGCAAGAGAACTTAAGGACTCCCATGACCGAAACACCAGCCGCCAGGCACCACCGTGAACAGCAGGCTGGATCTCTGACCACCGGCAACCACATCCTCCTTCCGGACGGCCAGCGCACCGCCGAAATCGACCAGGTGGAGCTTGAGCGGGACGACTTCGGCTCCCCTGCCCTGGTACTGGCGAGCCTGTCCGGCGGCGGAAGGCTGCGGGTCGCCGTGGGCACTACGGTTACCGTTGTGGATGGAACGCACGACGACGTCACACAGCTTCCGCTGCCGGCGGACCTTCCAGAGGCCGCACCCTTGATGGAGGCCGGGACCGCGCCGGAGCAGCCGGCCGCCGGGACGGGCCCCCTTGCGGTGGCGCCCGCCGTCGTCCTCCCCCCGCTGCCGCCTGTGCCGCCCGCCGTGAACGGGCCCAGCGAGGAGGAACTCGCGCTCATCCCGGCACCGAACGGCACGCCCGAATCCGTGGTGGAAGCCGCGGCGGAAGCGCACCCCGACGCGGAGGGCGTCCTGCTCCTGGCCGACCGGCTCTCCAAAGGGGTCAACTTCAAATCCGGCAGCTGCCTGAAGGACCTCAGCGACCTCGCGCACGAACTCTTCGTCACGCTCAAGGACGCTGACGGCGCCCTGTCCGTCGCGGACCTGCTCACCGTGCTGCCGTACGACGGAAACCCGGGGCGGTGGTCCTCGGTGGAAGCATCCCTGGCACTGGCCAGCTACATTTGCCGGCAGGACGGCCAGGACAAGCGCGCAGAGGTCTACGAGAAACTGATCCGCACCCCGGAAAACCAGGAAACGGATGCGTTCAAGGCGCGGATGGCCGCCAAGGTACGGCAACGCTCGCTCAATGAGCCCAACCTGTACGACAAGGAAATCTTCCGCTCCATCGACAACTCCAACCACGACGCCGAACGCGAATGGCGGCTCCTGCGACTGGAATCCCTGCTGTTCCTGCGCGCCCATGGCGGCTCGGAAACCATCGGCATGACAGAACTTGAACGGCGCATCAGCAACGAGCTGGAGGCCGTCCGCGCCTGATGCCCGCGGCACCTCTCCGGTGGTAAAAATTCCCCCTACCCGGGGCGTGGCCGGAGTTGTACATTCGGGGCTATGACCAACAATCTCAGCGTAGTGATCAACGCCGACGCGCCGCAGGTCTGGACCATGCTGCGTGAACCGTCCAAGGTGGCCCAGTGGCACGGCTGGCAGGCCGAGGACCTGGAGTCCGAGATCAAGCAGATCTACTTCTCCGGCGACGAACAGGAATCCGCGGACCACACCAGCCTCACCGTGCACGGCGGGGACACGTTCGAACTCCACCCAGTGCCCGAAGGTACCAGGGTCAGCATCACCCGCGGGGCACTGGACCACGATTCCGAGTGGGCGGCCTGGGACGAGGACATCACCCAAGGGTGGCTGACGTTCCTGCAGCAGCTCCGCTTTGCCCTGGAACGCCACCCGCACGGCAAGCGGCACACCCTGTTCCTGCACCTGACGGACGGGAAGGGCTCCGCCATCGAAAAACTCGGGTTGGCAGACCTCCCGGCCCCGGGCGAGCCGTATCAGATCACCCTGGATACCGGCGAGGACATCAGCGGCAAGGTCTGGTACCGGACCAGCCACCAGGTGGGCCTCACCGTGCACGGTTACGCCGAGCACGGCGAAGGGCTGCTGGTGGTAGCTGACCACCCTGCCATCAAGGACGTCCGCGCAGAGGGCGACGGTTCGATGGTGGTGGTTTCCACTTACGACCTCGGGGCCGGAGCACTCGACGCCGTCCGTTCCGCCTGGGAGTCCTGGCGGTCCGCGAACTATCCCGGATCGGAGCCCGCCAGCTGACGCCCCGGGGTTGACCCTGCGCCGGCTCGTTTGCCGGCGTCGTTATGTTTGCTGGCAGACTGGTACGGTGCCTGCCAACACTGCCTTCACCCTGCCTGAAACCCAATCACAGTTCTCCTTCACCGTAGGCACGCGCCTGGCGGAGGCGTGCCCGCCGTCGGCATCCCAGGTTGAGGAAAACGGCGGCGCGTTCCTGGGGCGCACCGGCACCATCACCACCCCGCACGGCGAGATCCAGACGCCGGCGTTCATCGCCGTCGGCACCAAGGCAACGGTCAAGGCCGTGCTGCCGGAATCCATGGCGGACCTGGGTGCGCAGGCCCTGCTGGCCAACGCCTACCACCTGTACCTTCAGCCGGGCCCGGACATCCTGGACGAGGCCGGCGGCCTGGGGGCCTTCATGAACTGGTCCGGCCCCACGTTTACGGACTCGGGCGGGTTCCAGGTGATGAGCCTGGGTTCCGGATTCAAGAAGGTCATCGACATGAAGTCCGTGGACGCTTCCGGACCTGACGATGCCGTGGCGCCCGGCAAGGAGCGTTTGGCGCACATCGATGACGACGGGGTCTGGTTCAAGAGCCACCTGAACGGGGACCGGCACCGCTTCTCCCCCGAGATCTCCATGCAGGTCCAGCACCAAATCGGCGCGGACATCATGTTCGCCTTCGATGAGCTCACCACGCTGCAGAACTCCCGGCGCTACCAGGAGGAATCCCTCGAACGCACGCGGCTGTGGGCCGTGCGGTGCCTCGAGGAGCACTTCCGCCTGACTGAGGCGCGGACCGGGAAGCCGTACCAGGCATTGTTCGGCGTGATCCAGGGCGCGCAGTACGAGGACCTGCGCCGGAAGGCCTGCCGGGACCTCGGTGCCATGCCCTTCGACGGCTTCGGGATCGGCGGGGCCCTGGAGAAGGAGAACCTGGGCACGATCGTCCGCTGGTGCAACGAGGAACTTCCGGAGGACAAGCCGCGCCACCTGCTGGGGATCTCCGAGCCGGACGACATCTTCACCGCCATCGAAAACGGCGCCGACACCTTCGACTGCGTCTCCCCCACACGCGTGGCCCGGAACTCGGCCTTTTACACCCCTTACGGCCGGTTCAACCTGTCGGGAGCCAAGTACAAACGCGATTTCGGGCCGCTGCAGGAGGGCTGCGACTGCTACGCCTGCGCCAACTATTCGCGGGCCTACATCCACCACCTGTTCAAGGCCAAGGAGATGGTGTCCGCCACCCTGATCTCCATCCACAATGAGCGGTTCGTGATGAAGATGGTGGACGATGCCCGGCTGGCCATCGAAAACGGCACGTTTTTCGACTTCAAAGCAGAAACACTGGGCCGGTACTACGCCTGAGCGTTACTCCCGGTTGCCTCCGCTATCCTGACCAAATGCTCATCGAGATCCAGGCCCCAGCAGGCCCTGCCGAAGCCATTGTCGCCCGCCCGTCCACCGGAACAGGCCCGTTCCCCGGCGTGATCCTCTACATGGACGCCTTTGGACTGCGCCCCCGCATCGAGGAGATGGCCCAGCGCATCGCCGACTGGGGATACGTGGTGCTGGCGCCGAACGTCTTCTACCGCGACGGAACCGTGGACCAGCTCGCCCCGGCCGTTGACATGTCCACGCAGGAAGGCCGGGAAGCGGCCGGCAAGGCAGCGTTCCCGCGGGTCGGCCACCTGACGTCGGACAAGGCGCTGCCGGACATCGATGCGTGGGTTGCCGCGCTGGCCGGGCTCGACGACGTTGCCCCCGGACCCATCGGCACAACCGGCTACTGCATGGGCGCGCGACTCGCTGTCCGCACCGCAACCGCGCACCCTGAGGTGGTGGCGGCCTGCGGCGGCTTCCACGGCGGCGGACTGGCCACTGACGCGCCGGACAGCCCGCACCTGGGCCTCGGCAACGCACGGGCCCGCTTCGTGTTCGGCCACGCCGACAACGACAGGAGCATGGCCCCTGACGCCGTCGCCCGGCTGGGTGATGCTCTCCAGGACGCAGGCTTAGAGGCTACTAACGAAATCTACGCCGGAGCGCCCCACGGCTACACCATGGCGGACACCTCCGTCTTCCACCCTGAGGCTACAGAACGGCATTTCCGGGAGCTGCGGGCGTTGCTGGACGGGACGCTGAAGGCCTGAGCCGACGCCGGGTGGCAGGATGGTGGCATGACTTCCGTTGCACCTGACGCACCCCTGTCCGCCGCCGGCCCCGCCGTCGTCCTCACCATCGCAGGCTCCGAAGCCACCGGCGGCGCCGGCGCCCAGGCTGACCTGAAAACGTTCCAGGAGCTGGGCGTCTTCGGCATCGCGAACCTGACCTGCATCGTGTCCTTCGACCCCAAGGACAGCTGGAACCACCGCTTTGTACCCGTGGACCAGCAGGTGATTGCCCACCAGCTGGAGGCGACGACGGCGGCCTACGGTCCGGCGTCGGGCGCACCATCCGCGCTGGACACGGTGAAGATCGGCATGCTGGGCAGCCCGGCCACCATCAGCACTGTGGCCGCCGCGCTGCAGGAGAACAGCTTCGCCAACGTGGTCCTGGACCCGGTGCTGATCTGCAAAGGCCAGGAGCCGGGCCACGCACTGGACACGGACCAGGCACTGAAGGCGCAGATCCTGCCGCTGGCCACGTTCGTCACGCCCAACCACTTCGAGGCGGAGTCGCTGTCCGGGCTGGAGATCACCGACGTCGAGTCTTTGAAGGCCGCCGCCGTCCGGATCCACGAACTCAGCGGTGCGGCGGTCCTGGCCAAGGGCGGGGTGCGGCTGGAAGGCCGGGACGCCGTCGACGTCTTCTACGACGGTGAGACCCTGGAAGTCCTCACCGCCCCGAAGGTGGGCGAGGTGGCCGTCTCCGGTGCCGGTTGCTCGCTCGCCGCCGCCGTGACCGCGGAACTGGCCAAGGGCGCCAGCCCGCTGGAGGCTGCCCGGACCGCCAAGGAGTTCGTCACCGCCGGCATCCGCAACCGCGTCGCCTCCGGCGCCCCCTTCGACGCGCTGTGGCAGGGCGGCCCCCGGTAGCAGGCGCCGCCCCACTTGGCCGGGTCAGCGCCGGGGGATGTTGCGCAGGTTGCTCCGGGCCATGCTCACCGCTTCACCGGCTCCACGGTTCAACACCACCTTGGACATGGCGGTGGCGAACCCCAGCACCTGTGACCCGGAGATCTTGGGCGGAATGGACAGCGCCTTCGGATCGGTGATCAGCTCCACCAGCGAGGGGCCGGGGTGCGCGAAGGCCTCCCGGTATGCCGCCTCGATCTGCGCTGGATCGGTCACGCGCACCGCGTGGAAGCCCAAGGCCTTGGCCACGGCGGCGTAGTTGGCGTCCGGCACGTCCACGCCGAAGTCCGGCAGCCCATCCACCAGCATTTCGAGCTTGACCATGCCCAGGGTGGAGTTGTTGAAGACCACCACGTTGACCGGCAGTTTGTAGGCGGCCAGTGTGATGAGCTCGCCCAGCAGCATGGAAAGGCCGCCGTCGCCGGAAACCGAGATGACCTGGCGGCCGGGGTTTGCCAGTTGCGCGCCGATAGCGTGCGGGAGGGCGTTCGCCATGGAGCCGTGCAGGAAGGACCCGATCAGGCGGCGCGTCCCCAGCGGGTTGATGTAGCGGGCGGTCCAGACGTTGCACATGCCGGTGTCCGCAGTGAAGATCGCATTCTCTGCCGCCACCTGGTCCAACAGGGAGGCCGCGTACTCCGGGTGGATGGGCTGCTTCTTCTCTACTTTGCGGGTGTACGCGCCCACAGCCTTGTTCATCAGCCGGTCGTGCTTCTTGAGCATCTGGTCCAGGAAGCGGCGGCTCTTCTTGGCCGTCACCAGCGGCAGCAGCGCGCGCAGGGTGGGGAGCACATCGCCGTGGACGGCGATGTCGACGTCGGTCCGGCGGCCCAACCGCTGCGCCGCCCGGTCCACCTGCGCGGTCCTGGTGTCCGGCAGAAACTGGTCGTACGGGAAGTCAGTACCCAGCAGGATCAACAGGTCCGCGTCCTCGATCCCCTCGGCCGCAGCGCCATAACCCAGCAGGCCGGTCATCCCGATGTCGAACGGGTTGTCGTACTGGACAAAATCCTTGCCCCGCAGGGAGTGTCCCACCGGCGCCTTGGCCAGCTCGGCGAGCGCCATCAGCTCTGCGTGCGCGCCCTCCACCCCAGCCCCCGCGAAAATGGCCACCTTGCCGACCTCGTTGATGGCGTCCGCGAGCGCCTGGACACTCGCGGGGTCCGGCACCAGGCTGGCCGGACGGAACGCGGCAGGCAGTGGCGTGGGTGCGGTGGCTTCCAGCCCGGCAATGTCACCGGGCAGCGTGACCACCGCGACTCCCCCAAGACCCACGGCGTGCTGGATGGCGCTGTGCATGACGCGGGGCGCCTGCTCGGCGGTGCTGACCAGTTCCGAGTACACCGAGCATTCGTTGAAGATCCGGTCCGGATGGGTTTCCTGGAAGAAGCTGCTGCCGATCTGTTTGCTGGGGATATGCGAGGCGATGGCCAGCACGGGCGCGCCGGACCGGTTGGCGTCGTAAAGGCCGTTGATCAGGTGCAGGTTGCCGGGCCCGCAGGACCCCGCGCAGACGGCGAGCTTCCCGGTGAGCTGTGCCTCGGCGGCTGCGGCAAAGGCGGCCGCTTCCTCATGGCGGACGTGGATCCAATCGATGCCGCCCTTGGCCGCGCCTCCAGTCTGGCGGACGGCGTCAACGATCGGGTTGAGGCTGTCCCCCACAATCCCGTAGATCCGCTGCACGCCGGCAGCCTGGAGTTGTTCGATGAGCTGGTTCGCAAGTTCCTTGGCCATGGGTGCAGACTCCCGCGTTTGTGGTGGTGTGCTGACATGGCCCAATATAGTCCGCCCCTGTCCGGCGGCCCGCGTCGGGACCCTAACCCAATGCGTTCGCCGGCGCTGCCTGAACGTCCGCGAGGAGCGCCCCGGCGAGCAGGGTTGCGGTCCGCACAATGAATGCACGACGCCGGGTGGTGCGGTCAGCACCGTTGCCCGCCAGGAGGGTATCGACCTGTGGCAGGACAGGCCAGCCGTCGCAGAGGGTGATGACGGTGATCAGGAGGTCCGCGGCATCCGTGCGGTCAATTCCGGGCAGGACATCCAGGACCTGTGCCACCTTGACGGTGCAGTGGTCCGAGCGGGTGGCGCGGCTGACGGTTTCGCCGCCCCGCTCCAGGCCTTCCCAGAACAGGAGCCGTGGCAGGACACCGTCCGTGGTGTGCCGGTCGAAAAGACGGCCGGCGTACTCGCCGAACGCCGCCGGACCCTCGCCCGTAATGGGCACCTCGGTCATGACCCGGATCATTTCGGCGGCCAGGACGGCGTCGAACAGCTCATCCTTCTTGCCGAAGTACTGGTAGATCCGTTCCTTGTTGACGCCGGCGGCAGCGGCAATGCGGTCCACCCTCGCACCGGCCAGGCCCCTGGCACTGAACTCAGCCGTCGCGGCAGCCAGCAGCAGCTCTTTGGTCCGCTCCGTGTTCCATGCCATGACATAAGTCTACGCAATTCCAACCAGATAGTTGCAATTGCTGGCGGCAGCGTTTATTGTCATTGCAAGTAAAAAGCAACTAAACAGTTGGAGTTTTCATGGACGCGGCTTCCAGGACCACAGCACCAGCAGTTGCCCGAGCGGCAACGTTCCAGCCTCCCCAGTCCGCGGCACCGGCGGCAGCACCCGCTGCGGTGTCGATCCATGTCCGGGCTGCCATCACCTGGCTGGCAATTTTTCCCCTGGTGGCCGTGGGCATGATGGCCGCCGCTCCCCTGATGGAGAACTGGCACCCTGTCTTCCGGGCGATGGCCTTGACCCTGGTGGTGGTGCCCACCGCCGTCTACGTGGTGCTGCCCCGCCTCTTCGCCGTCCACGGCCGGCTGGCCCGGCGGCGCAGCACCAGCGCCGGAAGCTAGCGTCCGGCACCCACCCGTTCTTCGCCGTCGGCCGCCTTGGAAGTTTCCCAGGCGTGGCCTTGCTCGTCGTCGAGGTGGGTGGTCTTCTTGTTCTTCAGGGCGAAGATGTAGACCAGCAGGGAGATGCCGATCGCCACGGTGACGTAGGTGAAGAGGAGCTCAACCTGCCCCGCCTTCTGCAGCGCGGCGCCGATCAGCGGAACCGTGCCGCCGAAGAGGGAGTTGGCGATCGCGTAGCCCAGGCCGACGCCGAGGGCGCGGATGGAAGCCGGGAACAGTTCGGCTTTCACCAGTGCGTTGATGGAGGTGTAGCCGCCCACGATCAGCAGGCCGCCCATCATCAGCATGAAGGCCACGAAGGGGTCCTTCGTCCCGGCGAGCGCGGACATCAGCGGCCATGTGAACAGCACACCGGTGATGCCGAACCAGAGCAGCAGGGGCTTGCGGCCGATCTTGTCGGAGATAATGCCGTAGACCGGCTGCAGGAGCATGAAGATGAACAGCGCCCAGAAGTTGATGACGGAGGTGGTTTCCTTGGCGATCCCGCTGGTGGTGTTCATGAAGCTGAGGATGAAGTTCGTGTAGGTGTAGAACGCCACGGTACCGCCCAGGGTCACGCCGATGCAGACCAGCAGCGCTTTCCAGTGCTTCGTGAAGAGCAGTTTCAGGGAGCCGGGCTGGGCTTCGCCGGACGCCTTGGCGTTGGCAGCCGCCTCCACCTGGCTGGCCGAGACGGTTTCCTCCATGGAACGCCGCAGCCACATCACCACCAGGGCCGCCACGCCGCCAATGGCGAACGGGATGCGCCAGCCCCACTCGGTGAGGGCGTTCTTGTCCAGGACGTTCTGCAGGACCACCAGCACCAGCAGCGCCAGCATCTGTCCGCCGATCAGCGTGACGTACTGGAAGCTGGAGAAGAAGCCGCGCCGCCTGGCGGTGGCTGCCTCGGACATGTAGGTGGCGCTGGTGCCGTATTCGCCGCCCACCGAGAAGCCCTGGACCAGGCGCGCCAGCACCAGGAGGACAAGCGCCCAGACGCCGATGACATCCTTGGTGGGCAGGATGGCGATGAAGAATGAGCCCGCGGACATCATGGTCACGCTCAGCGTCAGTGCCGCCTTCCTGCCTTTGCGGTCGGCGAACCTGCCAAAGAACCAGCTGCCGATGGGCCGCATCAGGAAGGTGACGGCAAAGACCGCCATGCCTTCCAGTGCGCCCTGCAGCGGGTCCTTGGAGTTGAAGAAGTGGGGCTGGAAGTACGCCAGGAACGCCGTGTAGATGTAGACGTCGTACCATTCCACGAGGTTGCCCGCGGAGCCCTTCAGGATGTTGCCCACCGCCCGGCGGGTCTGGGCTGCCTCCGATTGGGGCGCGGCTTGTTGGGTGCTCATCGGTGAGTTCCTCCTGGTAGTAACCTCGGCCTCCTGCGGCGGAGGACCTCATTCACGGTATGGGTGATCCACCGCACAACCAACGCCGAACGGACTTTCCTAACACTTCCTTAGGATTCGCCGGCGCCCAGCTCCCCTCCTGCCGGACCTCCGCCGTCGCGCAAATTGCTCCGCCACGCGGTAGTCTCACGGGGCGGGGATGAACCGGCAACCACAGGAAACGCGGCAAGGAAGATGGCCATGGACGTGCTGATCGTCGAGGATGACGACGCCATGGCCGGCGCGCTCACGGCCGCCGTCGAAAGCGCCGGGCACCACTCGCAGCGGCTCTCCCGGGGCGCTGACGCGCTGCTCTCGCACCGGAAATTCCAGGTGATCCTGCTGGACCTGGGGCTTCCGGACATGGACGGCCTGGAGGTGCTGCGGAAGCTCCGGCAGGTCACCGACGTCCCCATCCTGATTTTGACCGCGCGCGACGACGAGCGCAGCGTGGTGCTCGGCCTCCGTTCCGGCGCGGACGACTACCTGGTCAAGCCGGTCAAGCTGGTGGAGCTGCTTGCCCGGATCGAGGCTGTGACCCGGCGTGCCGGACGCAGGCGCGGGACGCCGCAGGAGGTCATTGTGCTTGACGACGTAGAGATCGATCTTGCCCGTCGCAGCGCTTCCAAAGCCGGACTGCCTCTTGCCCTGACCGCCACGGAGTTCGAACTCCTGGCGCTGTTGGCACGCCATGCAGGCTCGGTGGTCACCAGGGAACAGATCCTCGATGCTTTGTGGGGGGACGCCTTCCTGGCCTCTTCCCGGTCCCTGGATGTGCACCTCACCGGGTTGCGGGCAAAACTTCAAAAGCCCGGTTTCATCATCAATGTCCGCGGCGTCGGCTACCGCGTGGAGGCGGCTGCCCCATGAGGCTGCGGGTCCTGGGCGTCCTCAGCGTGCTGTGCCTGGTGGTGGTTTTCCTGATTTCGGGCACCATCCTGACTTCCGCCTCCCGGGAGCTGACCCAGGAGCTGCAAATCAACAGGGCAGCGTCCCTGAACCGCCTGGCCCAGGTTGCTTTTGATGCCGCCGACGACGGCGACACCGTGCGCCTGCAGCGCGAAATGGATACCTATTCAGGCCTGTACGGCGAGGGGATTGTGGTCCGCGTCCAGCAGGCCACCCTGCGTTCGGGGGACTTGGACGCCGGCCGGTCCGACGTGCAGGACGCACTGTCCCTGGCCCGGCTGAACGTGAGCAACACATCCCTGGAACCGCTGGAGCCCTTCGGATCGGGTTCGCACGTCATTTTCCGGCCGTTCGGCAGTGCCAGCCAGGTGTTGGGCGCCGTAATCCTGGACGTCCACGCAGATACGGCCCGGCAGAAGCTCCAGCAGCGCTGGCTCGGCGTCGGCGTTGCCGCCCTCGCACTGGCGGCCGTGCTCCTGGTGGGGGCGGCCAGGGTCACCGGGTGGGTCCTGCGCCCCGTCCTTCGGCTCGATTCGGCGGTGCACGAGCTGGAGCGGACCGGACGCACCGAACGGCTGCCGGAGGAGGGTCCCCCGGAACTGCGGGAGCTCAGCCGCTCGTTCACTGCGATGGCCCGGACCGTGAGCGCCAGCATGGAAGCACAACGGCAGCTGATCGCAGACACGTCCCACCAGCTGCGCAACCCCGTGGGCGCGCTCCGGCTGCGGCTGGACCTGCTCCAGCTTGAGCTGAAGACCGCCCGCGAGCACGACGCCGCCGAACGGGCTGTGGCGGAGCTGGAGCGGGTGGAGGAGATCCTTGACGGGGTTTTGAAGCTCGCGGCTGCCGAGCACCGGGCCTCCGAAGGTTCCCTCCGGATTGCCGGCAGGCCGCAGGAACACGACGCCGCCCCGCCCATCGACCCGTTCCCCGTCCTCCAAGGCGAAATCGAACGGGTGGCCCCGCTGGCTGACCAGGCCGGGTGCCGGCTGGTGCTCGCGACGGCACCCCATCCGGCGGCGCTGGTAGCGTGCCGGGCGGCCGAGCTGGCACAGATGCTGGACGAACTTCTTGGCAACGCCTTCAAGTATGCGCCCGGGGCCACAGTGACCGCCGCGGTGCGGGTGGAAGGGGACGCGGTGGTGGTGGAAGTGTCCGACGACGGCCCGGGCCTTTCCGCAGCCGAGCGCGCCTCTGCTGCCACCAGGTTTTGGCGGTCGCCGCGCCATGCCTCGGTTCCGGGAACAGGGCTGGGCATGACGATTGTGGGTGAGCTTGCCGCAGCCAACGGAGGCCGGCTGGTACTGGCCGACGCCGCCCCGCACGGGTTGTCGGCCCGGGTCGAGTTCCAGGTGTACACAGACCTGGTCCCTCCCGGGACTCCAGACGGTGGCGACCGTGCCTAGCGCTTCCTCCGCTGCCACGGGCCCCTCCCGCCGGCTCGTGCTGACGTCGGCTCTCGGCGTCGGACTTGCAGCCTGCCTGGCGCCTGCCCTCAGTGCCTGTACTGCAGGTGACCGGCCGGACCTGCTGACGGTGGCCGGCGGCGAACCGGGCGGCTTCTACCTTGAGTTCTCTACGCTCCTGGCGGCTGCGCTGGAGCGCCACGGGGTGGCACGCCATGCAAACGCCGTGCCCACCGGCGGAAGCCTGGACAATATTGCCGAGCTGCGGGCGGGACGCGCCGCCTTTGCCGTGGCCCTGGCGGATGCTGCAGGCCAGGCCGCGGATGCCGACGCAGCCGGGATTGCCGCGGTCGGCAAGGTCTACGAAAACTACGTCCACTGCGTGGTGCGCAAGGACAGCGGCATCAGGGACCTCACCGGGCTCGCGGGGCGGCGGGTTGCCGTGGGACAGCCCGGGTCGGGCACATCGCTGACCACTCCGCGACTCCTCGAGGCGGCCGGCCTGGGCACCTCGGGAGATGCCGCTGCGCCCGCAGCCGGAACCGCCGCCGTCGAAAATCTGGGTTTGAATGACGGCATTGCCGCCCTCAAGGCGGGCACCGTCGATGCCTTGTTCTGGTCCGGGGGCGTTCCGACGGCGGCCATCGCCGCGGCGCAGCAGGAGGTGGCATTGGGGCTGCTGGACCTGTCAGGCCTGCTGCCGGAACTGCGCCGGCGGTACGGGGGCATGTACGACCGCGTCCTGATTCCGGAAGGAAGCTACCCGGGTATTCCGGCGGTGTGGACGGTGGGCGCTCCAAACCTGCTCCTGTGCCGAAGGGACCTGGACGACGCCACTGTGGAGCGGACTGTGCAACTGCTGGTGCACAACGCCGGTGAGCTCATACCGCAGTCCAGCCTGGGCGTGCAGTTCCTCAGTGCGGAAAGCCTCATCAATACCGCCGGCGTCCCGCTGCACCCCGCAGCGGCCGACGCCTACCGGGCCCTGCACGGCTGACCACTAACGCCCGCTCACCTCCTGCACCAAACCACCAAACGCCCGCTCACCTCCTGGACCGAATCCAGCAACGCCCCATCACTTTCGTCAGGAAAGTGAGCGCGGGTTGCGGGAAAGCCCACCACAAGCGGGCAGGCATTGGGTCAGGGTTTCGGCTTCTTATCCACATACGCGCTTCCGGCTGTCGCAGGGCTGAGAGTTTCCTCCCTACTGTCTGGAGGACCAGGAGAGCAGGAAGGAAGCGAGGATCACTGTGGGCAGGAACCAGCACCGACGGGCGGGACGAACGAACCATGTGCGGAACCAACCAGGAGACCCTTTTAAAGCCTCCGCCCCGCGGGTGGCAGTCCCTTCATCGGGCAACGTCCACGAGTTGGAAACCTTGGCCCCGGCCTTCATCTGCTGGTACGTCCAGCGCCCCTTCAGCACAGACGTGGAAGAGGTGCTGGCGAGCCTGAAGCTCTTCTTCCGCTTCTACCCTGAGATTGGTGAAAACCGTTCCATCACTGCCCTCGACCCGGCCGAGGTCGCAGCAAGATTGGCGTCCCTCATCATCCATACCGTCTATGAAGGCATCGTGGCCACCTACTCATTGACGACGTTCCTGCGCTTTCTCCATGATTCCGGCCGGTGGTCCGGCAACCCGGAATCGTACCGGGCAGTTAACAGCATCCTGACGGGCATCCTCTGCCTGGACACGTGCTCGACACCCGGCGGCGCGGAGACGGCCACCGTCGTCACGGCTGCCCCCGCTGACTAGCTCCCCGAGTGGGCCTGCAGGAAGCTGTACACCTCGGTCTCGTCCACGCCAGGGAAGGCTCCCGGGGGCATGGCGGCCAGCAGGTGCGAGTGCGCCCGCGCCGAGGGCCAGGCGTTGCCGGCCCACTGGTTGGTCAGTTCGGCAGGCGGACGCTTGCAGCAGGTTGGATCCGGGCAGTTGGAGGTGGCCCGGGCGGTGGTCTCCCGGCCGCGGAACCACTTCACGTGTTGGTAGGGCACCCCAATGCTCAGGGAGAATTCTCCAGCGGCCGAGCGCTCCGTGCGGGCAGTGCACCAATACGTGCCGGAGGGTGTATCAGTGTACTGGCTGTAGGCGCTGAACTTGTCGGGAACGTCGAACACTGCCCTTGACGTCCATGCCTTGCACGACGGCTGGCCCTCAATGGCGCCGGTGTGGTCCTGGGGGAAGTTCACGCCGTCGTTCTCATACGCCTTGTAGATGATGCCGCTCTGGTGGGTCTTCTGGAAATGCGTGGTGAGGCCCAGGTGCTTGGTGGCCAGGTTGGTGAACCGGTGCGCTGCGGTCTCATAGGAGACGGCGAACGCGTCCCGGATATCCTCCACCGCGATCTCCTTGGCGGCTTTGGCTTTCTGCAGGAATTCCACCGTGGCCTGCTCGGGCAGGAGCAGGGCGGCGGCAAAGTAATTGGTTGCCACGCGCTGGGCCAGGAAGTCGCCGTAGTTCTTGGGCGTCTCGTGCCCCAGGACATAATGGCCAAGGGCCTGGAGCAGCACCGAGCGGGGGTCGTGGTCCTGCCGCTGGCTTTGCGTCAGGTAAATTTTGCGGTTCTTCAAGTCGGTCACGGAACGGGTGGAGTGCGGCAGATCGCCCACATGATGCAGGGTGAAACCCAGGTGCGCGGCGATGTCCGCGATAACGTGCTGGCTCAGTGGACCGGTGGTGTACCCCACCTCCTTGAGGACCTTCTGGGCCTCCGCTTCATATTCGGGAAAATAGTTCCCCCGCTCCCGCATCATGGCCCGCAGTTCGCCGTTGGCCCGCCGGGCTTCCTCGGGGGTGGCCACCTGCTCGTTCATCTTCCGCTCGAGCTCGTGCAGCAGCCCCACCTGGGCTTCCAGCACATCCACCGGCAGCCGCGAACTGATGCGGATCCTGGGCAGGCCCAACGACTCGTACAGCGGTCCGCGCTGGTACCGCTCCAGCTCGATTTCAAGGGCGGCACGGCGGCTGGGCGGCTCGGCCCCCAGCAGTTGGTCGATGCTGACATTGAGCGCCCCCGCGAGGGTGCTGCAGCAGGGTCAGTTTCGGTTCACGCTTACCGTTTTCGATCAGGCTGAGCTGGCTTGGAGCGGTGCCGACGGCGGCGCTCAGGTCATCGAGCGTCAGCCCGGCTTGTTTGCGCAGATGGCGGACACGGCGGCCCAAGGCGATGACGTCCAGTTCCGCCACGGCGGTGGACGGCGGCTGCGAAACGTCCCGGTTCCAGCTTGAAGGTGACATTTCTGAAGAATACGGGAAGAAGTGCATTTCTTTCCATACTTTCTATCTAGAAAGGGCGTTGAAAGTGCTGAAAAGTAGTGGCTACGGAAAGAAACACCGCACCGGATAGGCCGGTGGGAACCTCAACGACGCGGTTCCCACCTACTCCCTCCGGAGCTCAATCAAGGAGATCAACGATGACTGCAGCATTTGAGCCCACCCAGCAGACGCCCGAACAGCAGGCCGCCGCCCTGGAGCTCGAGTGGGCCGCCAACCCCCGCTGGGAAGGTGTGACCCGGGACTACTCAGCTTCCGACGTCGTCCGTCTCCGGGGCCGTGTCTCCGAAGAGCACACCCTGGCCCGCCGCGGATCGGAGAAGCTGTGGAAGCAGCTCACCGAGGAGCACAAGGAAGGCAAGTACACCAATGCCCTGGGTGCCCTCACCGGCAACCAGGCCGTGCAGCAGGTCAAGGCCGGCCTCCGCGCCATCTACCTCTCCGGCTGGCAGGTCGCCGCGGACGCCAACAACTCCGGCCACACCTACCCGGACCAGTCCCTCTACCCGGCCAACTCGGTGCCCACCGTGGTCCGTCGCATCAACAACGCCCTGCTCCGGGCCGACCAGATCGAATTCTCGGAGGGCATCCAGACCGTCGAGGACTGGATGGTCCCCATCGTTGCTGACGCAGAGGCCGGCTTCGGCGGACCCCTCAACGCCTACGAACTGATGAAGTCCATGATCCAGGCCGGCGCATCGGGTGTTCATTGGGAGGACCAGCTCGCCTCGGAAAAGAAATGCGGCCACCTCGGAGGCAAGGTGCTCATCCCCACCCAGCAGCATGTTCGCACCCTGAACGCCGCCCGCCTGGCCGCCGACGTCGCCGGTACCCCCACCGTGGTCATCGCCCGCACCGACGCCGAGGCTGCAACCCTGATCACCTCGGACGTGGACGAACGGGACCAGGAATTCATCACCGGCGAGCGCACGGCGGAAGGCTTCTACGAGGTCCGCAACGGCATCGAACCCTGCATCGCCCGCGCCAAGGCCTACGCCCCCTACTCGGACCTCATCTGGATGGAAACCGGAACCCCGGACCTGGAGCTGGCCCGCAAGTTCGCCGAATCGGTCAAGGCCGAGTTCCCGGACCAGATGCTCTCCTACAACTGCTCGCCGTCCTTCAACTGGCGCAAGCACCTGGACGACACCACCATCGCCAAGTTCCAGCGCGAACTCGGCGCCATGGGCTTCACCTTCCAGTTCATCACCCTGGCCGGCTTCCATGCCCTGAACTACTCGATGTTCGACCTCGCCCACGGCTACGCCCGGGAAGGCATGAGCGCCTACGTCGAGCTCCAGGAAAAGGAATTCGCCTCCGAATCCCGCGGCTACACCGCCACCAAGCACCAGCGCGAAGTCGGCACCGGCTACTTCGACACCATCTCCACGGCGCTCAACCCGAACGCGTCGACCTTGGCCCTCGTGGGATCCACCGAAGAGGGCCAGTTCCACTAGTAACTTACGACGGCGGTTGTCGCCTCCGGCCTTCGGACCGGTATCGCTCTGCCTGCTATTCCCCACGTCCCGGTTTGGGCCTCGCTGAGCGAGGCCAGACCGGGACGCAGGGCCCCTTTTACGCAGGCTGCCGCCACACCGGCTCCTCGGCCTCGTGCCTCAGTCGCCACCCCGCCGCCACCCGCCGTCGAACTTCCCTTTCGTCTTTAAGGAGACTGAAATGAACAGCTTCACTGACAGTTTTACGATCAACGGCATTACTTTGACCGCGCAGCCGATTTGCCGGCAGGACGAGGTTCTTACTCCGGATGCTCTCGAGTTCGTTGCTCGTCTGCACCGGGCCACCGCCGAGCGGCGGCAGGAGCTGCTCCAGGCACGGCGCACACGGCGGGCTGACATCGCCGCCGGCGCCGACCCCCGATTCCTCCGGGAGACCGAGGAAATCCGCAACGATCCGTCCTGGCGGGTCGCTCCCCCGGCCCCCGGCCTGGAGGATCGCCGGGTGGAGATCACGGGCCCGGTGGACAAGAAGATGACCATCAACGCACTGAACTCGGGCGCCAAGGTGTGGCTGGCTGACATGGAGGATTCCTCCACCCCAACGTGGCGGAACGTCATCAAGGGCCAGCTGAACCTCACCGACGCCCTGGAACGCCGGATCGACTTCACGTCCGAAGAGGGCAAGGAATACAAGCTGCGCCCGGCCGGCGAGCTGCCCACCATCGTGGTCCGGCCCCGCGGCTGGCACCTGCCGGAAAAGCACATGCTCATCGACGGCACGCCCATCGCCGGCGGCATCGTGGACTTCGGCCTGTTCTTCTTCCACAACGCCCGCCGCCTGCTGGCCCAGGGCAAGGGTCCGTACTTCTACCTGCCCAAGATCGAGAACCACCTCGAAGCCAGGCTGTGGAACGACATCTTCATCCTGGCCCAGGACCTGCTCGGCATCCCGCAGGGCACCATCCGCGCCACCGTGCTGATTGAAACCATCACAGCCGCTTTCGAAATGGAGGAGATCCTTTACGAACTGCGGGACCACGCCTCAGGCCTGAACGCCGGCCGCTGGGACTACATCTTCTCCCTGATCAAGAACTTCCGCACCCGCGGCCCCCGCTTCGTCCTCCCGGACCGCGGCCAGGTCACCATGACCCAGCCCTTCATGCGCGCCTACACCGAACAGCTGGTCCGGGCCTGCCACAAGCGCGGTGCCATGGCCATCGGCGGCATGGCCGCAGCGGTCCCCAACCGCAAGGACCCGGAAGCCAACGCCAACGCACTGGAGAAGGTCCGCGCCGACAAGACCCGCGAGGCCAACGACGGCTTCGACGGTTCCTGGGTGGCCCACCCCGACCTGGTCCCCGTGTGCCAGGAAGTGTTCGACGGCGTCCTGGGCGCCAAGCCCAACCAGCTGGACCGGCTCCGCGAGGACGTCACCCCGGACGACCGCGCCCTGATCGACGTGGCCGCCACCACCGGCACCATCACCGAACAGGGCATCCGGAACAACATCGAAGTGGGCATCCGCTACATCGAGTCCTGGCTCCGCGGCAACGGCGCCGTTGCCATCCACAACCTCATGGAAGACGCCGCCACCGCCGAGATCTCCCGGTCCCAGCTGTGGCAGTGGATTTACGCCCGGGCCATCACCGACCACGGCGAGATCATCAGCCACGAATGGATCGAGGAACTCCTGGACGAGGAATACGCCAGGCTGGAACGCTTCGACGGCGACCGGTTCGAGGACGCCCGCGATATTTTCGAGGAAGTCACGCTCAGCCGTGAGTTCCCGTCCTTCCTCACCCTCCCCGCCTACGCCAGCTACCTCACCGAGGCCCGCGAGAAGGCCACCGTCGAGGAGTTGGCAGCCGCCTGACCCATCGGGAACTTCCGTCCGCCGGGCCGGCACGCCCTCCGCAACAGGCCCCCCGAAATCCGGGGCGCCGGCCCGGCGACGGAGCACCACCCCACACGCCCGCTCATCTGATGCGGGAAAACCCAAAACGCCCGCTCACTTTCCTAAAGAAAGTGAGCGGGCGTCCTCGTAATTCCTGCAAAAAGTGAGCGGGCGTCCCCGTAATTCCTGCGATAAGTGAGCGGGGGTTGAGGAAGGGGCAGAGAGCGTCCGACGGCGGCAGCCGGCTTAGCGGCCCTTCGGCACCTTCCGGACGGACAGGGTGGTGCTGGCAAAGAAGGTCAGCACGGAGGCCAGGATGACCAGCAGGGCCGGCGTCCACGAGCCGGCCGTGTCGTGGACGAAGCCCACCAGCGGCGGGGCCACGGCGGCGAGGCAGTAGCCAAGGCCCTGGACGGTGGCGGACATCCGGCCGGCGGAGGCCTGGTCGCGGGCCAGCTTGATGATGGCGATGAAGATCAGGGTGATGCCGCCGCCCTGGGCAATTCCGCCGGATGTGGACCACAGCCACCACAGCTGCGGCAGGACCAGGAGCCCCACGGGAACGGCAAGCCACAACGTCCCCAAGGTGACCGCCACCGCCGTCGTACTCATGTATTTGGCGGCAAAGGGAACGCCGAGGCCGCCCACGATGGCCAGGATCTGGAAGATCGAGGACGCGGCGCCGGCCTGGGCGGCATTCATCCCCAGTTCGTCGTGGAGGTAGCTGGGCAGCCATGCCGTGACGCCGTAGTAGGAGAATGCCTGGCCGCCGAATCCGGCCGTGAGCCCGAACGTGGTCCAGCCGGAACCGGCCGCCCGTGCCAGGGGTTGGTCCCCGCCGTCGTCCCCCTCGGGCAGGAATGCTGTCCGCGGCCCCACGGCCAGGACCCAGACCACCACGGCGGCGACGGCCAGGACGGCGACAGCGGCCAGTGCCAGCCTCCACCCCGTCACGACCGCCAGCGGGGCCATGGCCACCGAGGTCAGGAACGACCCGATATTCAACGCTGCCGTGTAGATCCCCATGGCGGTCCCCTGCCGGCGCGGCGCGAAATCGCGGCGGATGATCAGGGGCACCGCAATGTTGCCCACCGTGATGGCCACCCCGATCAGCACTGTGCCGGCCACCACCAGTACCGGGCCGCCGGCGGAGCGGACCAGCACTCCGGCCAGCACCCCCAGGATGGTCAGCGTGACGGCGAACTCCGCCCCGAACCTCCGCGCCGCCAGGGAGGCCAGCGGAGCAGCGAGCGAGAAGCAGAGCACGGGGATGCTGGTCAGCAAGCCGAGCAGGACGGGCGAGAAGTGCAGTTCTGCCTGCATGAGGTCCACGAGGGGCGCGACCGCCACGAAGGGACCCCGAAGGTTCAGGGCCAGCAGGCCGATGCAGGCCAGCAGGATCCAGCTCTTGGGCATGCGGGAAAGGACGCCGCCGCTCACAGGGACAACATCGGGAATGGGCTTGGATTCATCACCCTCATTGCTATCACGCCGCGCGTGCCCCGGGTTCCAGGCGCCCTCCCGGGAGGCCCTGCCATACGATGAACGTGACCTTGGACGAATGGACACCGCAAAGGACCACCATGACGCACCGGCTTGCCATCCTTGATGACTACCAGGACGTGGCCCGCGGCTTCGCCGACTTCGCGGCGCTGGAGGCTGCGGGCGTCACCGTCACTTCGTACCGGGAGCCCTTCGCTTCCCGCCACGCCCTGGTCTCCGCGTTGGCCGACGCCAGCATGGTCATCGCCATGCGGGAGCGGACCGCGTTCCCGCGTGAGGTGTTCGAGGAGCTTCCGGCCCTTCAACTGCTGGTGACCACGGGCATGGCCAACGCCGCCATCGACGTCGCGGCGGCAACCGAGCACGGGGTCACCGTGTGCGGCACGCCCGGCTCGCCCACCGCCGCCCCGGAGCTGACCTGGGCCCTGCTGCTGGCAATCGCCCGGCACCTGCCGGCCGAGGAAAACTCGCTGCGCGCCGGTACCTGGCAGTCCACCGTGGGCTTTGAGCTGGCCGGGAAGACCCTGGGCATCGTGGGGCTGGGCAAGATCGGCCGGCGGGTGGCAGCGTACGGGCAGGCGTTCGGGATGGACGTGGTGGCGTGGAGCCGGAACCTGACGGCGGAGTCCGCAGCGGAAGCCGGCGCGCGCCTGGTCTCCAAGAAGGAATTGTTCGCCACCGCCGACGTCGCAACCCTCCACCTGCGGCTCTCCCCGCGCTCCGAAAACATCGTGGGCGAGGAGGAACTGCGGCTGCTCGGCCCCGAGGGCATCCTGGTGAACACGGCACGCGGCCCCCTGGTTGACCAGGACGCCCTCCTCAGGGCGCTGACCGAGGGGTGGATCCGCGGCGCCGCCCTGGACGTCTTCGACCAGGAACCGCTGCAGGCCGGGCACCCGCTCCTGGGCGCACCCAACACGGTGCTCTCGCCCCACCTGGGCTACGTCACGCAGGAAAGCTACCGGCAGTTCTACGGCGGAGCCGTCGAGGACATCACCGCGTGGCTGGCCGGCTCCGCCATCCGCACCATCACCGCCTGAGCCGGGAGGAACCCCATGGCCCACACCATCCGGACAGCAACAGCGGACGACGCCGGCCGGCTGGCCGCGCTGGCGGCCGTCACCTTCCCGCTGGCGTGCCCGCCGTCGTCGTCACCGTCCGACATTGCCGCGCACCTGGCCAACACGCTCAGCGAAGAACACTTCAAGGGTTATCTCGCGGATCCGGACACCACCATCCTGGTCATCGACGCCGACGGCCCGCTCACCGGCTACAGCCTGCTGGTGGACCGGCCCGCCGCGGACCCGGACGTGTCCTCCGCGCTGACGCTGGTCCCGTCCGTGGAGATCAGCAAATGCTACGTCCACCCGGATTACCACGGGCTGGGCGCTGCCGCTGAGCTCATGCACGCGAGCCTCGAGGCGGCGGCCGCAACCGGTGCGGCCGGAGCCTGGCTGGGCGTCAACAGCCAGAACGCCCGGGCCATCCGTTTCTACGAAAAGTCCGGTTTCCGCAACGTGGGAACCAAGTCCTTCCGGCTGGGAAGCACGGTGGAACACGACTTCGTGCTGGAACGGCCCCTCCGTTAAGGGGCCAAGACCCCGGCGTTGGAGGCGCCTTGCAAGTGGAGCCCGGTCAGTCTTCCTCCTTAGTTGAGCCTGGGGACACCGGGGCCGGCGGCTGCCGCCTCCAACGGGTAGGCAAGTGGCGGCCGTGGTTCGGCCACGAGCTTCAGTCCGGGCGGGAGACCTTCGATGGTGCCGGTGGATCCGGTGGCCTTGATGGTCACCCGGCTCGAGTCCAGCAGGACGTTTTCCGCCCGGAACGTGCCCACTGTTTCCGGCAGGATCGGAGCCAGGTGAACCACCCCCCGGGTGAAGACGGGGTCGAACCGCAACAGAATCCGCGCCAGTTGCACCGGCGCCGCCGCAGCCCAGGCCTGGGGCGAACATGCCGTGGGATACGGAACCGGGCCGGGGTACTCGCCACGGTCGAACCCGCAAAACAGCTCCGGCAGCCGGCCATCAAAGTGCCGGGCCGCGTCGAGTATTCCCAAGGCCACCCTCCTCGCCTCGTCCACGAACCCGTACCGCATCAGCCCGGTGGCCACCAGCGCGGTGTCGTGTGGCCACACTGAGCCGTTGTGGTAGCTGACGGGGTTGTAGGCGCCCATGTCGGAGGCCAGCGTGCGGATGCCCCAGCCGGTGAACATCTGCGGGGACATCAGGTTTTCCATGACGGACTCAGCTTTGTCTTCGTCCACAATGCCCGTCCACAGGCAGTGGCCGATGTTGGACGTCAACGCGTCAACGTGCCGCTTGTCCTTGTCCAGAGCCACGGCAAAGTAGCCCTTGTCCGGCAGCCAGAACTTCTTGTTGAACTCCTCCTTGAAAGCTGCCGCCTTGTCTGCCCAGTGCTTTTCCAGAACAGAATCGCCGCTCCAGTGGGCCAGCAACGATCTGCCCAGGTACGCGGCGTAGACATATGCCTGGACCTCGCAGAGAGCGATCGGAGCTTCGGCGATGGTCCCGTCGGCGAAGTTGATCCCGTCCCAGGAGTCCTTCCAGCCCTGGTTCACCAGGCCATGGTCGTTGGGCCGGAGGTATTCCACGAAACCGTCTCCATCGCGGTCGCCGTATTTTTCGATCCACTCCAGCGCCCGGTCCGCGTGCGCCAGCAGCGGCTGGATCGCTTCCCGGGACAGCCCCCACCGGCTCAGCTCGCCAAGGGTCGCCACGAAGAGCGGGGTGGCATCGGCCGTTCCGTAGTAGGCCGTTCCCCCCAGCGACAGTCCTGCGGTGACGCCCAGCCGGACCTCATGGGGGATGCGGCCGGGTTCCTCTTCGGAATCCACATCCACTTTCTTGCCCTGGATCCCGGCCAGGGTTTGGAGCGTGCCCAGGGCGAGGTTGGGGTTGACCATCATGCTCATGTAGGAGGTGAGCAGCGAGTCCCGCCCGAACAGCGCCATGAACCATGGGGCCCCCGCCGCCACCGCGGCGCGATCGGGATGGTGGGCATCGAAGATCCGGAGTGCACCAAGGTCACTTTGGCTGCGGTTGAGCACGTTCTGGAAGCTGGTGTCCTCGATGCTGATCCGCGGAACGTTCTCTTCCCAAGCCAGCTGGCGCCGCACGCCCTCACGGTGGTGCGGGAGTTGCCCTTCGGTGAAGGGCTTTTCCGGTGCTTCCCCATTGACCAGCGGCACCACGATGACGCTGGTGCTCCATTTGCCGCGGGCCGGAACAGTGACGTTGAACCGGAGCCCGTCGGTGCCCACCTCAGCACCCCGGGCCCCGATGGCGGATCCCCGCTGCTGGCCATGGCGCGACGCTTCTATGATGAGCTTTCCATCCACCACGGTGCGGGTGGTGTCATCGGGGCCTGTTGTCCGGCCGCCTTTCACTTCGAAGAGGTCGGCCTGATCCGCGTCCATGAGCAGTTCGATGGTGCACTGAACGGGTTCCGCTGCGAAGTTCTCCAGGGTGATGTCGTCCTGCAGGCCCGGTCCGATGTGGCGGACCTGGCGGACCACCAGTGGACTGTCGAACCGGCCTCCCGGCCAGGTTGCGCGGCCAACGAATGTTGCTTCGAACGGCTGCGGCTTCTGGGCTGAAAGCGGTTCGCGGCGCGAGCCGTTGATGCGCAGTACCCAGCCCGAAACAATCCGGGTGTCCTGGTAGAACGCGCCGTTCGTGCCGCCGTCGGCACTGATGTCGCCGGTTCCCGCCGAGATACAAAACGAAGAACCCTCCAGGACGGTGACGGCACCCACGTCGGAGCCGGAGGCCTCATTGTCTTCGTTCCAGGCGGTCATGCAAGGACTCCCTTACTCACGCGGATTGCTGCCGGGGAGCCGAAAGGCCGCCCGCCCCCTTAACGATTCTGGTGCACCGGCGTGGTAACCGGAACCCCTCCCGGCAATCTCCCGGCCAGCAGGTCGTCAAAGAGCCTGAGGTGCTGTGCCACCATCCGTTGGGCACTGAACCGTTCCTCCACTGATGCCCGGCAACGTTCCCTGCTTAGGCCGGGGGCAGCCTCAAGGAAGCCTGGCAGTTCCTCCAGCTGCCCCAGGAAGCCCGTGCGGCCGTGCTCCACGATCTCGGGGGCTGAGCCGATCCTCGTCCCGATGACGGGAGTCCCGGTGGCCAAGGCCTCGATCATCACCAGGCCGAAGGGTTCTGACCATTGGATGGGGTTCAGGAAGGCCGCAGCCTCACCCATCAGACGGTACTTGGCGGCATCGTCGACTTCCCCCACGAAGTCCTCGTTGGGTCCGAGCATCGGCTCGATGACCTCCCGGAAATAGCGGATCTCGTCCGGCTCCTTCATCTTGACGGCGATCTTCAGGTGCATACCGGCACGCCGGGCAATCGTAATGGCCTCCAGCAGCCCCTTGTCATGGCACGCGCGCCCCACGAAACACAGGTACCCGCCACGTCCGCTGCCAACAGGGACCGCGGAAACGTCCATTCCATGATGGATCACCTGGGTGACGGGGACTTCTGGAGCATGGGACGCCTGGTCACGGGAGATCGCCACGATGGCCACATTCCGCGCCATGGCCCGGTACAGGTCCTCGGCCTCCTTGTGGAGGGGGCCATGGATGGTGGTGACCACCGGGACGTTGGCGGGACGGCCGGCATAGAGCGGGCCCGCCAACGTATGGTCGTGAATGATGTCCACGTCCTGCAGCCCCTTGTAGGCGCGGATCACATGGCTGAGTTCGGACATGGTCAAGCCGAGATCGTCCCGGGACGCAGGCCGCATTCCCGGTACCAACGGAGCAGGACAGGTACTTTCGGTTGGCGCGGCGAGCAGTACCTCGTGGCCGGCGGCCAGAAAGCCCCGCGCCAAGGTGTCCACAACCCTTTCGATTCCTCCGTAAGTGACCGGAGGAATGGGAATCCATGGCCCCGCAATAAGTCCAATTCGCATATCTGGCCTCCAAGGAACGAGGCCCGAGCTCCCCAGCCGCCAGGCACATCCCACCGCGGGACATGCAGGTCCCGTGGTCTTCTAAGTTTGTGGCGTCTGCTTCACCAACTCTGACTATTGCCCACGATTGCTCCGCCCACAAGACCCCTTTGTGGGATATCTCATAGCGGCCGGCCGGAATGGCAACCCCTGCCGGCCGGTTATGCAGACCATGAAGATTGAGATCTGGTCCGACGTCGCCTGCCCGTGGTGCTTCATTGGCAAGCGCCGCTTTGAGGCTGCCCTGGCGTCCTTCCCGCACCGGGATGCCGTTGATGTCGTGTGGCGGAGCTACCAGTTGGATCCCGGCCTGCCGGATCACTTCGATGGCACCGAGTTGGAATACCTGAGCAGCCGCAAGGGGATGCCGGCCCAGCAGGTCTCGCAAATGTTCGAGCATGTGGCGCAGCAGGCCAAGGACGAGGGCCTGGACTACCGCTTCGACAAGGTGGTGGTGGCCAACAGTTTCACGGCACACCGGCTGATCCACCTCGCTTCCGCCCACGGCAAGCAGGACGCGGCCAAGGAGCGCCTGCTCAGCGACCACTTTGAGCATGGCAAGGACATCGGCAGCCGGGAGTACTTGGCCGGCCTGGGCCGGGAGTTGGGCCTCCCGGACAACGAGGTGGACGAACTGTTCACCACTGACAAGTACTCGGACGCTGTCCGGTCCGATTTCCGGGAAGGCCAGTCCCTGGGTATCAGCGGTGTCCCGTTCTTTGTCATCGACCGCAAATTCGGGCTGTCCGGCGCCCAGCCCGCAGAGACGTTCACCCGTGCGCTCAACCAGGCGTGGCAGGAAGCGAACCCGTTGGTGCTTGTCAATTCCGCCGAGGCCGGGGCCTGCGGGCCGGACGGCTGCGCAATCTAGGGCTTTTTACTGACACATCGCGGTAAAGTGTCTGCATGCCCAGGATTTCAGCGGCCAGCAACGCCGAACAACGCGCTGACACCCAGCGCCGTATCCTCACAGCCTTCGGCGAGCTCCTCTTCACCCACGGCCTTCCCGGGTTGACCATGACGGACGTGGCCCGGCACGCAGGGGTGGGCCGTACCGCCGTCTACAACTACTACGCGGATATCGAAGAACTATTGATTTCGTACGCGCTGGAGGAGACGGAGAAGTTCCTCACGGAGCTGCGCGACTCGCTGGGCCGCCTGGAGAACCCGGTGGAACGGCTGGCCCTGTACGTCCGCGCCCAGGTGGTTGACCTCAGCCGCCGCCACCTCCCGCCCGGACCGGCCATGGGGGCGGTGCTGTCGCCGTCGTCCTTTGCAAAACTCTCAGACCATGTCAGCGAGCTCAGCACCCTGCTGCAGGGGATCCTTCGTGATGGCATGGAGCAGGGCTACCTGCCGGTGGCTGACGTGGGGCAGCAGGCCCAGTTGATCCTGGGCACACTGTCCTCCAGTGCCGCCAGGGGCAGCGATGAACCTGCCGAGCTGGAAGCGCGCGTGGCCAGGACTGTGCGGTTCATCCAGTTGGGGGCCGGGGCAAGGTTCGACGACGGGGGGCAGCCACTGCCCGTGGCCGGCCTTCCGGCGGCAGCCGGCCAAGGCGTGATCAGCGCGCCGGGACGGCTGCCGGCGTAACGGGAAGCTTGTTGGTGTCGGCCGTGCGGCGGCTTTCCCTGGGGCAGCCTAGTGTGCCGGGGGTCTGGTCCACCAGCTCAGCCGGGACAAGCGCTGCGAAGTCATGGGCCAGGATCACGTCCACGCTGGCGTCGGTCCTGCTGTCCTGGAAGTAGTCGGACCCCGGCACATTGCGCTGCACCGTGAAGGCGGCGGCCTGCCCGGCCGCACCAGAGACCACCGCTGCAACGCCCCGGTAGCCGGCGTTGACGTTCGATACGTTGCCCACCGCGAACTTCCGCGCCAGGAACTCATCCGCCACGGAGCGGGCCAGGCCGGCCCGGGTGGTGGAGTTGTAGACGTTGAGGTTGACCTTGTCATTGGGCGTGTAATCGAACACCGCAGCAGGGCACGACGACACAGGCTTCTGGCTCGGCTCGGCCGTCGGCACCTTCAGCCGCCCGTTAATGATGGCCAGGGCAACGATGATGGCGGCGGCGATCATCCCCATTAACAGGACCAGCACCACACCGTGCAGAACGCGGCGGCGGACCCGGGCCGTTTCGTCGGCGTCTTTGGCCGCTTCCATCGCAGCCCGCAGCTCGGCGCCGGACACCACACGGTGGCCGTGCAGGACGCTGAGGTCCTTCCGCCCGCGGCTAGCCATCGAGCACCAGGACCCGGGCGTGGATCGCGGTGCGCTGGTGCAGTGCCGTCCGGACCGCGCGGTGCAGGCCGTCCTCCAGGTAAAGGGTTCCCTGGTACTGCACCACGTGCGGGAACAAGTCGCCGAAGAATGTGGAGTCTTCGGCCAGCAACGCTTCGAGGTCCAGCGTGCGTTTGGTGGTCACCAGTTCGTCCAGCCGGACCGGCCGCGGCGGCAGCGACGCCCACTGTTTCGGGGTGCTGTAACCATGGTCGGGGTAAGGGCGGCCCTCGCCCACAGCTTTGAATATCACCATGCAACAGTAGGCACCGCGCCGCCCCAGCGAAAGTATCCCGGCGGTCCGGCGCCAGGTTGTAGCCAAACAGTGACCATCCGTCACATCGCTCCGTTCCCGGGCAACGGGGCGGTTCCTGCTGACAGAATGGAACCATGACCGCATCCGAGTCCCCTGCCATGTCCACACCCGGAACCCGCCTGCCTTCCACGCCCCCGCTGGCGCTGCTGCTGGATGTGGACGGGCCGGTGGCAAGCCCGGTGACGCGCGACGTGAAGCCGGACATCATCCTTGACCTGGTGGCACTCGCAGCGGCCGGAATTCCCGTCGTCTTCAACACCGGCCGCTCGGACGCGTTCATCCGCGAACAGGTCATGGAACCGATGATCGCCGCCGGGATCCCGGCTGGAACGGTCATCCACGCCGTTTGCGAAAAGGGGGCCGTATGGTTCAGTTACACCTCCACCGGGCCCGGCCCCATCCACGTGGACAGGGAGCTGGCCGTGCCCGCAGCGTACGGCGATGACGTCCGGCGCCTGGTGGCGGAGGATTACGCCGCCCACATGTTCTTTGACGAAACCAAACGGGCCATGGTCTCGGTGGAGCAGCACATCGACGTGCCCAGCGCCGATTACCTGGCCGAGCAGAAACTGTTCGACGCTGACGCCATGGAGCTCATGGGCCGGCACGGCCTGGGCGTCGTGCGGCTGGACCACCATGCGCCCAATTCCGACGACGAAGTGGACTACCGGGTGGATCCCACCATCATCTCCACGGACATCGAGTCCGTGCGGCTGGGCAAGGACCTCGGCGCGAGCCGCGCGGTGGAACTGCTGGCCGCCGAAGGCATCACTCCGCAGGCCTGGCGGACGGTGGGCGATTCCCGGACCGACTATGCGATGGCCGACTGGCTGCACCACAACGACCACCCGGTCAAGCACGTTGACGTCCGGCCCGCGGATGGCGTGCCCAGCAAGCCCTACCCGGTTCTTACGGCAGCGGACCTGGGGCTGGAAACCACGGTGATCCACGACGACGCCGGCGGCGCTTTCCTGCGTGCCTGGCGGGAGGCACTGGGCGCCTGAGCCCCTGCCGCGGCGGTCCGAAACCTGCTGTTACCACGGCAGGACTATCATGCAGGTAAGAAAGCTTACTTCGACCACCACGGAGACAACCATTACAGAAGCACCGGTCCAGGACGAGGTCTACTACGGCGGCCAAGCGTCCGTGGAGGAACAATTTCACGCTGAGATCACGTCGGCGGCGGCGGAGCAGCGGCTCAGGCACCGCCCCGACGTCATCCGGCACAAGGGCCGATACGCCCTGATCAACGACACCAGGACCCCTTACCAGGCCATGGTGGAAGACCTGCTGTTCCTGCGCAACGTCCTGGCGAACGCGGGCCTCGCCTACCTCCTGGTCCGCGGCAACAACGACCGGCCCGTGGTGGCGCTGGACTGGAAGAACCGGAAGAAACTCCGCGGGGCCCTGGTGGAGGCCTGCCGGGACGAGCCCTTCTACTCCATGACCGTGGATGCCAAGAAGAAGACCTCCGTCCTGGTGGCCGACGGTGAGCTGTCCTCCAACCGGCAGGCACGGATCTTCCGCCTGTACCGCCCGCGGGTGGAACCGGTGGGCGGTTTCGAATTCGGCGCGTCCGCCGGCGTCCAGATCGAGCTGTGGTCCTTCGAAGGCGAGGAACTGATCCTCCCCATCGAGAACTCCCTGACCCGCCGGACCATGCTGCGGCAGGACGCTGTCCGCGGCACCGTGGAACGCTACGGCCACACCTGGCCCACCATCGAGAACATGTTTGCCGACCATGCCAGCGACATCAGCTTCGACATCGACCTGGTCTTTTCCTGGGTGGACGGAAGCTCTTCGGAATACATTGCCGCCCGCCGCGCGCAACAGCAGGGCGTGGTCCTTGGCGAAGGCGACGACCACGAGGCCCGGTTCCGGCAGATCAATGAACTGAAGTACGCACTGCGCTCCGTATACATGTTCGCCCCGTGGATCCGCCGCATCTTCATCGCCACGGACTCCCCCGCTCCCGCCTGGCTGGCAGAGCACCCGTCCGTCACGATCGTCCGCAGCGAAGAGTTCTTTGCCGATTCCTCCGTGCTGCCCACGCACAATTCCCAGGCAGTCGAATGCCAGCTGCACCACATCGAGGGGTTGTCCGAGCACTTCCTCTACTCCAACGACGACATGTTCTTTGGCCGGCCGGTAGGCCCGGACATGTTCTTCACCCCTGGCGGCATCACCAAGTTCATCGAGGCCGAAACCAGGATCGGCCTCGGCGAGAACGCCGCGGAGCGCAGCGGGTTTGAAAACGCCGCCCGGGTCAACCGCAAGCTCCTCTGGAACCGGTTCGGCCGGATCACCACCCGCCACCTGGAGCACACCGCGGCTCCCCTGCGGCGCAGCCTCGTAGCCCAGATGGAGGAGGAGTTCCCGGAAGAGTTCCGGAAGACGGCGGCAAGCAGGTTCCGCGCGGCCGACAACATTTCCGTCACCAACTCGTTCTACCACTACTACGCCCTGCTGACGGGGCGCGCCGTCACGCAGACAGCCGCGAAGGTGCGCTACGTGGACACCACCATGCGGGCGGGGCTGAACTACCTGCCGAAGCTCCTCGCCAAGCGGAACATGGACTTCTTCTGCCTGAACGACGGGAGTTTCCCCGAAGTCAGTGCCGACGAGCGCGCAGAAGCCGTGACCGGCTTCCTGGAAAAGTACTTCCCCATCAAGGCGCCCTGGGAAAAGTAAGTCCGGGCACGAATGCCCGGACTTACCGACTGACTCTCCCCGGGACCCGCAGCTACTAGTTCCGGCTGCTCACTCCCTGCTTGGTGCTGCGGCGCTGCTTGGCGGTTTCCGGGATCCGGACTCCGGCAGCTTCCAGGCGCCGGGCGGTTTCCTCAGGCGAGACGTACTCACCCACAGTGGCCGCATGGCCCATCGGCACCACAGAGTGCACAATCGTGTGCTCGTACACGTGCACCAGGTTGAAGGCCTGGCCGCCGTCCTGCCCGCGGGTGCCTCCCACCGGAACGTTGAGGTCTTGGGTGTAGCAGGAGGCGGAAGCGACCGAGACCGGGACGCCGGCGAAACTGGCCGTGGTGGAGTAATGCAGGTGGCCGGCCAGGATGGTGCGGACGTCAGAGTTACGGACCACCGCTGCCAGCGAGGCTTGGTCGCGCAGTTCCACCAGTACCGAAAGATCGAGTACCGACGGGACCGGCGGGTGGTGAAGCGCCAGGATGGTTCCGTCCGGGGCAGGCGTTTCCAGCTGCCGCGCCAGCCACTCCAGCTGCCCGGCACTCAGCTCGCCGTGGTGGAACCCGGGGACGGTGGTGTCCAGGGTGATGACGCGCAACCCGTTGATGAAATAGCTGTGGTCCACCGGTTCATCGGTGCCGGGCTGGTCCAGCAGGCCCCGGCGGAAGTTTGCGCGGTCGTCATGGTTTCCCATGGCCCAGATCACCTTGGCGCCGAGCTCCTCGCACGCAGGGTCCACGATGGCCCGCAGTTTCACATACGCTTCGGGATCGCCCTTGTCCGCAAGGTCGCCCGTGAAAATCACTGCCTCCGGCCTGGCGCCGGACGCTTTGACTTCCTCGAAGAGCTGGATGAGGCGTGCTTCGCTGTCGACGGTTCCGTAGAGGGGTTCTGGACCTCCCAACAGGTGGGGATCGCTCAAGTGGAGTAGGAAGTGGCGTGGCCGGGGATGCTCGGCCTCGATGTGCTCCATTGCTACCTCTATGGTCGGTGGGAAGCCGTTCTTCCCTTGTACCCTTCAGTAATATTTATCCAATCAGACATTTGGCAAACTTGGGGTGAATCGCCGGAGCTGATGTGGAAAAAATAAAAAGAACTGCGCTTCTGCAGACTTAATTCGGCCGGCCCGGCCTTTCAGCCCAGCGCTTCCTCGATCGCTTCGATGACCTTGGGCGAATCCGACTCGACGGTGGGACCGAACCTGGCCATGACAGTGCCGTCACGGCCCACCAGGAACTTCTCGAAATTCCATTTCACCATCCCGGGCAGCAAACCGTTCCGGAACTTGGTCAGCTCGGAATACAGCAGGTGCTGGTTCCGGCCACGGACGTCCGCCTTGGCAGTCAGTGGGAACGTAACCCCGAAGTTGCGCTCGCAGAACTCCGCGATTTCGCTGTCCGTTCCGGGCTCCTGGCCGGCGAACTGGTTGCACGGGACACCCAGGATCTCGAACCCGCGCTCGCGGAACTTTCCGTAGAGGGCCTCCAGGCCGGCGTACTGGGGCGTGAAGCCGCAGTTGGAGGCGACGTTGACCACCAACACGACTTTTCCCCTGAATTGGCCGAAACTCGTCCTGGTGCCGTCATTGAGGTGCAGCGGGATCGGGTAGAGGGGTGCCGGGCGCCGTGTCTGCGGAAGGAAGCTCATACGGGGAATTCGTTGCCGTCGGCACGGTGTACGGGTCCGGACCAAAAATTCCTTGGCCTACGACGTCGTCGGGGCGGGTGTGGGCTCGAGCGTGGTCGGAGCCGGTGCCGGCTCGAGCGTCGTGGGGGCAGGCGCCGGCTCGAGCGTCGTCGGTGCAGGCGCCGGGTCAATCGTCGTCGGGACGGGTGCCGGCTCGACCGTCGTGGGGGCAGGCGCCGGCTCGACCGTCGTCGGTGCAGGCGCCGGCTCAACCGTCGTCGGTGCAGGCGCCGGCTCGACCGTCGTCGGTGCAGGCGCCGGCTCAACCGTCGTCGGTGCAGGCGCCGGCTCAACCGTCGTCGGAGCAGGCGCCGGAGCTGGCTCAGTGGGTGCGGGAGTCGGATCAGCCGGTAACGGCGACGGCGACGGATCAGTGGGTGTGGCAGTTGGATCCGTCGGTGACGGCGACGGGGACGCCGTCGGGACGCTGGGTGCAGGGTCGGACGATGGCGACGGCGCACCGGGCGAAGGCGCTGCAGCCGCCGGCGGGGCCGACGTCGTCAACTGCCCATTGGACGTTGGCAGGACGGTGCCGTATTGCTCCGTGGCAGGCAGCAGCGGCGACGGCACGGGCGATGCTTCCAGGCCGGCGGCCGGGGACGTGCCGCGGTCCACCAGGAGCGGGATGGTCCAGCTGATCCTGCCGTCGGACAACCCCGGGCCGGGACCGTAGGAAACCATGCCGGCGGGAAGCGCTTGGCCCAGGGCGCGGAGCTGCAGGAAGTTCCAGTTCAACGGATTGGTGTAGCGGCCGTTCTGGATGGTCTCGAAGTGCAGGTGGCAGCCCGTGGACCAGCCGGTGGTTCCCACGCGGGCGATGACCTGGCCCACCTGCACCCGGTCCCCGGTGTGGACGCCAATGGACTCAAGGTGGTTGTAGGTGGTGATGAGGCCGTCGCCGTGATCGATCTCCACCCGGTTGCCACCGCCCCCAGGGATGCCATCCTGCAGCCCGGACCACCCCGGCGTCGGCCGCATAGACAGGGGTTCCGCAGGCGGCCGCATAGTCCTGGCCAAGGTGGAAGTCCCCCGCCGTCCCACTGAGTGGACTCACCCGGAAACCGAAGGGCGAGCTCGGAACGAGCAACTGGAGCGGTGCCATCAGGTAGCCTGCCGGTGGCCGGCCCACACCTGCCGGTCCGACTGTCAGGCCGGTCGATGGATCCTGGAAACCGCCGATCGCCGCATGCGGGAAAGCCAGGGTGGCATGTGGATCGGAGGCGATCGCCGGCGGAAGGGACCCGGCACCAACCTGGTCCGAGGCCGGCGCCTCAGGGTTGCCTTGCACCGGCCGGGTGTTGTCAGCCCCGACCGCCCCGACCGACGCCGCGGCACCGGGAGTCCCGGTCCGGTCCACCGCCCCGGCCAACCGGACCGGCCCCGCTGAATCGATGGAAAGATTGACCGCATAGACGGAAGCCGCGAGCACACCGGCAGCCGCCAGGGCACGGGCCATGTGGGGGAATGTACGCTGGACCGGTTTGCTGTTACCGGGCACCCAATGCTTGCCCATTGATTCACTCCAGGACGGGGCGTGCCGCACGTTGTCTCGACGGTACGTCCCATGGGACCACAGCTCAGTCCGCCGGGGAACCCTGGAGCAGGACAATGCGGGTTTTTTGTGGGTCGTCAGGGGTGGGGTGGCGCCTGCTCCCTGCTCCGAAGACTGACGCGCTCGCCGAAATGGGCAAGAATGGCTCATGCGCAATGCCCTTCGTACGTGGCGGGATGAAATCAAGAAGACGTTCTCCGGGAACGCCGACGCACCGCCGGAATGGTCGCTGCGGCTCGCGGAGGGCGACGACGCCGGCTACCACTTGCCGGGTTCGGCGGTGTGGGCGGTGCACGGCTCCATGTCACCCATCGTGGGGGGAATCCGGACGCTGCTGATGCAGTCGCTCCATCCCGGGGCCTTGGCAGGCGTACACGAGCACTCCAATTTCCGCGAGGATCCCCTCCGCCGGCTGGCCAATACCATCCGCTGGATTTTCACGGTGACCTACGGTTCCACGGCTGCCGCAGAAGAGGCATCACGGCGCGTCCGCCGCCTCCATGAGCCGGTGCAAGGCAGCTACCAGGACAACGACGGCGCGGCACGCGCGTACAGCGCCAACGATCCAGGGCTGGCGGCCTGGATCCACATCGCCTTTACGGACGGGTTCCTGGCCGCCCACAAAATCTGGGGCGGCCCCATCCCCGGCGGAGAGGATGCGTATGTCCGCGAGTGGGCCCAGGCCGGCCGGCTCATGGGCGTGCAGGATCCGCCGGTCAGCGGGGCGCAGATGCGCAGCCAGTTGGACGCCTGGTATGAGCAGGGCGAACTGCGGGCAGACAGCCGGGTAAAGGAAACGGTGGAGTTCATCCGCAACGCTCCCCTCCATCCCCTTTTGAGGCCGGGCTACCGCGTCTTGTTTGCCGGTGCCGTCTACAGTTTTGGAGCCCCGGTACCGCCGGATGCTGGGCCTTACTGTTCCACGGCTGGGTCCCTTCCCCTTGCCGGTGAGGCTGGCAACGAAGGTGGTGCTCGGCGTCGTCCATCTCGCCCTTGGCGGCCTTCGCAGGCGCAAGGGTCCCAGCGAATCAGCTGCCCTGGAGCGGCTGGGGCGCCTGGGCGAACCCGCCGCGGATTTGGCCTGACCTGCCGCCCGCCATCCCATGGGGAACGCCTCGTGGATTAAACGGAAGAACCCGGTCCTGGCAGCTGCCAGGACCGGGTTCCCAACCGGCGGAGAATGGGGGATTTGAACCCCCGAGGGCGTTAACCCAACACGCGTTCCAGGCGTGCGCCATAGGCCGCTAGGCGAATTCTCCAACTGCTTCTGAATCAAAAGCAGGTACCAGATTACCTGAACTTTTCCGCATCGCCCAATTGGCCCGGGCAGGGGCTGTTTTCGAACGTGCCCGGCAGGACCCTCAGGGCCCGCCAGGCCCCGTCCCTGACCCGGCAATGGACGCCCCCAACGCGCCCATTCCGTGTTGCTGCACCGTTGAGCTGCCGGGTCCGGTTCGTTCAGCCAGGCCACGCAGCTCACAATCTTGAGATTGCCCCAATCGGTGTATATACAAATGATCGTGGGTGGCCGGTGGATAAGCAATGGAATTCCATGACCTGACCGACGTTTTCCGCTCCGCGCCACTGCTGTCACAGTGGCGGATGGCCGATTCGAGTCGCGCCGTATGTTCAGGTAAAGTGTTTGACGGCCCCTCATGTGGCGTCATCCTGTTGAACTCCCCCAGGACCGGAAGGTAGCAAGGGTAAATGGGCTCTGGCGGGTGCATGGGGGGTCTTTACTATTCCCCCACAGGGCGGCAGGATGTCAGCCCGGATTGGTAGGGTTTTCTCTGTGACAGTTACTACCGCCCTGTACCGCAGATACCGTCCCGACTCGTTCGCTGACGTTATCGGGCAGGAGCATGTCACCGAACCGTTGATGACGGCTTTGCGTAAGAACCGCGTCAACCACGCCTACCTTTTCTCCGGCCCCAGGGGCTGCGGCAAGACCACCTCCGCCCGTATCCTGGCGCGCTGCCTCAACTGCGCCGAGGGCCCCACCGACAACCCGTGCGGAACCTGCCCCAGCTGTGTGGAACTGGCCCGCGGCGGCTCGGGTTCCCTCGACGTCATCGAGATCGATGCCGCGAGCCATGGCGGCGTGGACGACGCCAGGGACCTCCGGGAGCGCGCCACCTACGCCCCGGTTCGGGACCGGTACAAGATCTTCATCATCGACGAAGCCCACATGGTCACCTCCGCTGGGTTCAACGCCCTCCTGAAGATCGTTGAGGAGCCGCCGGAACACATCAAGTTCATCTTCGCCACCACGGAGCCGGACAAGGTCATCGGCACCATCCGCTCCCGGACGCACCACTACCCGTTCCGGCTGGTGCCGCCCGAGCCACTGATGGCGTACCTTGAGCTCCTTTGCCGCCAGGAGAACGTTCCTGTGGCTCCCGGCGTCCTGTCACTGGTCATCCGCGCCGGCGGCGGATCTGTCCGTGACTCCCTGTCCGTCCTGGATCAACTCATGGCAGGGGCCGGGCCCAACGGGCTGGACTATGAACTCGCCGTCGCACTGCTCGGCTACACCCACGCCTCGCTGCTGGACGACGTCGTGGAGGCCGTAGCCGCCTCTGACGCCGCAACGGTCTTCCGTGCCGTGGACCGCGTGATCCAGACAGGCCATGATCCGCGGCGGTTCGTGGAAGACCTGCTGGAGCGTTTCCGCGACCTCATCATTGTCCAGGCCATGCCGGAAAGCGCCCATGCCATCCTGCGCGGCATGCCGGCGGACCAGATCGCCCGGCTGCAGAACCAGGCGCACAACCTGGGTGCCGCGGAGCTCTCGCGGGCAGCAGACGTCACCAACACGGCCCTGACCGAGATGACGGGAGCCACGTCGCCGCGGCTGCATCTTGAGCTGCTGTGCGCCCGGATCCTCCTGCCCAGCTCCGAGCAGAACGAACGCGGCATGGCAGCACGGATCGACAGGGTGGAGCGGCGCCTCAACTATGCCGGGAACGACGTCGGTGCTGCCGCCCCGGCCACGCCGGCAGCGGCAGCACCGCCGGCGCCGTCAGCACCGGCGGCTCCAGTCCCCGCACCTGCGCCTTCAGTCCCTGCACAGGTGCCCAGCGGCGCGGCTTCCGGTCCCGCCTCACCCAGCCCGCGGCCTGCCCAGGAAGCGGTAGCGCCCGAGCCCCGGCCTGGCCGGGACACGCCGGACCAGTCAACGAGCGCTACGGCGGCCGCGCCGGCCGCCCGCCCGCAGGAACCCGAACAGGCCACTCCAGCTCATGCCGGGCCTGCCGCACCCACGGTGGCGGCCCCTTCCCCAGGACCGTCCTCCTCCGCAGGACCGGAATCCGGGAACAGCCAGGGCGCCCCGCCCGCTCCGGATTCCCGCATGTCCTTCACTCCCCCACGGGTAAGCACCAACGACTGGCCTGTGGAGGAACCCGGGCGCGGTAAAGCGCCTCAGACGCCCACCGCGGCAGCGGCCCCCCACGCAACGCCGACGACGCCCCAAGAAGAACCGGCACGGTCCGCCCCGGCAGCTCCTCCGGCGATGGGCGACGTTGAAGTCCTTCGCAGGGCCTGGCCTGATGTCCTGCAGACCCTGTCGAAGATCAAGCGCAGCACCTGGGCCTTGGTAGAGCCCAACGCCCAGGTCAGTGCCTTCGACGGCAGTATCCTGACCCTCTCCTTCACCACGTCGGGACTCGCCGGGGCCTTCGGCCGGGCGGACCATTCCGACAATCTGCGCCAGGCCATCCACAAGACGGTTGGCATCGACCTGCAGATCAACGCGGTTGCCGGCGGCGCCAGCCAGGCGAGCTCTGAGCCAAACCCAAAAGTGCCGGCCAGCCCGGTGGTTCCGGCCACTTCAGCTGACGTTGCCTGGGGACTTGCTCCCGCTCCCGCCGAATCACCTGCGGGCACGGCAGCCAAGGCTGCCGCCGCTACGCCCGCACCTGCACAGGCTGCACCTGGAGCTGCACCGGCACCGGCACCTGTATCCGCTCCTCCCGAGGCCGCACTTGCGCCGGCACCTGTAACGGCTCATACACCTGCCTCCGTACCGGCCCAGGCCGCAACGGCTTCGGCACCTTCGCCCGCAGACGCCGCAGCCGCTCCCTCCGCCGATGACAAGCAGCGCAGGGAGGCCATCCGGCCGGCATCCGAAGGCGACGGAGCCCCGGGCAAGGCGTCCGGGCCCGAAGTTGCGCAGTCCTCCTTCCCTTCCTCGGGCGGGGACTACTCCTACTCCGACGACGATTGGGGCCCGCCGCGGGACGAGGATGCTCCGCCGCTGGATGAAGAACCCCCCGTGGACTGGGAACCTTCGGCACGTGCGGGCAGCCCCGCCGCACCGCCGGCCACCTCTGCCGGCAGGGGCCTGCCCGCCAGCAGCATCCGCACGGAAGCCGCGCGGAACGAGGGGCCCGCCACAGCCCCGGCCGGCGCCGCCGGAAACGGAGAGGCCCCACCTGCCGGCGCCGCCGGACACGGAGGGGCCCTACCTGCCGGCGCCGCGCACGATCCTTGGGCCCGGGCCGTGGAGCAGGCCCCCGGCGTCTGGGTGGTCGGAGACAAGAGCAACGTTGGTGCACCGCCCGTCGGTGCTTCCGCGGACGAATCGCCGGCTTCCCCGGCCCCGGCTCCGCGTTACGAACCGGCGACCGTCCAAGTGCCGCCTACCATCCCGGCCTCTGCGACAAGGACACCGGACGAGGCGGACTGGGGTGTGGGAACGGTTACCCACAGCAGCCGTGAGGACTCTGTCCGGGTAACGTACCAGCCGGCACCGGCCCAGCCCGCACCGGAGCCCGAACTCGCCATGGCATCAGCCGGGCCCGCTACGGCTGCCCCGTCCCGGCCACAGGCTCCCGCGGCCGCACCGTCAGCCGGAAGGCCTGAAACGCGGCAGAGCCTCTACCAGCGGCTGTCCAACAGCCCGGAAGCTGAGGCCGGCCGCGCGAAGGCGCCCTCCAGGGCCGCAACGGCACCAAGCGCGTACGTCCAGGACGTGCCGAGCGCCGACGATGAGACCATCGAGGAGTCCGGTGTCTTCGGACGCGCAGCAGTGGAGCGTATTCTGGGCGGAAAGCTGATCGAGGAACGGTCCACGGACGGAAGTCCCATAACGCCCCGGTACTGACCGGCTGCCACCCAACGAACGGGCGGTCCGCACCTGGTGACCTGGCCGCCATTCACATCGAACTAAAGAGGGAATTGTGTACGAAGGTGCTGTCCAGGAGCTGATTGACGAGCTTGGACGCCTTCCAGGAGTGGGACCCAAGTCGGCGCAACGGCTGGCGTTCCACATCCTTGAAGCCGATCCCCAGGATATGAAGCGGCTGGTCGAGGCCATCACCACGGTCAAGGAGAGGGTCAAGTTCTGTACGGTCTGCGGCAACGTCACTGAGCAGGAGCTCTGCAACATTTGCCGGGACCCGCGCCGGGATCCTGCCCTGATCTGCGTGGTGGAGGAGTCCAAGGACGTCCTGGCCGTGGAACGCACCCGATCCTTCCGCGGCCGGTACCACGTCCTCGGCGGCGCGATTAATCCGATTGCCGGCATCGGACCGGAGCAACTGCGGATCCGGGAACTGCTGACCCGCCTCAATGATGGCTCCATCCAGGAAGTCATCATCGCCACGGACCCGAACCTTGAGGGCGAGGCCACGGCAACCTACCTTGCCCGCATGCTCAAGACAATCGGCATCACCGTCACCCGCCTGGCATCCGGACTTCCGGTGGGCGGCGACCTCGAGTACGCGGACGAGGTCACCTTGGGCCGCGCCTTCGAAGGCCGTCGAAACGCCCTGGCCTGAGGCACGCGGGGGCGTCCCGCCGTCGTACTCCACCAAAGGTGGGCCCCGCCGCTGCCACCGGCACCGGCCATGGCCGGTATGTGGTCATAATTCAACGTCCCCTCCGGGCGCGGCGATAAACTGTCGGAGGAAGTCGCGCCGCCAGGCTTCATGGCCTCCAAAACTCCAACTGATCCGATGAAGGTACGCGCATGAGTACGCCCACTACCGAACTGCACAACGCAACCCAGCCGCAGGTGGCGCCCGCCGCCGGCGCGGTGACCAAACAGCTCATCGTGCAGAAATTCGGCGGCTCCTCCGTGGCGGACGCGGAAGGCATCAAACGCGTGGCCAAGCGCGTGGTCGATGCCCAGGAGGCCGGCAACGAGGTGGTAGTGGTCGTCTCGGCGATGGGCGACACGACGGACGAGCTCCTGGACCTTGCCGCGCAGGTGACAGATTCCGCCCCCGCCCGCGAAATGGACATGCTCCTGTCCGCCGGCGAACGCATCTCCATGGCGCTGCTGGCCATGGCCATCAACAAGCTCGGCGCGTCCGCACAGTCCTTCACCGGATCCCAGGCCGGAATGATCACCGACGGCATCCACGGCAAGGCCCGGATTATCGACGTCGACCCGCACCGTATCCGCACCGCGCTGGACAAGGGCAACATCGCCATTGTTGCCGGCTTCCAGGGCATGAGCCGGGCCACCAACGAAATCACCACTTTGGGCCGTGGCGGCTCGGACACTACGGCTGTGGCACTTGCGGCGGCGCTCGAAGCGGATGTGTGCGAGATCTACACCGACGTTGACGGCATCTACACCGCCGATCCCCGCGTTGTCCCGTCGGCCCAGAAGATCGACACCATTTCCAGCGAGGAGATGCTGGAACTCGCCGCCTCGGGCGCGAAGATCCTGCACCTGCGCTGTGTGGAATATGCCCGCCGGTTCGGGGTCCCGCTGCACGTGCGTTCCTCATTCAGCCAGCATGAAGGCACCTGGGTCATTCCCAGCGCCGACGACAAGATCACCACTCAAGAGGGAGTTGCCTTGGAGCAGCCAATCATCTCCGGCGTTGCGCATGACCGTTCCGAAGCGAAGGTCACCGTGGTCGGCGTCCCCGACATTCCCGGCAAGGCCGCTGCGATCTTCCAGGTCATCGCCGACGCCCATTCGAACATCGACATGATCGTCCAGAACGTCTCCACGCACGGCACGGGCAAGACGGACATCTCCTTCACCCTGCCGATCGTCGAGGGTGCCGATGCCCTGGCCGCCCTTCACGCCGCCCAGGACCAAATCGGCTTCGAGTCCATCGAATACAACGAGCAGATCGGCAAGCTGTCCCTGATCGGCGCCGGCATGCGCTCACACCCCGGCGTCTCGGCCACGTTCTTCAAGGCCTTGTCCGACGCCGGCATCAACATCAACATGATCTCCACTTCTGAAATCCGCATCTCGGTGGTGACCCACGCCGACCTGCTGGATGAGGCCGTCCGCGTGATCCACCAGGCGTTCGGCCTCGACAGCGAAAGCGAAGCGACGGTTTACGGCGGCACCGGCCGCTGAGCGTACAAGAAAAGCCGGGCTGCCGTTACCTTCGTAACGGCAGCCCGGCTTTTTCCGTATCAGGTTTCGCGTTCCAGGTCTTCCCGCCGCACAGCGTAGTGGTGGCCTGTTGAATCGGTTTCCACCACGAAATGCGAAAGGTCCTCTTCGGAGGCTTGCTCAAATTCGTCGTGTTTGTGCACCACGGGCGTGTCGGCATCCAGTCGGGTGGCGGGACCGAACAAGAAGCGGAGCCTCTCGGTCAGGCCCATGAAGCCGCTGAGGACATGTGCCACTATTTTCCACCCCCTTCCCCGAAACTCGGGCGAAAGCGCTGTTGCCTCCAACGGGAAGCAGTGCCCTCATTCTAAGCCCGGGGCAGGAAAAAGGCGCCGGCCGCACAGGGTGGAAAGCTTAGCGCAGGGAGCGGTCCTCAGGGTTCCTGGGCACCACGTAGGTGCTGCCGTCCGGCCTGGTGATGGTCTCCCACTGCTGTGTTTCGGCTTGGCGCTGGGCGAGCAACCGGCGGTTTTCCTCGGTCATGTCATGCGCCAGCGCGGAGCGGTTGGCCGGGCCGAAAACAGCCCTGAGTTTTCCCGTGGCGCGCATGAAGCGCTGGGAGGCATTGCCCTTGTCCTTGGACCTGTCCCTGCCCATGAAGGCGTTCCTTCCATTCACTGCTGATGTCCAACAAGTGTACACTAATCATTAGTGCACTAACAATGTAAGGATGCCATGACTGCCACACCCGTCGACGCCGCGCAAGAAGAAGACCTGCTCCTGGAACATCAGCTCTGCTTTGCCCTGACGGTGGCCGCCCGCAGCGTCGTGGGCGCCTACAAGCCGGTACTGGAGAAGCTCAACCTCACGCATCCGCAGTACCTGGTGATGCTCTGCCTCTGGGAGACCAGCCCGCGCACGGTACGGAACATCAGTGAGGCATTGGCCCAGGAGCCGGCCACCATCTCGCCGCTCCTGCGCAGGCTCGAGGCCGCGGGGTTGATCACGCGGGGCCGCGCGGAGGGTAACGAACGTGCGCTCGCGGTGGCGCTGACGGCCGAGGGCAAGGCGCTCCGGCAGCAGGCCCTGCAGGTCCCGGGAACCATGATGGAGCGGCTGGGCCTCACCCGCGAACAGGTCACCGAGCTGCACTCCACCATGATGGGACTGATCGCTGCAACGTCGGAAAAGACCCACTGAAGGCCGGCTGCGAGACTGTCCCACCTGCCCGCCGCGGTTTCCCGCAGCACGGGCGACTAGAATTGCCTGACGAAGGGGAGGTGGCCTGATGCGTAACCTACGGCTGTTCACAGCGGTCCTGGCCATAAGCGCCGGGCTGCTCTCCGGCTGCAGCGGCTCACCCAACAGCGGGCCGTCCGCGTCCGGCAGCGCCCCTGCAACCCCCTCACCCGACACTGAAACCTCCGCTGCCGCCCCAGCTCCCACAACTTCCCGTCCCAGCAACGGGCCGGGGCAGGGAAACGCCGAGCTTGCCATTACCGTGGTGCCGTCCGAGGGCGCACCCGAACTCGACTACACCTTGGTCTGCACCTCTGGGGACCCCGCCGCGGAAAGCAGCCACCCTGATCCTGCTGCTGCCTGCGCGGCCCTCAAGGCAAACCCCGCCATCGCGGCTCCGGCCGCCCCGGAAAGCACCCGGCCCTGCACCCAGCAGTATGGCGGCCCGCAGAAAGCGGCTGTGACGGGGGTTGTGGATGGCGTCGCCGTCGAATCCTCCTTCGCCCGGACCAACGGGTGTGAAATCAGTGCGTGGGACGCCGCCAAGGATGTGCTCGGTGCCGCCGGTGGAGCCTCTTAGCCTGCTGGCGGAGGACAGCGCGCAGGCACGGGAGGAAGCCCACCTGCAGCGCGTCAGCCGCTACGCCGATCCTTACCTTGCCCGCCGGTCGGCTGGGCAGAAGCACCCGGTGGAGGATTTCCTATTCACCTATTACACCCAGAAGCCGGGCCAGTTGAAGCGCTGGCACCCGGGGGCCGGGACCGTCCTCACCGGCGGGCAGGCAGCCGCCCGGCAGGGGTGGAAGCACTACCGGACGCTCGACGACGGCGAGCTTGCCTCTCTGGGGCTGGCTGCGGGGAGCATGGCAGTCACCTTCGACCGGGCCGCCTTCCTTGCCGACCGCAAGGAGGCGGTGGCGTTCGCCGGGGTGATCCTCCGCGGCACTGCGGCACGGCCAGCACAATTCGGCTGCTTCGGCCTGCACGAATGGGCCATGGTTTACCGCCAGGACAAGTTCGACCTCCGCCACGAATACCTGCAGCTGCGGCTGGGATCAGCGGGTACGGACAAGGTGGTGGAGGACAACAAGATCCGGTGCACCCACTTTGACGCGTTCCGGTTCTACACCCCGGATGCCGTCCCGCTCAACGAGTTTTCACCCAGCCGGGAATCGCAGCGCGACATGGAACAGCCGGGCTGCCTGCACGCCAACATGGATCTCTACAAGTGGGCGTACAAGCTGCTGCCGACCCTTTCGAGCGAACTGGTCATGGACTGCTTCGAACTCTCCTGGCGCATCCGGGCCATGGACATGCAGGCTTCCCCGTACGACCTCGCCGAGTGGGGCTACCCGGCCATTGCCATCGAAACTCCACAGGGCAAGGCTTCCTACGTTGAGCACCAGCGCAATTTTGCCGCGGAGGCAACCACGCTGCGGGAAAGGCTTGCCCGGGTCCTTGGCGCCCTTGCGGAAGGAGCGCAGAAGTGATCGACCTGGCCATCAGCATTCGGGAAGAACCCGACGCTCCCGAGTATGTGTTCCGGCTGGTGGCGGAGGACGGTAATCCGGCGGCCGGGACCACCCTGCCGGCACCGGAAGCAGCCCTGGCTGCCGTGGAGGAATTTGGGGAAGACGTCTTCTTTCCCAAGCCTGGGCCCCCGAAATTATGCACCCAGCAGTACGGGGGGCCTCAGGTTGCCGTCGTTTCCGGCACGTTCCATGGACGAGCGGTCCATTCGGTCTTCACCCGGACGGACGGCTGCGAGATCGCCCGGTGGAAGGCCATGGCTCCCCTGCTGGGCGGTGACGCCACCTAGTCTTCAGCGGCCGGGCGCGAAAAAGGGTCCCGGACGCACCGTCCGGGACCCTCCCCCCATGCTTAGTTGATGCTCAGGCTGCGGGTAGAGCCTGCGCAATGCCCATCTGGGGAGCGCCGGCCGGAGCCGGGGCAGAGCCGGAACCCACCTGCACGTTTACCCAGGTCTTGATGCCGTTGCTGCCCAGGCTCAGCCGCGAAAGGTAAGACCCTTCAGCAAGGCCGGTCCAGTTGAGGGTGGCCGAGGTGGCCGTCCCGTTGGGTGCCACGATCGGGTTGGGGTTGACGGTGAGGTTGCCGGCGTCGCCCGCAAAGCTCACAGCCTGGACCGAGGCAGTGGCCGGCCCGTTGTCCGGGGTTGCGTACAGGTTGGCCACCACGTAGTAGGTGCCGGCCCGCGGCGCTTCCAGATCCAGGAACTCGCTCGCCGAGGCAGTTGCCACCTGGGTGGCCGTCAATCCGCCCGACCCGTTAGGTGCGTACACCACCATGTCCCAGTCGACGTCGTTCGACTTCGCCTGGATGCCCAGCCGCGCGAAGGTGGAGCCCGCGGGAACCTGCACCTGGACCAAGGCATTGTGGGCATCGTTCGTGGGTGCGTACCCGCCCGGGGTCTTGGTGATGGCGGTCTGGCTCAGTGGCGCCAGGCCCTCCACTCCAACGGCGATGGGGCTGTCCGAGCCCGACACCAGCTCCATGGAGCCGCTGCCCGTGCCGGTGGCCGAGCTGAACGAGAACGACGGAGCGATCTGGGCGTCGACCGGGCGGATGGCAATCGGCGATGTGACGGTCCGGGGCCCTTTCCAGGTGAGGCTTCCGGTGCTGAACTTGCCGACAGGTGCGCTGACGTTCCGGATAGTCAGGGTGACTTCACGCGTTTGTCCGGCCTTGGCGAAGTTTAGCGCCTTGGGTTCGACGACGACGTTGAAGCCCGGCATGTTCACCTCGGGCCGGTACATGCCCGGCACCAGGGCCGTCAGCTTGCGCTTGACCTGGACTTCGCCCACGAGGCTGCCCAAGGCGACCGAGGGAAGGTTGAGGTCGCGGGCAGCGATGGAGCCGGCCTGCGGGGCACCCGTATCGACCCCCTGGCCGTTCAGGAAACCGAGCCAGTCCTGGATGCCGGAGTCGTAAACGAGGCCGGGATCCAGGACTCGGGTGGAGTCGATGTGGCCGGCGCCGCCCTGGAACGGATCCGTGTTGGGAGAACCATCCGCATTGACCAGCGGGTAGGCGGTGGTCATCATGGCGGACTTCACCATGGCGGGCGACCACTTCGGCTGCTTGCCAAGCACCAGGGCGCCGAAACCAGCAATGTGCGGCGCGGCCATGGACGTGCCGGACATGAATCCGAACTGGTCGCCGTGGTTGCCGATCGTGGAGACGCCGGCGAGGACGTTCACACCCGGGGCCGAGATATCAGGCTTCAGCAGGTCGCCGCCGGATGCGAGGGTGGGCCCGCGGGACGAGAAGCCCGCGATCTGGGGCGCCGGAGCCGGGGGAAGTCCGGTCAGGTCACCCTTGACCAGGCTTACCGTCAGTGCCGGGTTCGCCTGCAGCTTGGACTTCAGTTCCAGGCTCTTGGGGGCGTTGACGTGGACGGTGGGAACGACGTGGTTGTCGGCGTCCTCGGAGCTGCTGGTGAGGTTCACCAGGATCATGCCAACGCCGCCCTTGTCCAGTACTTCCTGGCTCTTGGCGGTCCGGTCCACCACTCCACGGTCACAGACCACCACTTTCCCGGCCACCTTGGCGGGGTCCAGGGTTCCCGGTCCGCACAGGTTGGCGTTTGCAGCCCCGGGGGCCGCGGCAGCAGCGGCCACGACGACGGGCTTGTCCGCGACCTCCGATTTCATGATGGAAGCGCCGCGGTACAGCGAACCATCGGAAACCTTGACCGTTCCCAGCAGGTCGCTCGGGAAGGTGGAGGCGGCCACGGTGGTCAACCATGGTGAGGCATGGTTCACAGTGGAGGCCGTCGGCCCGGAGTTGCCGGCCGAGGCCGACACGAAGACGCCGGCTGCGGCGGCGTTCAGGAAGGCGAGCGCCACGGGATCGGTGGTGCTGTTGTTGTTGCCGGAAATTGAGTAGTTCAGGACGTCCACGCCGTCTTTGATGGCCGCGTCAATGGCCTCAACCGATGATGACGAGTAGCAGCCGCCGGTGTCCGGGCTGGTGTCCTCCCAGCAGACCTTGTACACCGAGACCTTGGCCGCCGGAGCCACGCCGGAGCTCTTTCCGAAGCCGGCGCCGTCGATCACCTGCTCGATGTTGGCGTTACCGGCTGCCGTTGTTGCCGTGTGGGTGCCGTGGCTGCCCACGTCCACCGGGGAAATCTGCTCCTCGGGGGCCCTGTTGCCAGGGGCCACGTACTGGAGGAAGGAGTCGGCGAAGTAGCGGGCGCCGATCACTTTTGAGTTGCAGAGCGAACCGTCAAAGGCAGCCCCGGTTCCCTGGCCTTTTTGGCATTCGCCCTCAAAGGTGGTGCCGTCCGCCTTGAGCATGGCAATCTTGCCCTCGCCGGTGCGGTAGGGGACGCCCACCTGCGGGGCACCTTGCAGGGGCTGCAGCGGCTCGCCCCGGAGGAAGGGGTTGTCCGGTGCGTAGCCGGAGTCAATGACGCCCACCACTACGCCCTTGCCGGCGTTGGCTTCACCACCAAACTCCTTGGACCATGTCCCGTCCGGACCGGTGAGCTTGAGGAAGTCGGTGGTGGTGTAGTCGGGCTTGTTCTCAACGTCGGGTGCCACCACGAGGACTCGTTTGTCCTTGGACAATTCTGCCGCCTGGTGCGCGGTCAGCGCCGCAGTGAACCCGTTGAGGGCGGCAGTGTACTGCTTGTCTGGAGCGACCCCCTGGGCTGCCGCAACCTCACGCTGCTGCTGGCGCAGGTGCGCGTCGTAGGCCTTGTAGTTCGGGCTGCCGGCATCAAGTTTCCGGCCTTGCTGCGGCTTGGTTGCGCCCAGCCCGGCGGCTCCCCCTTCGTAGGCTGCGGCAGCCGGGCCGGCAAGAACCACGATGTACCGGCCGTCCTTGAACTGGCTGTCTTTCGCGTTGGCAGCGGCCTTCTCCGGACTTTGGCCCACCGGCGCTGCCGTGGCCGGCCCAACTGCCAGCGAACTTATGAGAAGGGGCAACCCGACGGCCAGGGCGGCCGCTTTCCGGAGTCCCCCAGCCCGCAAGGGGCTCTTTCCAGTTGATTTCACGCGCAACCCTTTCACGATGTACCGCCCAGCCTTGATGGGCCCCAAACGACTGGAACTGCAGAGGTAATTACAGATCTTGTAATTTGCTGAGACCAGACTGTTCACAGAGTACAGACTGAGAGCGAGATATGACATAGGGCACATTCGGGAAATTTTCGTTTGTCATATCCGTGCCCGCCGGAGTATCCGGACACATAAAAAGGGCGCCCCGAAGGACGCCCCGGCGTTGCTGGGGAAGTACGCGGGCAGCTAGTGGCGGGGGGTCCGCACCACGTCGCTGATCCACTGCCTGGTTTTTTCGTCCAATGGGGCCGGCCGCCCGCGTCTCACGGGCCAAACGGTCTGCCTTCACCTTCTGCAGCACCATCCTGCCCAGGCCGGCAAACACGGCCGCAGCAACCATCGGCAAGAGCACGGACCTGGAATTTTGCGCCATCAACCAATCCTAGTGAACCCCCTCCGGCAACTCCAGAAGCACACCCGCCTGGCCGCTGTCCTGAACCTCCCGGACCGGGTTCTGCTCCATGAATCTGCCGAATGCGGACGGATGAGCCCGGGCCGGTAGAATGATAGGGCAAGCTCGCGGAGCGCCCGACCTCATGGTGAACCAACGCAGGTGACCAACTGTCTCCCACATCCCGGTACGGCGTGAGACGGCACCACTCCGCTGCGCCCTTACCCAAGCTCACGCACAGGAGTTGCCGGATGCCCCGGATCGTTGTTGACGTCATGCCCAAGCCCGAGATTCTGGACCCGCAGGGGAAGGCAATCGTTGGCGCTCTCCCCCGGCTGGGCTTCACCAGCTTCAGCTCTGTCCGCCAGGGCAAGCGTTTCGAACTGACGGTCGACGGCGAGGTGACGGAGGAGATCCTGGCCCAGGCCCGCGATGCCGCCGAAACCCTCCTGTCCAACCCCGTGATCGAAGACGTCGTCAACGTCGAGGTCGTCGAGGCCTGAGATGACTGAACTTCCCCTGATCGGCGAGGCAGTCGCCGTCGCCGCGGAGCCGCGCCTCGCCGGCGCCCGGATCGGCGTCGTGACCTTCCCCGGAACCCTTGACGACCGCGACGCCGCCCGCGCCGTCCGCCTGGCCGGCGCCACCGCCGTCGAACTCTGGCATGGCGACACGGAACTCGGCGACGTGGACGCCGTCGTCATTCCCGGCGGTTTCTCCTACGGCGACTACCTGCGCGCCGGTGCCATTGCGCGCTTTGCCCCGCTGATGTCCAAAATCATCGACGCCGCGAACTCCGATGCCAAGCTGCCCGTCCTGGGCATCTGCAACGGTTTCCAGATCCTCACCGAGTCGCACCTGCTGCCCGGGTCGATGATCAAGAATGACCACCTGAAGTTCCTTTGCCGCGACCAGGTGCTGCGTGTCGAGAACGCCAACACCGCGTGGACGCTGGACTACCAGTCGGGCCAGGAGATCACCATCCCGCTGAAGAACCAGGACGGCCAGTACATCGCTGACGAGAAGACCCTCGACGCCCTTGAGGCTGAGGGACGCGTCGTCTTCCGCTACGTGGGCTTCAACCCGAACGGCTCCCGCCGCGACATCGCCGGTATCTCCAACGCAGCAGGCAACGTGGTGGGCCTCATGCCGCACCCCGAGCACGCCGTAGAGCCGGGCTTCGGCCCCGAATCGCTCGATGGCATCGGCGGTTCCGACACCGACGGCCTGGGCTTCTTCACCTCCGTACTGAACAAGATTGTGGGAGGCGACAAGTGACCACCGAAACCACCAAGAAGTTCAACATCGACACCGTCGAGAACGCAGCCAAGACTCCGGACACCGAGCTGCCCTGGGCCGAATTGGGCCTGAAGCGGAACGAGTTCGACGAGATCGTCAAGGTCCTGGGCCGCCGCCCCACCGGTGCCGAACTGGCCATGTACTCCGTCATGTGGAGCGAACACTGCTCCTACAAGTCCTCCAAGAACCACCTGCGCCAGTTCGGCCAGAAGGTCACCGAGGAAATGAAGAAGGACATGCTGGTGGGCATCGGCGAAAACGCCGGCGTGACCAACCTCGGGGACGGCTGGGCCGTGACCTTCAAGATCGAATCGCACAACTCGCCGTCGTTCGTTGAGCCCTACCAGGGCGCCGCGACCGGCATCGGCGGCATTGTCCGCGACATCATCTCCATGGGCGCCCGCCCGGTGGCCGTGATGGATCCGCTGCGCTTCGGCGCGATCGACCACCCGGACACCGCCCGCGTCATGCACGGTGCAGTGGCCGGCATCGGCGGCTACGGCAACTCCCTGGGCCTGCCCAACATCGGCGGCGAAATGGTGTTCGACTCCGTGTACCAGGGCAACCCGCTGGTCAACGCGCTGGCCGTGGGCGTCATGCGCCACGAGGACATCCGCCTCGCCAACGCCTCCGGCAAGGGCAACAAGGTGGTCCTGTTCGGTGCCCGCACCGGCGGTGACGGCATTGGCGGCGCCTCCGTGCTGGCCTCAGAGTCTTTCGACGACACCAAGCCGTCCAAGCGTCCCGCGGTGCAGGTGGGCGACCCGTTCGCCGAGAAGGTCCTCATCGAGTGCTGCCTGGAGCTGTTCAAGGGCTCCCTGGTGGAAGGCATCCAGGACCTCGGCGCCGCCGGTATCTCCTGTGCGACGTCGGAACTGGCCTCCAACGGCGACGGCGGCATGCAGGTTGAGCTGACCTCGGTCCTGCTGCGCGACCCCACGCTGACCCCGGGCGAGATCCTGATGTCCGAGTCGCAGGAACGCATGATGGCCGTTGTCACGCCGGAGAACGTGGAAGCGTTCGAAGCCGTCATGGACAAGTGGGCTGTGGAGTACTCCTGGCTGGGCGAGGTGACCGACACCGGCCGCCTCATCATCACCTGGGAAGGCGACGTGATTGTCGACGTCGATCCCCGCACCGTGGCCCACGACGGCCCGGTCTACGACCGCCCGTTCGCCCGTCCCGAGTGGCAGGACGCCGTCCAGGCCGACACCTTCACCGGCTCGGTGCAGGACGCCGGGCGCCCGGCCGCCCCCGCTGAACTGGCCAAGGCCGTCACCGAACTCGTGGCATCGCCGAACATGTGCTCCAAGTCCTGGATCACCAACCAGTACGACCGGTACGTCGGCGGCAACACCTCCATGGCGTTCCCCGATGACGCCGGAGTGGTCCGCGTGGACGAGGAATCAGGCCTGGGCGTTGCCCTGGCCACCGACGCCAACGGCCGCTACACCTACCTCGATCCGTACCACGGCGCGCAGCTGGCACTGGCAGAGGCCTACCGCAACGTGGCCACCGCCGGCGCCATCCCCATGGCCGTCAGCGACTGCCTGAACTTCGGCTCCCCCGAGGACCCGGACGTCATGTGGCAGCTCGCCGAAGCCATCCGCGGCCTGTCCGACGCCTGCATGGTGCTGGGCATCCCGGTCACCGGCGGCAACGTCTCGCTATACAACCAGACGGGCACCACGCCCATCCACCCCTCCCCCGTGGTGGCGGTCCTGGGCAAACTCGACGACGTTGCCCGCCGCACGCCGTCGGGCTGGCGTGAGGACGGCCAGGCCATCTACCTCCTGGGCACCACGGGCGCCGAGCTGGACGGTTCCGAGTGGGCCAACATGCGCGGCCACCTGGGCGGCCAGCCGCCGAAGGTTGACCTCGAGGCCGAGCGCGCACTGGGCGAGATCCTGATCAACGCATCCCGCGACGGCATGATCGACTCCGCGCACGACCTCTCCGAAGGCGGCCTTGCAGCTGCGCTGGTGGAGTCCTCACTGCGCTACGGCGTGGGTGCCCGGATCGCGCTGCAGGACGTCATGGACCGGGACGGCGTGGACCTGTTCACGGCACTCTTCTCCGAATCCCAGGGGCGTGCCGTGGTGGGCGTCCCGCGCTCTGAGGAAGTCCGCTTCACGGACATGTGCACCGCCCGCGGCTTCGCGCACACCCGCGTCGGCGTGGTGGACGCGGCCAGCGGCAAGCTGGAGATCAACGGCGTGGAGGGCCTGTCCCTGGACGCCCTCCGCGAAGCCCACGAGGGGACGCTGCCGAAGTACTTCGGCTGACCCTCCCCACCGCCACCCTCGCCTCGCAAGCTCGGCCAGGTAACCCTGGCGGCGTGGGCCCTCCCATCGATTGCTCCGTACTTGTCGTTTTGAGTCCTCAGAACGACAAGTACGGAGCAATCGTTTTAGTCACCTCCGCGCCAACCGGACTGGACCAGCGCAATCTGGACCTTGGCCGCAGCGGGCTTGGCATCATTGACCATGTGTCGCTTGGAAATCCTGACTTCCGTCCACCCCAGTGCGGCGTAGCGTTCCGACCGCGCAATGTCCCGGGTGATTTGGCTGTCGTCGCCGTGGTGTTCGCCCTCGTACTCGATGCCGATTTTGTATTTGCGGTAGGACAGGTCCGGCTCGTGGTGCCTGATACCGTCATCGGTGATGATCGGGACGTTCAGCTCGGGTTCGGGCAGCCCACTACGGGTGATCGCGAGCCGCAAGAGGGACTCCTGGGGCGAATCGGAGCCCACCCGCACCAGCTTGATGGCTTCCTTGGCCTTGCGCAGGCCGCGCTTCCCCTTGTGCCGGTCGATCATTCTTTGAAGGTCAGCGATAGTGCACAGCGGCATGTCCCGGCCCTCAAGTTCGGGCCGAGGCACCCGAACGCAGCTGTCGCCAGCCACCACAAGCGCGTCCAGGCTCAGGACTTCAGCGAGATCCAGCCAGGTCCGTTCCGGTGTCGTGACAGCTATGCCCTGATGCACTGTGACTTCATCATCGTAGAGCTTCATCCTGTGCACGATGACGTGCGGCCGGTCCAGATGCGCTTCGCCTTCGGGACGGATGATGTGGTGCATGTCGGGATTCTCCTTTCGCAGCCGAAGAGGCAGCGAAAGCAGCTCTGCGGCAGTGAGGTGGGATGCTGCGCATCTCTTATTGACCTCTATGAATGGCCGCACCCGCGTGCTCAACGGGAGTTCCGCCGTCGCACGTTCCATCCGTATGCCCCCGGCCAAAGCGCTCCATGGAACCGTGCCGCCAGCGGCGCGGGGATACCCCGGCGATCGAGGCGTCGACGAGGGTGAATGGACGGCCGCGAAGCACCTCCGGCAGGGGGCGTGGGGTCTTCATCGGTCCATAAGACCAGAATCGGGCAAAGACCGCAGAAGTTATCCACACCCCTCATCGACTGCTGTGTAGATGTCGTTTTGGGGCACGAAAACGACAAGTGCGGAGCAATCGATGGGGTGCGGCACACGCCACCAGGGTTTCCCTGGCCGGGGTCGAGAGGCGAGGGTGGCGCTGGGTTTAGTCCTCGCTGTGCAGCTCGCGCTGGCGGACGCTGAGCAGTTCGATCTCGGGCCTGCCTGCCACGAAACGTTCGACGGCGGCGAGCACCTCCATGAGGTGCGGCCGGTCTGCTGCCACCAAGCCAGCACCAAGCTGGGTGCGCCGGTACTGGCTGTGGTCCCCCACCTCGGCAACGGAGACCTCGAAGCGGCGCTTGAGTTCAGCGAGGAGGGGCCGGACCACGGAGCGTTTCTCCTTGAGGCTGTGCACGTCGCCCAGGAGGATATCGAACTCGATCCAGCCGATCCACATGAGTTCATGCTATCGACTGCTCCGCACCTGCCGTTTAGGAGCACCAGAACGACAGCTACGGAGCAATCGACGAGGGTTAGATGGTGAGTTCGCCCATCAGGTCCCAGCCTTCGCCGTCGAGCTGGCGGCTGATGATTTTCGGTGTTTCCACAAGGGCCTGCGGCATGTCCGCCATGGCCTTCTTGAAGTGGCCGCTGTTGACGTGGTCGCCGGCGGTGTCGTCCTTGAAGGCTTCCACCAGGACGTACTCGTTGGGGTCCTCCAAGCTGCGGGACCAGTCGAACCACAGGTTGCCCGGTTCCTGCCGGGTGGCTTGGGTGAAGTCCGCAACGAGGTCCGGCCAGCGTTCCGACCATTCAGGCTTAACCTTGAACTTGACGACGATAAAGATCACTGGGATGTTCCTTCCGCGGCGAGAGAGCGTGCCCCTTCAATGTACCGGGAAGTAACGTGCCGCTGCGCCGCGCGGGTGACCAGTCCGCCGGCGGCGTAGAACCAGTTGGCGGGCTTGCTGAAAGCACGGATTCGAAGCCATACCTCCCCCTGGCCGTTGATCTCCACTTCGAAGGACTCCTCGCCACGGGCGGGGTGGCCGGGCAGCGTACCGTAGCCAAAGCCGGCCGATTGCGGCCCATCCAGGTCCGCGGGCTCGTGGACCCACACCACCTGGCAGGGCGCATCCAGGCGGAAGGGCCCGACGCCGAATCCGCTCACCACGCGCGCACCGGGCACCGCCCTCGGCGACTTGGCACGGACCCGCAGGCCCGCCCGCCGCTGCAGTTCCCAGCCCAGGATGCCATCCGCGACGCGCCGGTAGGCCTCAAGCCCGGAGCCAAGGAGCGCCTCCTCCAGGACACGGTCATACCCGGCCGGCGCCGCGCCTGTTTCAGTGCTTCCAATACCGGGGTAATTAAGGCCGCCTGCCCCCTGTGCGTTGTCAGTCATCACTGCCGGCCCTTTCAAGGCGCGCCCACCCCAGTTGCTCCTGCTGCTTCCGGCTCAGGCCGGCCACCACCAGGTCATACGAGTCCTCCACCATGTCCCGGATCATCCCCGCAGGCAAGTTGCCGTCCAGGCGTACACCGTTCCAGTGCGTCTTGTTCATATGCCATGCGCCGGTGATCTCCGGGTGCACTGCGCGCAGCTGCACCGCCAGGGCCGGTTCGCACTTCAGGCTCACCGAAAAGTCGCGCTCATCCATGGTGGACACGGCAAACAGCTTGGCCTCGTGCCGGGTGCCCCCGGCAATGTGGGCACGGACCTTGAAGACTGAGGTTTCCGGTCCGAAAGGAAAATCCTCGTACGCTCCCGGAAACGAAAGGCAGATATTCCTCAGCTCAGTTGGGTCCATGAAGGAAGCCTATAAAGCCGGCCTGCGCGGTGCTAGTCTGCGAGCATGTCACACGACCAGGGCGCCATACCTGTTCTGGACCTGCGTTCCGCACGGCGGGCGGACGGCTCTTTCAGCCCGGAATTCATCGAACAGCTGCGTCACGCCACACACACTGTCGGGTTCTTCCAAATCACTGGATACGGCGGCCGGCCCGGGCAGGCCGAACAGCTCCTGGACATCATCCGGCGCTTCTTCAGCCTGCCCCTGGATGAACGGATGAAGCTGGACAACCGTTTGTCACCGCACTTCCGCGGCTACACCCGGATGGGCACGGAAATCACGCAGGGGCGTGCGGACGCCCGGGAGCAGATCGACTATTCGCCGGACCGCGAGCCGGTCACGGAGTTTCCGGCAGACCAGCCGTACTGGCTTTTGCAGGGCCCCAACCTCTGGCCCGGCGAGGCGTTCCCCGAACTCCGGCCGGCTGCCATGGAATGGGCCGCACTGATGTCCGGTGTGGGCATGGAACTGCTGCGGGCCATTGCGGTCTCGCTGCAGCTGCCCGAAGACTACTTCGACGGACCTTTCCGGGATGCCCCCGCGTGGATGGGCAAGCTGGTGCACTATGTGGGCGGCGTGGTGGAAGCCGCGGGTGACCAGGGCGTGGGCTCGCACGCGGACTACGGCTTCGTAACCCTGTTGCTGCAGGACAATGTGGGGGGACTTGAAGTGCTGCCGCCGGGAACCAGCCGTTGGCTGCCGGTGGAACCGCTGCCGGGCGCGCTGGTGGTGAACCTGGGCGAGATGCTGGAAGTAGCCACCGAGGGGTACCTGGCTGCCACCATCCACCGAGTCCAGGCGCCGCCACCGGGCGTTGACCGCTACTCGGTACCGTTCTTCTGGTCGCCCCGGCTGGACGCGGTGATCCAGCCGGTCCCCCTGGCACCGGAACTGAAGGCCGCGGCACGAGGCATCACTGATGATCCGTCCAATCCCCTGTTGGCGTCCTTCGGCCTGAACATGCTCAAAGGACGCATGCGCGCGCACCCGGATGTCACCGAACGGCATTATCCGGAGCTGATGAAGCGCTAGAGGTTGTACTTCCAGGCCAGTTGCGCCGGGCAGGCGTTCATCACCACGTCCAGGCCTGCTGCCTTGGCGCGTTCCGCCGCGGCTTCGTCGATGACCCCCAGCTGCAGCCAGACGGCTTTGGCGCCCGTGGCAATGGCCTGGTCCACCACGTCACCCACCCGCTGCGAGTTCACAAAGCAGTCCACGACGTCGATGGGCCGCTTTTCCGCAGGTATGTCGGCGAGGGTGCGGTACCCGGTTTCGCCGTGCACGGGTTCGCCGGGCAGGTTGACGGGGATGATTTCCATGCCGAGCTTGTCGCGGATGAACAGCGAGGTATCGTAGGCGGCGCGCCACTCATTGGTGGTCAGGCCCACGATGGCCCAGCGCCCCTGGGTACGCATGAGGCGTTCGATGACTGCGGGATCGTTGGTGTGGCCCATGCGATCAGCCTACGCTGCGCTTTCGGGTCCGTCCGCCCCAGCCAATGTCGGGTTCCCGGTCTATTTCGCCGGGGATTCCGGCTTCCGGCCGCTGCCCTGGCCCGGCGCCTCGACCGCTGGGGCAGGCGCATCACCCGTCCTGGGCGCGGCTGCGCCTGGTCCGCCCTGGCCCGGTGCGGGGGTATCCGCCGCGGTCGCGTCCGGCTTGCCTGCTGCGGGCGTGCCCGTTGGTGCGGTGTCCGCCGCGGGTGCGGCACCGCCGTCGTTCTGGCTCCGGCCCTTCCCGTCCGTCCCGCCTCCCGCGGCAGCGGGCAACGCCGCCCCTGCCGGTCCCGGCACACAGGCTCCCTGGCCGCTGCCGGCGTCGTGCCTGGCGGGTCCGCCGCAGCTTCGCAAGCCGCCGTGGCCGGTCACTCCGGCGGGGTCTTCCAGAAGCCGGGACGACCGGCTTCCGGCATGCGTGGCCGCAGCGGGTGCAACTGACGAAACCGGATCCGGGATGTCCCCGCCGGCGGCAAGCCACGGCGACGTGTCACCGCCCCCAGCGGCCGATGCACTGGCCGACGGCGCACTCCACGGGGGAGTCCAGTCCGCCAGCAATTGCTGCATCGTTCCGCTCCCGGGTGCGGAGGTGCTGGCGGCCACACCGCCAACGCCCAATCCCATCCCGGCCACCAGAACCAGGCCCAGCGCGGTGGGGCGGTGGCGCCGCCGCCGGCGGCGCGTGAGGTCGTCGTCCGGCTGCTCCGGGGATGGAGGATGTTCCACGGCCGGAGGATGTTCCACGGCGTCTCCGTCTCCGGCCGTGCCGGCTGGAGCCAGCAGAGCGGCGAGTTCCGCGCCGGGTGCGGGCGCGGGGAGCGATGCCAGCGCACCAAGTGAGAGCAGCGCGTCGCGGAGGTCCGGGTCGTCACCGCAACCGGCGTCCTGGAGCATGTCGTCGACAAGGGAGACAAGGTTCCCTGATGGTGGCGTCATGGCGCGAGGTACTCCTTCACTGCGGCGAGGTCCCGGAGTTTGAGCAGCGCACGGCGCTGGAGCTGCTTCACGGAGCCGGCGCTCTTATTCATGGCCTCCGCCGTCTCTTCCACGGTCAGGCCTCCCACCAAACGAAGCGAGAGTACTTCGCGCTGGTCTTGGGGCAGTCCGGACAGGAGTCCCCGGACCTCACCGGGCGAGATGTTTTGCAGAGCTTCTTTTTCGGCCGAGGTCTCTTCGCGCTGGTCGAGTTCGGGCTCGAACGGCAGCTTTACCGGGTGACGGCTTTGGCGCCGGTGATCGTCCACCATGCGGGCGTGGGCAACGCTGAAGATGAACGTCCGCAGCCCGGCCTTTCCTCCACGCACGGTGTCCAGGCGGGGCAGGACGGAAAGGAACACTTCCTGCATGGCCGCCTCCGGATCCTCGACGCCACGGGCCGCAAGGTAGCCCAGGACTTGTGATGCGTACGTTTTGTAGACGAGGCTGAGGGCAGCAGGTCCGGGGACGGCGTGGTCCGGGGCCGCATCTGTCTGTGCATCGGTCACTGACGTGGTGCTTTCAATCAAAAAGGGCGTCGGCAAAGGAAGCGTCTCACATGGATCCGGAACGCTGCTCTTACTTTACCCTTCGGTAACCTCGCTGGCCGGTGACCGCCACGGGACGCCGCCCGCGCAGCGGCCTTGCCAAGAGATCAAAAGGGCCGGCCTGGAACGTGATGGGGGACAGGTTCCAGACCGGCACTTCATAGGGGTAATCGCTGCGGACCCCGGAAGGGTTACGCCCGCCCAAAAGTTTTTTTGAATTTTTTTCGGCCGGTCCTCAGCGGGCTGCCGTCCTGCTCCAACGCGGCGCCGTGGCCTGCCTCCGCGGCGCCTTCGCCAGTGCGTAGGCGTGCAGCCTCACCAGGCAGCCGCTGGTCATCGCAAGCGGGCACGACGACGGCGGGGAGCTCGTCTGGAACAGCGTTGGCGGCGGGACGGGACTCTCCCCCGGTGGGGCTGAGATCGGTCACCAGGCCTGTCCCGGCACATTCACGCACTGCTGCGATACCCGCAGCTACCGCAGCTTTGTCCTCGAACCCTTGCGAGACAGCCATGACCGACCCGTCGGGCCCCAGCAGCCGGAACCTGTAGAGCATCTCCGGATCAAGAAAAACTTCGAAGTTTCCTGCCACGGCATGTCCTTCCGGTCTGGTGTCTTCAACCGGCGACGGCTCTCTGCGGGGTGCATCCCTGCACCGCCAAAAAGCATGTTGGAACCGTCCGCTGATCAGTTCAAATGGTGTTAACGAGTCTGGCTGCGGCGCCTGCAGGCCTACAAGCCCTGTCGCGTTAAGCCTGTGTAAATTACTGCCCACGCCGGCAAACGCCAGCGGCGGCCCACCTGCAAAAGGTGGGCCGCCGCCGTCGTCTGCCGTGTTCCGGACCAACGTGTCAGTCGTTGATGAGGTCGTTCACCACGATGGTCTGGTCCCGGTCCGGGCCAACGCCAATAGCGGAGAACCGGGTTCCGGACAGCTTCTCCAGCGCCAGCACGTAGTTCCTGGCGTTTTCCGGGAGGTCCGCGAGGGTGCGGGCAGCGGTGATGTCCTCGGTCCAGCCGTCGAAGTACTCGAAGATGGGCTTGGCGTGGTGGAATTCGGTCTGCGTCATGGGCATCTCGTCGTGGCGGACGCCGTCAACGTCGTAGGCCACGCACACAGGGATCTGTTCGATGCCGGTCAGTACGTCCAGCTTGGTCACGAAGTAGTCCGTGAAGCCGTTCACGCGGGACGCATGGCGGGCCAGGACGGCGTCGTACCAGCCGCAGCGGCGCGGGCGCCCGGTGTTGACGCCGAACTCACCGCCGGTTTTCTGCAGGTACATGCCCATCTCGTCGAAGAGTTCGGTGGGGAACGGGCCCGCACCCACGCGGGTGGTGTAGGCCTTGATGATGCCGATGGAGCGGGAGATCCGGGTGGGACCGATGCCGGAGCCCACTGATGCGCCGCCCGCGGTCGGGTTCGAGGAGGTCACGAACGGGTAGGTTCCGTGGTCGACGTCCAGGAACGTGGCCTGGCCGCCTTCCATCAGGACTACCTTGCCCTCATCCAGGGCGGTGTTCAGGACCAGCGTGCTGTCGATGACCAGCGGGCGGAGGCGGTCGGCAAAGGACAGGAAGTACTCAACGATCTCGTCCACCACAACACCGCGGCGGTTGTAGACCTTGACCAGGAGTTCGTTCTTCTGGCGCAGCGAGCCTTCCACCTTCTGGCGAAGGATGGACTCGTCGAAGACGTCCTGGACACGGATGCCCAGCCGGGCCACCTTGTCCATGTAGGCGGGGCCAATGCCGCGGCCGGTGGTTCCGATGGCGCGGCTGCCGAGGAAGCGTTCGGTCACTTTGTCCAGCACCTGGTGGTACGGGGCCACCAGGTGGGCGTTGGCGGATACGCGCAGCCGCGAGGTATCGGCGCCGCGGGCCTGGAGTCCCTCGATCTCCTGGAAAAGGGCTTCGAGGTTCACCACGCAGCCATTGCCGATGATGGGGACCGCGTTGGGGCTGAGAATGCCTGCCGGCAGCAGTTTGAGTTCGTACTTTTCACCGCCTACGACGACGGTGTGCCCGGCGTTGTTGCCGCCGTTGGGCTTGACGACGTAATCAACACGGCCGCCCAGAAGGTCGGTGGCCTTGCCTTTTCCTTCGTCGCCCCACTGGGCTCCTACGATCACAATTGCTGGCATGGGATCCTCCCCCATTCGTTCGGGCTGCCCGGGTCCGGCCGCGGGGAGCGGACCTGCGCAGCGCCGTTCATGAGAATGCCCCGAACAGACCGGCCTTCGCCGGACCGCAAGGCGGCGCAGCGACGCAAGAGTTCCGGGGCTCTTACCACCCAAGTTTAGCGGATCAGGCACTTTGTCCACTCGATGGGCCCGCCGCGGCCCCGCAATGGCGGTCCGCCACATTCTGAACCGCATTTGCCCCTGACCACGCTCCTGGATTTAAGTGGGAGTGGACCATCCGGAGCGGCTGAGAGACCTGGCTCAATGACGCCGCAGCAACCACGGCCCGGCAGGAAAGCTGCCGGCCGAAGGTGCTACTGCCAGGACCGATGGAAGGAAGATTCCAGCATGCCCCTGAACACCGACCACATTCGCGCCACCCACGCCGGGTCCTTGCCCCGCACCCCTGAACTCATCGCGGCCAACACCGCAAAAGAATCCGACGGCATCACTCCGGCGTTCCTGGAGCTCCTGGAGAACTCCGTTGTGGACGTGGTCCAGCGCCAGAAGGACCTGGGAGTCGACATCCCCAACGACGGCGAGTACGGGCACACGATGTCCAACTCCGTTGATTACGGGGCCTGGTGGAACTACTCCTTTGCCCGGCTCGGCGGCCTGGAGCCAACCAACGTGGACCGCTGGGCAGAAGCCGATGTCCGGCGTTCCTCCCCCGGAAACGTTGTCCTGACGTCATTCCCCGACCGGCGCGACCGGCAGGCGTTCAATGAGGCATACAACGACCCCTCCTCAGGGATCCTGGCGCACCGGAAGAGCGTGTCCCAGCCCAAGATCGCCGGGCCCCTGACCTACACCGGCCATGACCTGGTGGCCTCGGACATCAAGAACCTGAAGACCGGGCTCGCCGCGGCCGGCCTCGCTGAGGGATTCGTGGCCTCGCTCTCCCCCGGTTCCTGCGCCCGCGTAGCCAACGAGTACTACAAGAGCGATGAGGAACTTGTCTACGCCTGCGCCGATGCCATGCGCGAGGAATACAAGGCCATCATCGACGCCGGCCTGACGGTCCAGCTCGACGATCCGTCCCTGGCCGAAAGCTGGGACCAGATCAACCCGGAGCCGTCCCTGGAGGACTACCTGAAGTTCATCCAGCTGCGTGTGGAGGCCACCAACTGGGCGTTGCGGGACCTCCCGCAGGAACAGATCCGCTTGCACGTTTGCTGGGGCTCCTGGCACGGCCCGCACACCACGGACATCCCGCTCGCTGACATCATCGGCTCCGTACTTCAGGTCAATGCCGGCGCGTACTCCTTCGAGGCCGCCAATGTCCGGCACGAACACGAATGGCGGGTATGGGAAGAGACCACACTTCCCGAGGGCAAAGTGATCATCCCCGGCGTCGTCTCGCACGCCACCAATGTGGTGGAGCACCCGGACGTGGTGGCGGACCGCATTGTCCGTTTTGCCGAGCTGGTGGGCCGGGAAAGCGTCATCGCATCGACCGACTGCGGCCTGGGCGGCAGGGTGCACCCGCAGATCGCGTACGCCAAACTGGAGGCTCTTGGCGAGGGTGCTCGCCGCGCCACGAAGCGCCTCTGGTAGCTTTCCTCCCGTTCCGGACACGACCGCCGGTCCAATGCGCCACGAATGAGGTGCGCTGGACCGGCGTTTCGTTTCCCCGGGCTTGGTAAACTTACAGAGGCCGACCCGGAATCGGCCCACCCCAACTAACCACCGTTGATGAGCCGCGCCGGCGTGCGCCCATTTTCACCGGTGGACGCAACATCAATCCCCGCAGGAGAACCAGCCCTTCATGACCGCACTGGCCCCCGAAACATTCCACGAACAGCTCATGAGCCGCCGCTACGAAGACAGCGTTGCCGCTGTCAACGAGCTGTGTGATTCCCTGCAGGAAGCAAAGCCCGGAACCGTGGTGCCCTACGTGGACCCAATGCACGATGTTGAGGAATGCCGCATCATCAGCCTGTACTCCAACATTGGCGAGATGGACCCGTCCGGTTTCATCACCGCCGGTGACCAGGACGCCGCTACCCGCATGCTCGGCATCCAGTGGAAGCTGGGCCTGCGCCCGGAATTCGTGATGCCCTGGAACGTGCACCCGTGGCACGTCCCAGGCGTTGCCAACGGCAAATTCACCCCGGACCAGGTGCAGGCAGGTTTGAAGCCGCTGCTGAAGTTCCTGGCCCTCGTCCCGCGCGCCTCGGTGATCGTGGCGCACGGCACCGAGGCCAACCGCCTGGCAAACCTGCTGCTGAAGACCGAAGTCCCCTTGCTGTGGCGCCGCGGCCTGAAGACCTACAAGGTCCGTTCCCTGAGCGGACGCGCCTTCGCAGGCTCCCCGGCGCGCCAGGAGGAGTTCCTGGAGGACATGCGGACGGCCTACGCGGACGCCATGGCACGCACGGGCATCGCGAACGTGGCATAGCCAACAGCTTCAAACAGACGACGGCGGGTTGTCACCTTTCCAAAGAAAGGTGACCACCCGCCGTCGGGCGTTTAAAGCCTGGGAATCTTTAGGTGCCCTCGATGGCTGCTTTGGCTGCGGGATCGGAGTCGTTCAGGAACTTTTCGATCCGTTCCGGCTCGTCAGCTTCCCCGATAGCCGATGAGGCCCTGCCCAGGGAGTAGAGCGCCCGCAGGAACCCGCGGTTTGGCTCGTGCTCCCACGGGATGGGACCGACGCCGCGCCAGCCGTTGCGGCGCAGCGCGTCCAGCCCGCGGTGATAGCCCACCCGGGCGTAGGCGTAGGAGTCGATGGTGCGGCCCTCGGTCCACGCCTCCTCAGCCAGGATCGCCCACAGCAGCGAAGACGTGGGGTGCTTCTCCACCAGGTCCAGGGCCTCCTGGCCGTTCTCCAGCTGCCCGTTCACCTCGGTTTCGGCAGGCAGGAGTGTGGGCTCCGGCCCCATCAGGTTCCTGCGGAACTCATCCGACATTTAGAACGTCTTTCCGGCCGAACCGAGCTGCTTGGTGGCTTCCACCACGCGGGCCGCCAGGCCGGCTTCGGCGGAGGCGCCCCAGACGCGGGGGTCGTAGGTCTTCTTGTTGCCGACCTCGCCGTCGACCTTCAGGACGCCGTCGTAGTTCTTGAACATGTGGTCCGCCACCGGACGCGTGTAGGCGTACTGGGTGTCGGTGTCGATGTTCATCTTGATCACGCCGTAGGAGACGGCGTCGGCAATTTCCTGGTCCGAGGATCCGGAGCCGCCGTGGAAGACGAGGTCGAACGGGTTGTCCTTGCCGATCTTCGCGCCCACCTGTGCCTGGATGTCCTTGAGGATCTCCGGGCGCAGCTTGACGCCGCCGGGCTTGTACACGCCGTGGACGTTGCCGAAGGTCAGAGCAGTGATGTAGCGGCCGTTCTCGCCGGAGCCGAGGGCGTCGATGGTGGCCAGGGCATCTTCCACCGTGGTGTAGAGCTTGTCGTTGATGGCGTTTTCGACGCCGTCTTCCTCGCCGCCGACGGTGCCGATCTCCACCTCGAGGATCATCTTGGCGGCCGCGGTGCGCTGGAGCAGGTCGCGGGCGATGCGCAGGTTCTCCTGCAGGGTTTCGGCGGAGCCGTCCCACATGTGGGAGTTGAACAGCGGGTTGCGGCCGGCCTTGACCTCAGCTTCGGAAGCCTCGAGCAGCGGCAGGACGAAGCCGTCCAGCTTGTCCTTGGGGCAGTGGTCCGTGTGCAGGGCGATGTTGACGTTGTAGTTCTTGGCAACTTCGCGGGCGAAGGCTGCGAAACCCAGCGAGCCGGCAACCATGTCCTTGGTGGAAGCACCCGACCAGTAGGCTGCGCCGCCGGTGGAAACCTGCACAATGCCGTCCGATTCGGCCTCGGCGAAGCCGCGGAGCGCTGCGTTGAGCGTCTGGGAGGACGTGACATTCACGGCGGGGAAAGCGAATCCGCCCGCCTTGGCACGGTCGATCATCTCTGCGTAGATCTCTGGGGTTGCAATGGGCATGCTGGCTCCTCTGCTGAGTTTCGTCTGTGGGTGGATGACCCTCAAGTAGACCGCTTACGGCTTGGCACCATCCTAGCCATTCCCGGGCTGGCCGGGTGTTTCGGGTCACGGGTCGGTAATACTCAGACGTGCTGGCCGAAGACGTGCCGGCGGACCCAGGCGTGCATTGCGATGGCGGCGGCGGAGGCGGCATTGATGGACCGGGTGGAACCAAACTGCTCGATGGACAGGGTAGCGACGGCGGCCTGGTGGACTTCCGGAGTGAGGCCCGGCCCTTCCTGGCCGAAGACCAGGACGCAGTCCTTGGGCAGTTCGTAGGTTTCCAGGGGGACGGAGTCCGGGAAGATGTCGATCCCGATGATCGCCAGGCCCTCCCCCTGGGCCCACTGGACGAAATCCTCCACGGTGGGGTGGTGGCGGACGTGCTGGTAGCGGTCGGTGACCATGGCACCGCGGCGGTTCCACCGTCGTCGGCCGATGATGTGGACTTCTTTGGCGAGGAAAGCGTTGGCGGTGCGCACCACCGTGCCGATGTTGAGGTCGTGCTGCCAGTTTTCGATGGCCACATGGAAGTTGTGCCGCCGGGAGTCCAGCTCCGCCACGATCGCCTCGTGCTTCCAGTAGCGGTACTTGTCCAGCACGTTGCGGCGGTCGCCGTCCGCCAGGAGGTCGGGGTCCCAATGGTCGCCTTCGGGCAGTTCCCCCTCCCAGGGTCCGACGCCGACCTCCGCCTTGGCGGGTTCAGCCTCCCCGGGGTGGTGGTTGGGTTGGTCTGGATGGCCCGGCGTCTGGTTCACCCTTCAACACTAGACTGGACCACTGGAGCATTCATCACCGGTGGAGGTAGACGTGGCAGAAGAAGACCAGGTAGCAGGAAACCCCGCGGTTTACCGCAACGGCCAGGAGATTGAATGCTGGCTGACGGACATGGACGGCGTCCTGGTCCACGAGAACCAGCCTATCCCGGGTGCTGCGGAGCTGATCCAGCGCTGGGTGGATACGTCCAGGCGTTTCCTGGTGCTCACCAACAATTCGATCTTCACACCGCGCGACCTCGCCGCCCGCCTGCGCTCCTCCGGCCTGGAGATCCCGGAGGAGAACATCTGGACCTCAGCGCTGGCCACGGCCCAGTTCCTGAAGGACCAGGTGGGCGGCTCGGAAACCGGCAACCGCGCCTACACGATCGGTGAGGCAGGACTGACGACGGCGCTGCACGAGGCCGGCTTCATCCTCACCGACCAGAATCCGGACTTCGTGGTGCTTGGCGAGACGCGCACCTACAGTTTCGAGGCTATTACCACCGCCATCCGCCTGATCCTGGCCGGGGCCCGGTTCATCGCCACCAACCCGGATGCCACCGGCCCGTCCAAGGACGGCCCGATGCCGGCTACCGGCGCTATTGCCGCCCTGATCACCAAGGCCACCGGCCGCGAGCCCTACATTGTGGGCAAACCGAACCCCATGATGTTCCGTTCCGCCATGAACCAGATCGACGCCCACTCCGAGACCACCGCAATGATCGGTGACCGGATGGACACGGACATCATCGCCGGCATGGAGGCGGGCCTGCACACCGTCTTGGTACTCAGTGGCATCACGCATAAGGACGATATTGCCGCCTACCCGTTCCGGCCCAACCAGGTGCTGAACTCGGTGGCGGACCTGAAGAACCAGATTTAGAAGATACTCACCCGGGAGCCGCCCCGGGGCAACGGGAAGTACTCCTCCAGCAGCTCCGTCAGGAGGGGCCGGTAGATCTGCGGATTCCAGCCGGGGCTGGCGTGGGCCGGCGCGGCTCCTGTGGTCTGCAGTCCGCTGGAGACCATGTTGTCCTTGAAGGCCACCGCCCACGTCTCCGAAGCCGTCTCGTAGTCAACGGTCTGGTCCTTCGGGTTGCCGATGTAGGCCATTTTGGCCGTCCCGAGCTGCCCCGCGAACTGGCTGCCCTCGAAGTGGTAGATGTATGCCGACTCGGTTTGGATGAGCACGCTGGACGGGGCGATGGGCGAGAGTTGTTCGAGCGTCTGGTCCAGGATCTGGCGCCAGCTGCGTTCGTCCTTATGGATGATCCGCTCCCCGAGCTCGTACCCGCCGCGCAGGGTGGACGGGAACCTGAAGCCCCGCTCATACAGGAACACCACGCCGTCGAACCAGCTCTGGTCCAGGACGTCATGCGCACTGTAGGGGCTTGAGTCCAGCAGGATGAACTGCACCTGGATACCTTCCAGGGCGAGCAGCCGGGAGGCCACCTGGGTGGCCAGCATGCCGCCGAAGCTGTGGCCGTAGAAGAACAGCTTGGTGATTTTTTCCACCGCGATGTACTCGGAGATCGCGCTGACCACCTCGGTGACGTCCAGCCCCAGGTTGGAATAGCCGACGGCGGCGAGCCGGGCCCGCTTGTTCAGCGACCCGCGGAGGGTGTTGAGGATCCACTGGGCCTCTTCCCAGCTGGTTTTGTACCCGGGGAACAGGAACCAGCCGGCGTCCGGGTAGTAGGCGTCGGCGAAGTCATCCGCAACGGGCAGGATTTTTGTGGTTTGGCGCTGCGACTGCACTTCGCGGGTCAGCAGCATGTCCGCAGCAAGCAAACCGGAGGCCCCGGCACCGGCGAGGAACGTCCGGCGCGAAAAGCGTTTGAGGGCAGCCGCTTCCGCCAGCAGCCGGGCTTGGGAGGCCCCGCGCCGGTTCTGCGGACCTGTCTCCCCCTCATACGGCACACCACTACCGTAAGCACACCTGCTGTAAACGCCGCAAGGAGCGGCATATAAGCACTCGGTGACGCACCGGTCAGCTTGCGGCCTGGCCCTCCGTGGCCGGGAACGGAGATTGGGGCTTTTGCTGCCGGCGGATGATCTCCAGGCCAATGTCGTTGTAGCGGCCCAGCAGGTCCGCGCCGTCGAACGCCTGCGGGTTATCCAGCAACGCGAAGACCGAATCGCTGGCATTGAGCAGTTCTTCGTCCGAGTACTCGGCCAGCGGGCGGCCGTACAAGAGCTCGAAGAAGATCACCGGCACTTGCGGCAGCCCCTCGGCAAAATCGCCGCCGGTGAACAGTCCTGTGACGTCCTCATCCATGAGGAGCGGTTGGCTGGTGGAAGGGTCTTCGGCGTTCCGGTCGTAATTGGCGGAAACGAGCTGGAGGGCAACCCCGGCGGAAGGAAGGCCCGGCAGGGAGTTGGTATCCATGGCATTAAGGTCACTGCGCAACCCGGAAAGTGCCGCTGATTCAATGAGGGCAGCCCGCGAAAGATCGACGCAGATGCGGCAGCGCAGGCCCATGTGCCGGACACGTCGAATGATATGGACGAGTTCCGCACGGGTGTCGTGGCGAAGGGTTCCCCGGACTTCAATCCGGACGATGTCAGCAGGGACATCCAGGTCAACAAGTGCGTCTAGGGCGCGGTCCATAGGTACTCCAAAAAGAGGTTCTATGGCCGACGGCTCAACCTCCGTTAGCTTAACCTCCAGGGGGAGCCGCGCACAAGCCGCCCCTCAGGCGCTCTGGCCCGGCCTGGCGTTGCCCGGCTCCTGGTAGTGGGTGTGCGCGCCTGTCCCACCGACGGACTCCACCAGGGACTTGGCGATGTCCCGCAGCTTGGTGTTGCTGTTGCTTGACGCCTCCGTGAGGATTTCGACGGCGGCCGCCTGGCTGCAGCGGTTTTGTGCCATGACAATGCCGATGGCGATGTCGATGATGGTCCGCGATTCAAGGGTGGCGCGGAGGTTGGAGGCGCTGTCCGCGTGCAATGAGAACCTGACGGCGAGGCGCAGCGCCTGGGAGATCTCCCTGGTGAAGTCCCGCGCCCTGGCCGCTGCGTGGCCATCGAACTTATTCGGGACGTCGGAGTACAGGTTCAGGGCAGCCTTGGCCTCTCCCTGCAGGTTGAAAGGAAGCGAAAGCACTGAGCGCAGGCCGTGGGACGCAACCGCGGTGGCGTAGTCCGGGCCCCACCGGTCCTCCTGGAACAGGTCCGGAACGTAGACTTCACGTTCTTCCTTTGCCGCTGTAAGGCACGGCCCCTGGGACAAGGAGTACTGGATTTCATCCACTTCCCGGGCCGACTCGCTGCTCCAGCCAATGGTGGCTGCCTTGCGGTCGCGGAGCAGCGTGATGCCGCACAGGGCGTCGTCGCCGTCGCCTGCCATCTGGTGGGCGGAAAAGCGCGCCAGTTCGTTGAGGAAGTCCTCAAAATCGGCGCTGTCCATGATCAGGTTCTGGACCTGGTCGGTAGCGCTCAGGGGTTGGGTTGGGGGGAGCAAGGGCATGGTCTCCGGGGGATCTAGTCGTTTAACGCACATCATAGGCCAGCCCGAACGGGCCGTCCAAGGGCCAAAGGGCACTCCTCTGTGAGTAACCCGCCCAAGCCCCGGGCCTGCGCCCGGCGCTAGGCGAGGCCCAGTTCGTCCTTGCCAAACGCGAACAGGTAGGGAACGCCCGTCTCGGCCTCGATCTTTTCTTTGGCCCCGGTGTCCCGGTCAACGATGACGGCCACGGCCACCACGTTCCCCCCGGCCTTCCGCACGCCTTCCACTGCCGTCAGCGCAGATCCTCCGGTGGTGGACGTATCCTCCAGGACCAGCACCTTGCGTCCTTCAACGGAAGGCCCCTCCACCTGGCGGCCCATGCCATAGGACTTCTGGGCTTTGCGGACCACGAAAGCGTCAACGGGCCGGCCTGCGTCAACGGCGGCGTGCATCACGGCGGTACCGACAGGGTCTGCACCCATGGTGAGCCCGCCCGCGCACTCAAAGTCGATCCCGGCGTCGTCCGCCAAAGCCAACATCACCTGGCCCACCAGCTTGGAGGCTTCGTGGTGCAGCGTGATCCTTCGAAGGTCGATGTAGTAGTCAGCCTCTGCCCCGCTGGAAAGGATCACCTTGCCGCGGACAACGGCAAGCTCCTTGATCAGTTCGAGCAGTCGGGCGCGGGCAGCTGCAGCGTCAGGCGCAGTATGAGTGGGCGAAGTCATGGGCTCCAGTTTAGTGGGTGAGCGGACGGGCAAAGCCTGGCGCGTGCTCCGGGCGTGGACCGAAAGCGATGACCCGGGGCAGGAGCCGCCTCACCACCGGGTTGTGCCGCACAACAAAGAGCAGCACCTGCCGGAGCCTTGAGCTATTTCCCGCCGCATTCCCGGCTGCAGCGCCGGCCGGAAACTTACCGGCAAACAACGGAACGAACACCGCCCGGTGCATGATCCGCTGTACCGTCTGCACCACCACCGTGGGCATCCAGCGGCGGCGCTGGACCGCCGCAAGGCTCTCGGTGCGCACGTTTCCACGGCGCAGGTCCGGCGCCAGCCGCGCTGCTGCTGCCACGGCGTCCTGGATGGCCAGGTTGATCCCGACGCCGCCGGCCGGAGACATGGCATGCGCGGCGTCCCCGATGCACAAAAAACCGTCGGTGTACCAGCGGCGCAGGCGGTTCAGCCTGACATCCAGCCAGTGCAGGTCCTCAACGCTGCTGATCGAGCCGACGCGGTCCGCGAGGTCGGGGCGAAGTGCGGCGACACGTTGGCGGAACCGTTCCACGCCCTCGGCCCGGATCCTGGCATCCGCACCCTTGGGGGCGAGATATCCCATCTGGTAGTAGTCGGTGCGGTTCAGGGCAATCATGGCTTCCCGGTCACCGAACGCCGGTACCACCCCGGCCAACTCCCCCGCTTCGGAGCCGCGGCGCGGGAGCCTGAACCACCACACATCAAACGGCACCGGATACTCCTTCGGGGACAACCCCGCTGCCCGTCGCAGCGCCGAATGCCGGCCGTCCGCTGCCACCACCACGTCGGCGTGAAGAACCTGCTCGCCGCCCGCCCCGGCGTCGCCGGCGGCCCGGAAGCGCACCCCGGTGACGCGTCCGCCGTCGCCGAACACCAAACCCGTGGCTTCGCATTCCATCAGCAGCCTGAATGTCGGTTCGGCCTTGGCGGCGGACGCCAGGAAATCCAGGAAGTCCCACTGCGGCATCATGGCCACGTAGTTGTACGGGGGTTTCAAGGAGTCGAAGTCAGCCAGCGTGACCAGGCCGGCGCCCGGCACCGGGAACGCGACATTCCGCAGCCGGCTCTGCGGCAGGGCGCGGAATCCGGGGCCCAATCCCAGCTCGTCCATCAGCCGGATCGTGGAAGCATGCACTGTGTCACCGCGGAAATCCCGCAGGAAGTCACCGTGTTTCTCCAGGACTGCTACGTCAACCCCGGCCCTGGCGAGCAATAGGCCGAGCATCATTCCCGCCGGGCCGCCGCCCACCACCGCACACCCCGTCCGCTCCATGCAGTTACGCTACGCCGGGTGCAGCGTTCCCGGAACAGTTGAGGGTTGTTGACAGCGCTGGCTAGGCTGGACCACATGCGCGAACTCCAGGCCAAGATCATTGAAGAAATGGGCGTTCTGCCCCGGATCGACCCCGCAGGGGAGGTGCGCAAGCGCGTCACTTTCCTCAAGGAATACCTCAAGGCAACGCATACCAAGGGCTTCGTCCTGGGCATTTCCGGCGGCCTGGATTCCTCGCTGGCCGGACGGCTTGCGCAACTGGCGGTGGAGGAACTCCAGGCGGAGGGCGTGGAAGCGAATTTCGTGGCTGTCCGCCTGCCCTACGGCGTGCAGCACGATGAGGAGGACGCGCAGGCGGCCCTGGACTTCATCAAGGCCAAGACCGAGTGGACCTTCAACATCTCCGCAGCGGTGGACGGTTTCGAGGACGAGTTCGAAAAGACGGTGGGCTCGGAGATCTCCGACTTCCACAAGGGCAACACCAAGGCCCGTACCCGCATGATCGCCCAGTACGCCTTGGCAGGGGAATTCAACTACCTGGTCATCGGCACCGACCACGGCGCCGAGTCCGTGACGGGCTTCTTCACCAAGTACGGCGACGGCGGGGCGGACATCCTGCCCCTGTTCGGCCTCAACAAGCGGCAGAACCGTGCCGTGCTGGCCGAGCTCGGAGCGCCGGCCCGCATCTGGGAGAAGGTGCCCACAGCCGACCTGCTCGATGACCGGCCTGGCCGCACTGACGAAGACGAACTTGGCATCAGCTACGACCAGATCGACGACTACCTCGAAGGACGCGACGTTCCGGAAGCGGTGGCCGAATCGATCGAACAGAAGTTCCTCCGCACCCGCCACAAGCGCACCGTTCCGGTGACCATCTTCGACACCTGGTGGAAGGACCAGGGCCGCCCGGAGGGGCCCCGCGCCGGACTCTAGGAGTGCCTGCCCGGCAGCTCAGTTTCGGGCCGTACAGCGCACGACGGCGCGCCGCACCTTCGAGGGGCGGCGCGCCGTCGTCGTTCGCGGCCCAGCCCGGCCCGGCTTAGCGGGTACGCCGCCTGCCCTCCGCACCCCCGCCCAGCTGCTGCGTAATCCGGTGCGCCTCCGCCATCAGGAGGCCACCCAGTTCGTCTTGCCGTTCCGGCTTGAAGCGCGGCTCGATGCCGGTCAATGACAAGGCCCAGGCCGGCTTCCCGGAAGGGTCGAACACCGCAGCGCCCATCCCCCAGCTTCCTTCCAGGACCAGCCCGGGGTTCACCGAGTAGCCGGCCAGCCGTGTGCGGGCGAGGTTTTCCCGGACCAAGGCGGCTGTATGGTTCGCGGCAAATGCCCCCGCATGGTCGGCCCAGCGGCCCAACAACTGCTCCTGCTCTTGTTCCGGCAGGAAGGCCAGGATGGCAGTCCCGGCTGACGCAACCCCCAGCGGGAACCGCACGCCCTCATGCAGGACGAAGGAGCGTACGGGGAAGCTTCCCTCCTCGCGCAGCAGGCAGACCGTCTCGGCGCCGCGGCGGATCGAAAAGAACGCGCTCTCCCCCGTGGCCTCGGCAAGCCGTCGAAGGCTGGGCCGGGCGATGTCCTCCATGGGAAACCGTGCGGCGGCCACCGACCCCATGAGCAGGACCTCCGGGCCAAGTACCCAGTTGCCGGTGGCAGGATCGTGGTCCAGCAAGCCTTCGGCGGCGAGGGACGAAAGGAGCCGGTGGACCGTGGGGCGGGTGAGCCCCGATTCGCGGACCAGCCCCGCCAGCGGCATGCCCTCCGCGCTCCGGCCCACCAGCCGCAGCAGTCCGGCAATCCGCGTCACCACCTGGGCGCCCTGCACTGGCATCGCGGTCACAAGCCCTCCTAAATGTCCACACTATGGATACATAAAAGCCTACCGTCCACACTGTAGTTATTGAATATTGCGTCCTTGACAGGCTCCTCAGGGCGCCCGTAGTCTCCAGAATCAGATCCAGCGTCCACAAAGTGGACGCCTTACCGTGCTCAACGAGGAGACGTCATGAACAAACTCCAGCCTTCTGCCACCGCAGCCCTGGAGGGCGCGCTGCAGGACGGAATGACCCTCGCCGTCGGCGGTTTCGGCCTCAGCGGCATTCCCGCTGACCTGATTGAAGCCGTGCGCGACTCCGGCGTGCGGGACCTGACCGTCGTCTCGAACAACATGGGCGTGGACGGCAAGGGCTTGGGCGTCCTAATCGAGGCCGGCCAGGTCCGCAAGGTCATCGCCTCTTACCTCGGCGAAAACAAGCTCTTCGCGGAGCAGTACCTCGCCGGGAAACTCGAGGTTGAGTTCACTCCGCAGGGAACACTGGCGGAACGCCTCCGCGCCGCCGGGGCCGGCATCCCCGCGTTCTATACCAAGACCGGCGTGGGCACCCTGGTGGCCGAGGGCAAGCCGCACGAGGTGTTCGACGGCGAAACGTACGTCCAGGAGCGAGCCATCAAGGCCGACGTCGCACTGGTCCACGCCCACACCGCGGACACGGACGGCAACCTCACGTACCGCTTCACTGCCCGGAACTTCAACCCGGTGGTGGCCACCGCGGGAGTCCTCACCATCGCCGAGGCCGAGGTCATCGTCAACCCCGGCGAACTGGACCCGAACCACATCGTCACCCCCGGCGTCTTTGTCCAGCGGCTGGTTCAGGCCACGGCCAGGGTGAAGGACATCGAGCAGCGGACCGTACGGCAGCGCACCGTGGCAGCCGATGCCGAAGCGCTGGCCGTCTGAGCCGGGGCCTGAGATGACTACCACCCATCCCAATGATCTGGACGTCCCCCAGAAGGGCCTGGCCCGGATGGCGGAGAAGCTGGCCGGCTGGACGCAGAAATGGTTCCCGGACGCCTACATTTTCGCCTTGGCAGGCGTCCTGCTCGTCGCCGTCGCAGCATTGGCGGCGGGCGCTTCGCCCAAGGCCGTGGTCGATTCCTTCGGAAACGGATTCTGGGACCTCACCGCTTTTACCCTGCAGATGTCAATGGTTGTCCTGACCGGCTACGTCGTGGCAACCTCACCACCGGTGGCCCGGCTGATTGAACGCCTGGCCCAGGTGCCCGGCTCCGCGCGGTCCGCCGTCAGCTTCGTCGCCGTCATGTCCATGTCGGTGTCATTCGTCAACTGGGGCCTGAGCCTGATCTTTGGCGGACTCCTGGCCCGTGCGGTGGCCCGGCGCGGGGACCTCCGCGTCGATTACCGGGCCCTCGGCGCGGCGGCGTTCATGGGACTGGGCGCAGTCTGGGCGCTGGGCATGTCCTCCTCCGCGGCCCAGCTCCAGGCAACCAAGGCATCCATTCCGCCGGCGCTGCTGAAGATCACCGGCGTCCTGGATTTCGGCACCACCATATTCACCTGGCAGTCCCTGCTTACGCTCGTCATCCTGATGCTGCTGACCACCGTCATCGCCCACTTTTCCGCGCCGACGGGGAACGCCATCAAAACTGCGGCCGATCTCGGCGTCGACCTTGACGACCAGCCCGAGCCGCCGGACGAAAAGTCCCGGCCGGGCGAGTGGCTCGAATACAGCCGCGTCCTGCCGGTCCTGGCGGGTGTGCTCACCCTGGGCTGGCTGGTGTCCCAGCTCCTGACCCTGCCCATCCTGAGCGTGGTCAGTTCACTGAACGGATACCTGCTGGTCTTCCTGATGCTGGGGCTGGTGCTGCACGGAACCCCGCGCAAGTTCCTGCAGTCTGTGGCCAAGGCCGTGCCCGCAACAGCCGGAATCCTGGTCCAGTTCCCGCTGTATGCCGCGATGGCGGCCATCCTCACCAAGGCGACGGGGGCCGGCGGCCTCTCCGTGTCCGAGCATCTGGCGCAGTTCTTCACCAGCATCGGCGGCAATGGGGCGTTCGCCATCATCATCGCCCTCTACACGGCTCTCCTGGGCATGTTCGTCCCCTCCGGCGGAGGCAAGTGGCTGGTCGAGGCACCCTATGTCATGCAATCCGCGACGGACGTGAACATGAACCTCGGCTGGACCGTGCAGATCTACAACATGGCCGAGGCACTGCCCAACCTGGTCAACCCGTTCTTCATGCTGCCGCTGCTGGCAGTGCTGGGCCTGCGGGCCCGCGACCTGGTGGGCTTCACGTTCCAGCAGTTCCTGTTCCATCTTCCGGTGGTGCTGCTGTTGGCGTGGCTGCTGGGAATGACGTTCGAATTCGTGCCGCCGGTAATACCCAACTGACCCCGGACACCCGAGTACTGAGAAAAAGGAGTTTCGCCATGGCATGGACCAGGGATGAAATGGCTGCGATCGCGGCCGAAGAATTGAACGACGGCGACTACGTGAACCTGGGGATCGGCATTCCGACGCTGGTGGCCAACAACCTGCCCAAGGGCGTGCGGGTGGTGCTCCAGAGCGAGAACGGACTGCTGGGCATGGGCCCGTTCCCGTATGAGGGCGAGGAGGACGCGGACCTGATCAACGCCGGAAAGCAGACCGTCACGGTCCTGCCCGGCGGCAGCATCTTCGACTCCGCCACCTCGTTCGGCATGATCCGCGGCGGCCACGTCAAAGTAGCCATCCTGGGCGCCATGCAGGTCTCCGGCAACGGCGACCTGGCCAACTGGACCATCCCCGGCAAGATGGTCAAAGGCATGGGCGGCGCCATGGACCTGGTGGCCGGCACCCCGCGGGTGGTGGTCCTCACGGAGCACAACGCCAAGGACGGCACCGCCAAGATCGTGCGCGAATGCACCCTCCCGTTGACCGGACTCAGCTGTGTGGACCGGATCATCAGCGATCTCGCCGTCTTCGATCTTTACAAAACGGACGACGGCGGGCGGCAGCTCACGCTGACCCGGCTGGCGCCCGGAGTCACCGTGGAGGAGATCCGCGGGAAGACCGAAGCCGCATTCGACGTCGCCACCTCCCTCGGCTCAACACCCACCTTTGAAGGAGCTACAGCATGAGCCTCAATGACCAGTTCGGCAAGGATGTCCTGATGACCGGCTGGGGGCACAGCAGGTTCGGGAAGCTCACGGACGACACCCTCGAGTCCCTGATCGTGCAGGTGGCTTCCGAGGCCATCGCAAACGCGGGCGTCGAGCCCTCGCAGATCGACGAGGTCTACGTGGGCCAGTTCAACGCCGGAATGATGCCGCTGGCGTTCCCGTCGTCGCTGGCCCTGCAGGTTTCCCCGGACCTGGCCAACGTACCCGCCACCCGTGTGGAGAATGCCTGCGCTTCCGGTTCGGCGGCGTTCCAGCAGGGCACCAAATCGTTGCTGGCCGGCACCGCAAAGACGGTACTGGTGATCGGTGCGGAAAAGATGACCCAAGCCGGGGCAGACGTGGTGGGTGCCGCGCTGCTCGGGGCCGACTATGACATGGCCGGGAAACAGTCCACCACCGGTTTCACCGGGCTCTTCGCCGAGGTGGCAAAGCACTACGCCAAGCGTTACGACCCCGCCGGCACCCTGGGCGACGTGTTGGGCAGCATCGCGGCGAAGAACCACCGCAACGGCGTGGACAACCCCTACGCACAGCTCCGCAAGGACCTCGGCGAGGAGTTCTGCCGGACCGTCTCGGACAAGAACCCGATGGTGGCCGAGCCGCTGCGCCGCACCGACTGTTCGCCGGTGTCCGACGGCGCGGCCGCCGTCGTGCTGTCCGTCTCCCCCACCCGCGGCGCGACCGCCCCGGTGCGGCTTGCCGGCTTCGGGCACGCCAACGACTTCTTCCCCACCGACCGCCGCGACCCCACGGCCTTCGAGGCCACCCGCGTGTCCTGGCAGCGCGCCCTGGCGATGGCCGGCGTCGGGCTCGAAGACCTGGACCTCGCCGAAGTCCATGACTGCTTCACCATCGCCGAGCTGCTCATGTACGAGGCCATGGGCCTGACCGCCCCCGGCGAAGGTGCCCGCGCCATCGAGGAGGGCTGGGTCTACAAGGACGGCAAGCTGCCGGTCAACGTCTCCGGCGGGCTCAAGGCGAAAGGCCACCCGGTGGGCGCCACAGGCGTCTCGCAGCACGTCCTGGCCGCCATGCAGCTCACCGGCACCGCCGGCGCCATGCAGCTGGCGGCCCCGCGCAGGGCAGCCGTGCAGAACATGGGCGGGGTCGGCATCGCCAACTACGTCAGCATCCTCGAAGCCGTCTGACGCAGCGGGATGAGGGGCCGCCGCCGTCGTAGGGCACTTTGACCCCGCCAGCGCCCGCCCGGAGCAATATCGGACGGCGTGTCCGTGCCAAAGTGCCCCGGGACGGTGGGACGGCAGCCGGCCGCCGCTTCCGCCCTACTTCGCCGCGCCCGCGATGGCGTCGGCGCCGGCGCCGGCAGCTGCACACGCTTCATCCAAGGCGCCATCCGGCGCCCCGCCGACAGCTATGCCGGCAACGGAAACGCCATTGACCTTCAGCGGGACACCGCCCGCAAGGAACAGGGTGCCCGGCAAGTCGGCGATAGAGCGGCCGTTACCGTTGACGCGCTTGGCCAGCTCGCTGGTGATCTTCGCCGCCATCCGGGGTGCGGTGCAGGGCAGGAGCGTGATGAGCCCGCCGGTGGCCTCGAGGTTGTTCCAGCAGCTGCGCAACCCTGACGACGTCCTCACTCCCCGGGAGGCCGAATTGCTGAGCCTGCTCACTGAAGGCCTCAGTAACCGCGAGCTCGGCCGGCGGCTGTTCATTTCCGAAGCGACCGTTAACACCCATCTGGCACACATCTATGCCAAGCTCGGAGTCGACACCCGGACGGCCGCTTCTGCTACCGCCATCCGCCGTGAGGGGATGCGTTAACTGCACATTATGGCCGCTACCCTTGCACCCGAGGCCTGCGCCCCGTACGTTGGGGACTGTGGGGGACTAACTCCCGCGCACCCCGGGACGATTCCGGGGAGAGAATCAGAGTCACATGAAGGAATGCAGCCATGGCAACAGGCACAGTTAAATGGTTCAACGCCGAAAAGGGTTTTGGCTTCATTGCCCCCGATGACGGGTCCGCTGACGTATTCGCCCACTACTCGGCAATCGCCAGCAGCGGCTACCGCTCACTGGACGAAAACCAGAAGGTCGAATTCGATGTGACCCAGGGCCCCAAGGGTCCGCAGGCAGAGAACATCCGCCCGCTCTAAGTCTTCGGCGGCTCCGACAACTGCCGGGACCCCATCCGGCGGCCCCTCCAGCGAAAGCTGGAGGGGCCGCTTGTTTTTTTGCGGCACTTTTTATCTGCGGCACTGTTTTTCTGCAGCACTGCGGGTTTGGGATAATTGACCCATGACCGGACAGGACCAGGACAAGGATCCGTGGGTGGAGTTCGACGCGCTCGGGCCCGCCGCCCCTGACCGTGTGCCGGGGCAGCCCGGCGGTGAACCCCACGGATTCGGATTCCGGACCGGTGTACGCAGCGCGCGCGTCGCCGTTGGTTTTGCCGTCTACGCCCTGGCCCTGGGCACAATCCTCGCCCTTACCGGATGCATCGTGTTCATCGCCCGGCAGCAGTGGCTGCTGGTGGGCCTCATGCTGATGTTCGAATCCATCTTTGTCTTTGCCTTCACGCGGCTGGTGGCACAGGCCCGGCACCGGAGACCACGAAACGGTCCAGCCAAGTAGGCGGACAGCCGCCCTTGACCTTGACGCTGCGTCAACCCCTAGGCTCAAGGGCATGGAAGAAATCCGAGGTACCGGCGTAAGGGACTGGCCCATCCAGGATGTGGCCAGGATGGCCGGCACCACCAGCCGCACGCTCAGGCACTACGACGACATCGGGCTCTTGAAGCCCAGCCGGGTGGGCGGCAACGGCTACCGCTATTACGACGGCGCCGCCCTCCTTCAGCTGCAGCGGATCCTTCTGCTGCGGGAACTGGGCCTGGGCCTGCCGGCCATCGCCGAGGTCTTCCAGCGCCACGCCGATCCCGTCGCCGCACTCACCCGCCACCTCGAGTGGCTGGGAAAGGAGCAGCAACGGCTGGCCCGGCAGGCACAATCCGTGCGGCAAACCATCGAAACAGTAAGGACAGGAGGCCAACTGATGGCCGAGAACATGTTTGACGGCTTCGACCACACCCAGTACCGGGACGAGGTCGAGGAACGCTGGGGCAAGGACGCCTACGCCACGTCCGACGCATGGTGGCGCGGGATGGACGCGGCAGAAAAACGGGCCTGGAAGTCACGGGTGGAAGACCTGGGCAGGGACTGGATCGCTGCCGGCGCTTCAGGAGTCCCGGCGGATGGTCCCGAGGCCCAGGACCTGGCACGCAGGCACGTGGCCTGGCTCCAGTCCATTCCCGGAACGCCCGCTGCAGACGCCGGCGGGGACATCAAGGGATATGTCATCGGACTGGCTGACATGTACGTCGCGGATCCGCGCTTCGCCGCCAACTACGGGGGCGTGGACGGGGCCGCCTTCGTACGGAGCGCCCTTCGCATCTTTGCCGGGAAGCACCTCTAGGGGCACCTGTCAGCGGTCGGCGTCGACGCGTTTGGCCCTCTTGGCCCGCCGGATAATGAGCAGGGCAACGGCAACGGCGAGCGCCGCGTAGACGGCATAGTTCAGGAAATGTGAGTACTTCTCGATGAGCTGGTACTGGGTGCCCAGCAGGTAGCCGAGGCCAATGAGGGCGCCGTTCCACAGCCCGCTGCCGGCAAGGGTGAAGAGGCTGAATGTTCCGACGGGCATTGCGGCGGCGCCGGCCGGCAGCGAGATCAGGCTGCGGATCCCGGGGAGCAGGCGGCCAAAGAAAATGGACGACCTGCCGTGGCGGCGGAACCAGGCTGTGGCCTGTTCAAAGTCCTCCCGGTCCACCAGGGGCAGTTTGGACAGCCACCGGATTGAACGTTCCAGGCCCAGTTTCGCGCCGAGCCAATAGAGCAGCAGGGCACCGAGGTACGCGCCCAGGGTGCTGGTGACGACGACGAGGAGGAGGCTGAGGGAACCTTGCTTGGCAAGGTAGCCCGCCAGCGGAAGGATCACCTCGCTGGGGATGGGCGGCACCACCGTCTCCGCCAGCGTGAAGGCACCCACGCCCCACTCGCCCAGGGCGTCGATAGCCTTCGCCGCGAAGCCCACGATGCCCGTGAGTCCGTCGGTGGGGCTGGCTGCACCGGTCATGGTTGTCCACATACGTCTGTCCCCGTTCGTTGCCCCGGCATGGCCGTGTGTTGCCCGTCCTGTCCACAATACGGGCCGCGTAATTCGTCAGGCGCCCCCAGGTCCTGGACAGCGCGTCCCCGGGTCAACGGTGCTTGAACTGCGGTTCACGCTTTTCGGTGAACGCCGCCATCCCTTCCTTCTGGTCCTCGGTGGCGAACAACGAGTGGAAAAGCCTCCGCTCGAACAAGACCCCTTGGGCCAGCCCGGTTTCGAACGCTGCATTCACGGCTTCCTTTGCCGCCATGGCAGCCGGCTTCGACTTGGCGGCGATCAGCCCGGCTGCTTTGAGGGCCTCGGACACCACATCCTCCGCCGGGACCACCCGGGAGACAAGTCCGCACCGGTCCGCTTCCTCGGCGCCGATGAACCTGCCCGTGAGGATCAGGTCCATGGCCTTCGCCTTGCCGATTGCGCGGGTGAGCCGCTGTGAACCGCCCATCCCGGGGAGCACGGCAAGGTTGATTTCCGGCTGGCCGAACTTCGCGTTGTCCCCCGCGATGATGAGGTCGCACATCATGGCGAGCTCGCAGCCGCCGCCGAGGGCAAAGCCGGACACAGCCGCGATGGTGGGGATCCGAAGCCGGGTGAAGTCTTCCCAGCCACGGAACCAGTCCGCGGTGTACATGTCCATGTAGCCTTGGTCCGCCATCTCCTTGATGTCCGCTCCGGCAGCGAACGCCTTGGCCGAGCCCGTGATCACCACGGCGCCCACGCCGGGATCGGAATCCATCGCGGTAACCGCGGCGACCAGTTCTTCCATAGTGGCCTTGTTGAGCGCGTTCAGCGCCGAGGGCCGGTTGAGGGTCACCAGCCCCACCCTGCCCTGTTGCTCCACCAGGATGTTGGCATACTCCGTCATTCGGGGCTCCCGTCGTCGTGTGCTGCTGTGGTCCGGCTCCGGCCCGGCGTGTCCGTTCCTGTTGTCTTCCCCGTTGCCGTGTCCGTTGCAGTGTCCGCGGCTGCCGGGCCCGAGGTAGCACGGATGTCCGTGATGATGGCGGAAAAGTCGCGGCCGGCGCCGCCCTCCGCGGCAAATTTATCGTAGATGCGGGCCGCGAGCGCCCCCATCTGTCCCGCCACTCCGGTGCTGTTGAGGGCGTTGACCGCGAGGTTGAGGTCCTTGGCCATCAGCGCCGCCGCGAAGCCCGGCTGGTAGTCCCTGTTGGCCGGGCTGGCGGGAACCGGCCCCGGGACCGGGCAGTTGGTGGTCAGCGCCCAGCACTGTCCCGAGGCCGCGGACGCGACGTCGAACAGGGCCTGGTGGCTCAGACCCAGCTTTTCACCGAGGACAAAAGCCTCACTGACCGCGATCATGGACACACCCAGGATGAGGTTGTTGCAGATCTTGGCAGCCTGGCCCGCGCCGTGGCCACCGCAGTGGACCACGCGTTTGCCCATGGCTTCCAGGAGCGGCCGAACCGATTCGAAATCCCGGGCCTCACCTCCGGCCATGAACGTCAACGTCCCCGCTTCGGCGCCCACCACGCCGCCCGAAACAGGCGCGTCGATGGAGTGGTGGCCGGCTTCACCGGCCAGGCGCGCGGCTTCCCGGGCCTCATCGACGTTGATGGTGGAGCAGTCCAGGAACATGGTTCCCGGCGGCGCCGCCGCCAACAGCCCCGGTTGTCCGGCGTTGCCGCGGTAGGCATCCAGGACGTGGCCACCACTGGGGAACATGGTCAGTACGACGTCGGCCCCGGCCACGGCGCCAGCGGCGCTGTCCGCGATCGGCACACCGTGCTCCCGCGCCGCTTCGACGGCCGCCGGCACCACGTCGAAACCAGCTACCGTATGGCCGGCCCGGACCAGGTTCAGGGCCATGGGACCGCCCATATGCCCCAGGCCCAGGAAGGCCACGGTTCCCTTGTCAGGCATGGTCTGCCTCCTTCGGTGTCAGTTGCGCCTGCGGGTGCAGCTCCAGCTCCCCGCCGTCCAGCGGCTCGAAGAACCTGTCCACTTGCCCGGGAAGTACGTCAGCCAATGTTGCCGGTTTCCACTGCGGCTTCCGGTCCTTGTCCACTACTTGCGCACGGATGCCTTCGCGGAAATCAGGACCGGCAAGGAAGCGGATCCCGGCGCGGTACTCCTGGGCCAGCGCTTCGTCCAGGGTGAGGGTGGCGGCCCGGCGCAGCGACGCCAGGGTGACCTTGACCGAGGTTGGTGACTTCGCTTCGATCGTATCGGCCGCCTCCCTTGCGTCCTCCTGCCCGGGCCCGGCCCAGGCCCGGAGGCGGCTGACGATGTCCGCTGCGTCATCCGAGGAGTAGCAGGCGTCGATCCACTCCCGCTGCCCGGCGAGCCGCGAGGCCGGTGCTGGTTCCGCACAACGTTCGACGACGTCTTCCGCGCTGTCGTCCTCAAGGGCGGCCGCCAGGTCCGGCAGCGACGGGGACGGGACGTAGCGGTCCGCCAGGCCAAGGAACAACGCATCGCCCGCGCCGAGATGCGCGCCGGTCAGGGCGGCGTGCGTTCCTGCTTCGCCTGGTGCGCGCGAGAGCAGGAAGGTCCCGCCGACGTCCGGGGCGAAACCGATGGTGGTTTCCGGCATCCCCATCCTGGTCCGCTCCGTGACTACCCGGATGCTGCCGTGCGCCGAGATCCCCACGCCGCCGCCGAGGACCAGGCCATCCATGATGGCAACATACGGCTTGCGGTACCGGGCGATCAGCGAGTTCAGGCGGTATTCGGCCTGCCAGAAGCCGGCCGTCCGGTTTCCGCCGCGCAGCATGTCCCGGTAAATGGCCACGATGTCGCCCCCGGCGCAGAGTCCACGTTCCCCGGCGCCCTGCACCAGGACGGTGGCAACGTCGTCCTCCCCGGCCCACGCAGTGAGCTGCCGAAGCAGCAGATCCACCATGCCGGCGGTGAGTGCGTTCACGGCCTTGGGCCTGTTGAGCGTGACCACGCCCAACCGGCCGCGGCGTTCAAACAGTACTTCCGGGTGCCCGTTGCCGGCGGCACCATCCATTCCCTTGGCTGCGGTCATCGGCTGGCTGCTCCTTCGCATGGTGGCCGGATGAGTGATCCAGGTCATTCTGGTTGCGAATATACCCGCCGCTTAACGCCTGGGACCAACGGCACGGGTGGTGCCGGCCGGGCAGCCGGGAGGCTTTACCCGGCGCAGGGCTGCCAAGGTAAGTTAGGAACCGTGAAGATAGCTACCTGGAATGTGAATTCGCTCCGTGCCCGCGCCGACCGTGTTGAAGCCTGGCTCCAGCGCAGCGACTGCGACGTCCTTGCCATCCAGGAGACCAAGTGCAAGGACGAGAACTTCCCCTGGGAACTCTTTGAACGCATGGGCTACGAGGTTGCCCACTTCGGCGTCAACCAGTGGAACGGCGTCGCGATCGCCTCCCGCGTGGGGCTCGAGGACGTGGAACGGACGTTCCTGGACCAGCCATCGTTCGGCAAGGCGGGCAAGGACCCGGTCCAGGAGGCCCGCGCCATGGCCGCCACCTGCGGCGGAGTCCGGGTCTGGAGCCTGTATGTCCCCAACGGGCGGTCCTTGGACGACGAACACATGCCCTACAAGCTCAAGTGGCTGGAAAGCCTGAAAACACACGCCCAGGGACTCGTGACGGACAACCCGCAGGCGCAGGTCGCGTTGATGGGCGACTGGAACATTGCCCCGTTCGACGATGACGTCTGGGACATCGATTTGTTCGTCAATAACCGCTACACCCACGTCAGCCCGCCGGAGCGGGCGGCGTTCCATGCGTTCGAGTCCGCCGGCTTCACCGACGTGGTCCGGCCCTACACCCCGGGCCCGGGCGTCTACACCTACTGGGATTACACCCAGCTCCGGTTCCCCAAGAAGGAGGGCATGCGGATCGACTTTGTCCTGGCCTCGCCCGCTTTGGCAGCCCGCGTCACCGGCGCCTCGATCGACCGCGAGGAACGCAAGGGCAAGGGCGCCTCGGATCACGCCCCCGTGCTGGTGGAATTGGCGGACTGATGACAGCCCCCTGCGCCCATCCAAGGAGACCGTCATGACGGGAAACCTCTACCGGGGCCAGGCCGGCCTGCCATTTTCCTCCACGCTGCGCGTCTACGAACCGCTGGACGCCTTTCCTGTCGAACAACGCCCCGCCCTCCAGGCCGCCGGTGCACGCTCGGCCTCCCGGGCCGCCGTCGAAAATGCTGAACTGTTGGCCTCGCTGGGACGGATCACCCGTTCCGGCGGGGATCCGTTCCCCACCGGGCGCACCGACCTGGTGCGCGTTACGAACGCGCCGGCACCGGAAGGCGGAACGGACGACGACGGCGCTGCCGCCCGCACCGGGCCGGTGTTGCTGTATTGCCCCAGCCAGCTGGTCCTGCGCGCCGGGCTGGCCGCCAACGCGTTGATGGAGGGGATCCACGGCCCGCTGGCCGAGCTGCTGATCCCCGAGGAACAGCGGGACCGGCACCAGGGACGGATCGACTTGGTGAAGGCACGGGACGGATCCATCCGGGTACACACGCGGGCCTCCACCTGGGGCATCCCGTTCAGCTGGTTCTCGCTGTTCATGGAGTCCGACCGCAAGGACGTGGTGGAAGCCGCCGGCCGTATCCTCACGGTCCGCGTCTGGGCTCCCATCACCGATGCTTTGGAGCGCGCCCGCTACGCCGTGGCGAACCTGGCGCTTGCCGCCCCGGACCTGGACATGCTTGATGACCTGGCACAGCTGACCGAATGGCTGGAGCTGTTCCATGTGAACTCCATGGTGGAGCTGGACTACGGTGCCGTGGCAGACAAGGTGTACCCGGACGAATCACCGATGGACATCAGGCTGGGCATCGAGTGCCTGGCTGAGGGTGACATGACCGGCGCCGCAGCCGCCTACCGCCGGCTGGCCTCGCGCTGGATTCCCATCCGGCAGCTTGCCCGCGCCTCCTGACGCGCTTTCAGCCTTTGGGCGGCGCAGTGGTGCGCCGGACAATCAGTTCATGCGGCGCGACGGTGGACCGGACGGACCCGATTTCACCGTCCAGTTCGTCCAGGAGCATCTTGGTGGCCAGTTCCGCCTGCTCGTCCGGGCGTTGCCCAACGGTGGTGAGGCCCATGGCATCGGCGAAGTCGTGGTTGTCGATGCCTACCACTGACAGGTCACCGGGAATGCTGACTCCGAGGCGGCTGGCTTCGAAGATGACCCCCATGGCCATTTCGTCAGAGGCGCAGAAAATCGCCGTGGGCTTCGGCCCGGGACCTGTCCAGAGCCGGCGGAAGGCTTCCTGCCCGCTGCGCACCGTGAAGTCGCCCCACTCGTCCCAATCCGGCCGGGTAGGCAGGCCCGCGGCGGCCATGACATCCTTGAACGCCAGGATGCGCACCCGGGGGACGTCGAAGTTCAGGTCTGTCTCGTCGTCGCCATGCAGCAAGGCGATGTCCCGGTGGCCCAGTTCAATCAGGTGCCGGACCGCGGTTGAGGCTGCCGCATAGTCGTCAATGCCGATGTAGGGGCACTCTTCGACGTGGCCGCCCACAACCACCAACGGAATGTCGATCTTCTGCAGGTGTTCGATTTCTTCGTGGCTGAGCGCCATGCAGAGGACCAGCAGGGCATCGATCTGCTTGTAGACCATGGTCTTGCTGAAGAGCCGCTCACGGTTGCTGCCGTGGCCGCCAAGATTGAAAAGGGAAAGGTTGTAGTGCCTGGCGTGGAGCTGGCGGTCAGCACCCTCGATGGCCTTGGAGAAGAACCAGCGGCTGACGAACGGCGCCAGGACGCCGATGGTCTTGGTCCGTCCGGTAGCCAGGCCGGAGGCCGAAGACGACGCGACGTATCCCAAATTCCCGGCTACTTCCAGGATTTTCTCCCGGGTGGCCGGGGAGACCCTGGGCAAACCCCGCACCGCGCGGGAGACAGTCGCAGTTGAGACTCCGGCGGCCGCCGCCACGTCCTCTATGCTGACGCCGTTATGGCCGCCCCGCTGGGACCTTTCCGTTGTCCGTGCCACCGTGTCCCCTCATAACTCCTTCGCGGCGTAGGGCCGGTCGGCCCTGCGTTACCCCCCAAGCCTCGTATTTTTCCATTCCACGGGCAGGCAGTGATAACTGTGGCGGAGACCACTGCCTTGCCCGGGCTACTTGCGGGCCGGGAGTTTACGCCGCAGCCGCACCATTCCGTACAGTGCTAGCAGTGTTGCCAGCAAGCCCAACGCCCAGCCCACGGCTGGCTGCGCAGTGATTTCCATCCACACAGTGACCACAAGGAGGACCACTGCCCAAAACCCAAGGAAGCCGATGATGATGTCGAAATCCTCGCCCGACCTGACCAACCTGCTGCGGTTGCCCGCCCCCGCCGGTGTGCGGGGGCGGGAACCGTGGTCCGTCACTTGACCGCACCTGCCGTAAGGCCGGCGACAATCTTGCGCTGGAAGACCAGCACCAGGATCACCAATGGGATGGTGACGATGGTGCCGGCGGCCATGATGGCCGTGTATGGGATCTGGTTCGGCTGTGCACCGGCGAAGTTGGCGATTGCCACCGTGACCGGCTGGGTTGCGTCGCTGGACAGCTGGCTGGCAATCAGGAACTCATTCCAGGATGAAATGAACGCCAGGATCGCCGTGGTGAAGATCGCCGGCGCCGCCAGGGGCATGATGACCTTACGGAAGGCCTGCCCTTGGGTGCAGCCGTCAACACGGGCTGATTCCTCCAGCTCCCACGGCATTTCCCGGAAGAACGAGGTCATGGTGTAGACCGTCAGCGGAAGCACGAAGGAGATGTTCGGAATGATCAGCGCCTGGTAGGTGCCCATCCAACCGATGTTGGTGAACAGTTGGAAAAGCGGAGTGATCAGGGCAACGCCCGGGAACATGGAAGCCCCGAGGATGAATCCGAGCACCAGGTACTTGAACCGGAAATTCAGCCGCGCCAGGGCGTAGGCGGCGAACACGCCGATCAGCAGGGAGACAGCCGTCACCACGCCGCCGATGAACACGCTGTTGATAAGCGCCTGTCCGAACCGGTTGCCGAATGACGTATCAAAGGCGGTGATGAAGTTGTCCATGGTGACGTGGGTGGGAAGGATCGACGTGTCGTACGTGAACCCCACCTCGCGGAAGGCGGTGACCACCATCCAGTAGGCCGGCGCCAGGCACCAGATCAGGACGACGACGGCACTGATGTAGGTCCTGCCCTGGGCCCACTTCTCCCGGTTCTGGGCAGTTTTGCGGCCCTTGTCCTGGCGTGCCCGCAGCGCTGTGGCGTCTGCTGTTGCCGTTGTCATTTCTTCCCCTTTCCTGTGGCGCCGCTCTGTTCAACCACGTTTGCCCCGAGGAAGCGGACAAAGATGAAGGCCACAAGGAAGATGATGATGAAGGTGATGGTGGACAGTGCGGCCGCCGAGTTGAAGCCTTGCCTGATTTGGTTGATTACCAGGATGGACAAGGTGGTGGTGTTGTTGGCGCCGCCGGTGAGGATGTACGGCAGGTCGAACATGCGCAGTGCATCCAGCGTACGGAACAGGATTGCCACCATCAGCGCCGGCTTTACCAGCGGCAGGGTGATCAAGCGGAACCGCTGCCAGGCGGACGCACCGTCCACCTTCGCCGCCTCATAGACTTCGGCCGGAATCATCTGCAGGCCTGCGAGGATCAGCAGTGCCATGAACGGCGTGGTCTTCCAGACGTCGGCGATGATCACGGCCCATTTGGCCGGCCACTCGCTGCCCGTCCACAGGATGGTGGTGTTGAACAGCTTGTTGGCGATGCCCTCGAAGGCGAAGATGAAGAACCAGAGCTTCGCCGTCACGGCGGTGGGGATGGCCCACGGCACCAGAACCGCTGCGCGGACAAGGCTCCGGCCGCGGAAGGTACGGGCCATGATCATGGCCATCCAGAAACCCAGCACCGTTTCCAGCGTCACCGTCACGATGGTGAAGAAGAACGTGGTGGCGGTGGCGGACCAGAACTGGCCGCCCAGGGTTCCCGGCGGGCAGGCAACTGTTCCGCCGGCGGGCGCCGAACACTGTTGCGCCAGCCAGTTGACATAGTTTTGGATGCCGGCGGAGCCGCCGGCTGTGAACAGGCCGGTGGCGGGGTCCAGGCCGGCGTCCTTCTGGAAGGACATGACGATCGCGCTGACGATGGGGTACACGATCACGATGCCCAGGGCCACAATGGTCGGGGCGAGCAGCCAGGACGCCCAGCGTCCCTGGCTTGCGATCCTGTTGTCTTCCCCTACGCCCTTGGGCGCGTGATGTGCAGGGGCAGCGCCCGACGCCGGTGACTTAACCGGCGTCGGGCCTAGTTCGGTTGCCATGGCAGGACTACGATCCTGCACCGGCGGATTGAATGGCGTTCTGCATGTCGGAAAGTGCAGCGTCCACTGTCTTTTCTCCCTTGATAGCGGAGTAGGCATTATCTTGGATTGCCTTGGTGACGGCCGGGTAGAAAGGCGTTACGGGACGCGGTACGGCGTTCTCGATGGACGTCTTCAGGACCGGCAGGTAGGGCAGTTTGGCAACCAGTTCCTGGTCTTCATACAGCGAGCCGAGGACCGGAGCCAGGGAACCCTGGGTGGCGTAGAACTTCTCGGTCTCCGCTGAGGTCATGAACTTCATGAAGTCCAGTGCGGTGGCCTTGTTCTTGGAGTACACGCTGGTAGCGAGGTTGTGGCCGCCAAGCGAGGACGCACCCGGACCGCTCTTGCCCGGAAGTGCTGCAAGGCCGGTCTTGTCCTTCACCGCCGAAGATCCTTCAGTGGTGATCAGGTTGAAGGCGTAGGGCCAGTTGCGCAGGAACAGGAGCTTGCCGCTCTGGAATGCCTGGCGGCTGTCTTCTTCCTTGTAGGTGATGGCTTCCTTGGGGATGTTCCCGTCAGCGTAGGCCTTGGCCAGGTTACCCAGGCCGGCCTTCGCTTCCGGAGTGTTCACGCTGGGCTTGCCGTCCTTGTCCAGGACTGAGCCGCCGGCGGAGTTGATGGCCTCGGACGCGTTGACGGTCAGGCCTTCATACTTGCTGAACTGGCCGGCGTAGCAACCAATGTTGTTCTGCTGGGCGATGGAGCACATGCTCATCATCTCGTCCCACGTCTTGGGAGGCGTGGGGACCAGGTCCTTCCGGTAGTACAGGATGCCGCCGTCAGAGGTCTGCGGGGCAGCGTACAGGGTGCCCTTGTACGTGGCGCTGTCCACGGTCGGCTTCAGCATGGCGCTGGTGTCAATCGCCATCTTGTCCTTCAGCGGCTGCAGCCAGCCCTTGGCCGCGAACTCGGCGGTCCAGACAACGTCCACGTCGACAACGTCGTAGTCGGACTGCTTGGCCTGGAAGTGCTGGACCAGGTCATCATGCTGCTGGTCGGCCTGGTCGGTCTGTTCCTTGAAGGTGACCTTTTCATTCGGGTGCGCGGCATTCCACTTATCAATAAGCGGACGGACGACGTTGCTGTTGTCCTTGCCCTGGACATACGTGATGGGGCCGCGGCCGTCGAGGTTGGCGTCAGCGTCGCTGCCTCCCCCGCCGGTGGTGCCCCCTCCGCCGCCGCCACCGCAGGCGGACAACGTCAGGGCCAGAATGCCGGCCGTGGCGGCCGGAAGCAGGAATCTCGGGGTTTTCATTAGCTTGAAGCTCCTCGCTGAGTGACAAGTAAGTCGACAGTGCGCTTGCTAGGTGAGGTTGATGTGGTGACCATCACACTAGTAAGGTTGCTGTCGCGAATGCAAGCGTTTACATCAAAAAGTTATCTTAGGGGAACCAAATGCCCAACCCGTCCGTTCCGGCGCCGCGTTCCGTACCCTCCGCATGGTGGGCGGATGCCGTTGTCTACCAGATTTACCCCCGGTCCTTCGCCGATGGCAATGGCGACGGAATGGGCGATTTGCGGGGCGTTCTGAACCGGCTCCCCTACCTGGAAGAGCTGGGCGTGGACGCCATCTGGCTCTCTCCGTTTTACAAGTCGCCGCAGGCCGACGGTGGTTACGACGTCGCGGACTACCGTCAGGTGGATCCGCTCTTCGGTACCATGGCGGACTTCGATGCGATGTTGCAGGAAGCCCACCGCCGCGGCTTGAAGGTCATCGTGGACCTGGTCCCAAACCACACCTCCGACGAGCATGTCTGGTTCCAGGAAGCATTGGCGGCAGCCCCGGGAAGCCCGGAACGTGAAAGGTACATCTTCCGGGACGGCAAGGACGAAGTGCCGGGATCGGGGGACGGCAGGCTGGCGCCCAACAATTGGAAATCAATCTTCGGCGGACCGGCATGGAGCCGCCTCACCGGAGCGGACGGCTCGCCGGGCCAGTGGTACCTGCACCTGTTCGATACCAAGCAGCCCGACCTGAACTGGGAAAACCCGGAAGTGCAGGAGGAGATGCGTTCGGTGCTGCGCTTTTGGCTGGACCGCGGCGCAGACGGCTTCCGGGGTGGACGTTGCCCACGGCCTGGTCAAGGAGGCAGGCCTGCCTGACTGGGACGGCGCCGCAGCGATGGTGGAAGGAACGTCCGGCCCGCGCCGGGAAAGCCACCTGCCCGGCGACGCGCCCCGCGCCCACAACGACGCGGAGGAACCGCACCGGGCCGTCTCACCGATGTACCCGCCGTCGCCCTTCTTTGACCAGGATGGCGTGCACGCGATCTACCGTGACTGGAACCGGGTCCTGGCGGAATACGGCGGCGACCGGATGATGGTGGCGGAGGCGTGGGTTGAACCTGCCGAACGCCTGGCCAGGTACGTCAGGCCGGATGAGATGCAACAGGCCTTCAATTTCGATTTCCTGCTGGCCGGCTGGGATGCCGAGCGGATGGCCGAAGCCATCAACGCTTCACTGGCAGCGGCAGCATCCGTGGGAGCTCCGTCCACCTGGGTACTAAGCAACCACGATACAGTCCGGCACACCACCCGGTTCGGCCTCAAGGATCCCACCACTTTTCCGAAAGGAATTGGGGCCGGAGACGAACAGCCGGACGCTGCCCTGGGCCTTGCCCGGGCCCGCGCCGCCACGTTGGTCGCGCTGGCATTGCCGGGCTCGGCCTACCTTTACCAAGGCGAGGAGCTGGGGCTTCCGGAGCACACCACCTTGCCGGCGTCCGCCAGGCAGGATCCGACATTTTTCAGGACCCGCGGAGCCGAGATCGGCCGTGACGGGTGCCGCGTCCCGCTGCCGTGGGCCGGGAGCGAACCGGGTTTCGGGTTTTCCGGCGGGCACTCCGGCCAGGCGTCCGCGCCATGGCTCCCGCAGCCGGAGAGCTTCGGACCCCTGGCTGCGGACCAGCAGGACGGCGAGGAAGGCTCCACCCTGGAGCTCTACCGGGCTGCCATTGCGTTCAGGTCGGCGCACCGCCTCGGCAACGGGACGGTGGAGTGGACCGATGAGCACGCGCCGGACAGCGGGCTGCTGGCCTTCCGGAACGGAGATGTCATTGTCCTGTCCAACCTGGGCTTCGCCTCGGCGCCCGTGCCCAACGGGTACACCATAGCGCTCTCCAGCGGTCCCGACCCGGCCGAAGACAGGGCAGCAATGCGGGAAGTTCCCGTGGACTGCACCGTCTACCTCCTGCAGGAGTGACCCCGCAAGTCCGGAGGCAGTTCAGCGGACGCGCTCAGCCCGGCTGAAGCGCGTCCGCGCTCCTGAACCGATGTGGATAAGGACGGGTATCTCCTTGCCCACCACAGCTTCCAAGGCGTCCAGGAGCCCGGATACCTCGGCGGCCAGCAGGTGTGGTGCCACACCCTGGCGCGGCATAAGCCGGACCTTCAGCGCGGGAGAGCCCTTCACGTCATAGGTGGTGACCGAGAAACCAGCGAGGTCCGGGCGGCCCTCAAGGGCCTGCCTGAGGGCCTGCTCCGCTACGCCGCCACCGATCCGGACATCGCCGGGAATGTCACCGGGGTCGTACTCGGCTACAAGGACGTTTGCCCTGCCCTTTCCCTGCTGCGCAATCCAGGCAACCATGAGGCCCATCAGGACCAGCAGTGCCAGGGCCACCACAATCCACAGCCAGCTTTCCTGCCCGCCGGGGAACCGGGTGGAAGTGAAGGCCTGGTTTACGCCGTCCCATGCCCCGGATGCCCAGGCGTGCCACCACGGGCCGACTGCGGGCACAGCTGCCAGTAAAACCAGCAGCAGGCCCACCGTCAGCAGGACAACGCCCAGCAGGGTGAGGAGGACGCGGTTAAGCAGGGCAGGGGTGCTGTTCATGCTCCGATCACCCCGGACGGGGCCACGTTGACGCGGGCAACGGGGGCCGGTTCCAGCTGCATCTGGTCCAGTTCCTCGCTGACTGCAGCAAGCACCCTGTCCTGGTCCACCGCAACACCGGAGGTGGGCCGGACATTCACCAAAACCTGGCGTTGGGACACCACCACCATCACCTGCTCCGGTGTGACGTTGGCGGCCAGCCGGGCGCGGCGTGCGATCGAGGATGCCACAACTTCGTCGTCCACCACTGCACCCGCGGACCCACCACGGCGGCCGCCGGCCAGCAGGTGGCGCGCCCGCCGTCCTGGAAGTATCCCGTTGAGGAAGAAGATCACTCCCAGCATGCCAAGCACACCACCGATCGCACCCAGCAGCAGCGGCGGTACGCCGGAAGGAAGATTCACGATCCGTTGGGCAGCCACTTGCGGCTCAATCAGCCAGGCAGGCTGCCCGACGGCATGGACGCCGGATTCGAGGACCCCATAACCGGCCAGCGCCAGGACCAGCGCGGCGGCCACGACCGAGACCGCGGCGCGCGGCGAGTGCGTCTCGCGGTAGGTGATCCTGCGCATGTCCGGCCCGTTGCTCGCCCGGGAACCAGCCCTTGCCCGGCGGTTTTCCACGCTGCTGCTCACTGCACCCGCCCTCCTGCGCTGATCTTTGCCCCGCTGATGCGGATATCCACCCGGCTCAGCCTGGAGCCGCTGAGCTCCGAGACGGTCTCCAGAATGGTGGCCTTGGCCATGACCGTGCGGTCCCAGATGGAACCGCCGGATGCCGGGACCCGCGCCGGATCCAGCACCACGGACTGCAAAGGAGGGATGCTGATGGGGGCGACGAGGGACAAAGCCAGCAGGCCGTCGTCGTCCGTCCAATCCGCCCGTATGTCCTGCGCGTCCACGCCCAGGGCCTGGGCAGCTGCTGCCTTGGCGAGGCTGGTCAATGCCTGGGTGCTGATCCGGTTATGGCCGCTGAGCGCCTGCCCACTCGCAACGGGCGCTGGTGAACTCATGAGGACGAACGCCGGCCGATGATGGCATCGATCACGCCGCGTAGATCGAGCTTCCCCTCGGCGGCGCGGCCCAGGATCGCTCCGATGGCCATGAAGAGCAGGGACACGATGAATCCCCACAAGCCGAATTGCAGTGACATGAACGCCACGAAGGCGCCCATGGCCATGCCCGCAATGGTGAGGTTCACAGCAATGCCTCCCGGTCCACAGCCGCCGGCGCTGCCGGTTTGACCGGCGGTGGCACGTACACGTCCGTGATCTCGACGTTTACTTCGATGACCTGCAGGCCGACGAGCTCTTCGACGGCGCGGTAAACGGCGGCGCGGACGTCATTGGCCAGCGAATGCAGGGGGGTGCCGTAGCTTGCTACCAGGGTGATGTCCACGGCTACCTGCGTCTCGCCCACCTCCGCGTGGACTCCGGCTGCGTGGTCCGAACTTCCGACGGCGTCCCGGATGGCACCCAGTGCACGGGACGGACCCGAGCCAAGGGAGTAGACGCCGGGGACGGCCCGCGCCGCGATTCCCGCCACCTTGGCCACGGCGGTTTCGGAGATTACTGTGCGTCCCGGCCCCGGACTCGTCACCGGGCTGGCGGCAGGACGGCTTGGCACCACGGGTTGTGGGTTCTGGTATTCCATCAGGCACTCCCCCTTCTATTGATTCCACCCTATCCCCAGCCTGCGACAGATGTGCCGGAAACACTGCGGCCCGCCGCGCCGAAGGTGGTGCCCAATGGAAAGACCCAGGCGGGGAAGCCCCCAAGGACATCCCCGCCTGGGCGGTATACGCCGGATTACCGGCGGTGGTGCAAAAGCGGCCTACTTGTACAGGCCCTCGCCGCCCACCCTGACGTTGGTGGGCAGGTAGCCGAACGGGCCAAGGCCGTTCCGGCCAAAGCTGCGGTCAACCTGGGATACGGCGTTGCGGAAGTTGATCTTCACGGTCGGCGACAGCGAGCCGCCGCGGACGCCGTTGACGTTGTCGATGAACGACTGCACCAGGCCGCCGGGCTGCACGTAGTGCGAATAGGCCTGGAACTGCCGGCCGTTCTGCTTCGCTGACGGGCTCTCCGGTGCGTTGGCTGCGAGGTTAAGGTCCGTCGGGGACCCCAGCGCCAGGCCGCTGTTGTTCATCGGCTGGAAGTCGGAACGGACGCCGTCGCCCGCAAAGCCGTAGACGCCGTCAGGACCGCGCATGCCGGCTGCATAGGTGAACTGGTGGCTGATGGTGAACAGGTAGTACTTGTTCTTCCCGCCCTCATTCTGGATGAAGATCTGCGGCCGCTCGGTCTGGTCGTTCACGCAGTTCGCGGAAAGGATCGGCGGGAGAAAGGACCACTTGGTGAGGTCCTTGTTGTCAGCCACGGCGAGGCCCACGTTTGCGGTCTGGTAGTAAGCACCGCTGCTCTGGACGTCGTTGACGTTTTCGGCGTGCGGATCGCCTGGCTTGTAGCCGAGGTCCTCGTCCTTGCACTTGTAATCGCCGCGGGTGCCGCCCGTGTTGCCTTCGAAGACCATGTAGGTCTTGCCCGGGTGGGCCGGGTCAACGAAGGTGTAGGGGTCGCGGAACGCGAAGCCGGGGTTCTGCGCCTTGGTCTGGTACATCTTTCCGTCCGGTTCCAGCAGCTTGGTGTGCTGGAATCCATCGAACGTGACGCCGTTCTTGTCAGCGTGGATGTTGCCCAGGGCCTTCGCGATCGCAGCGTCGGGGAGCAATCCCGCCGCCGCCGGCATTGCGCTCTGCGATGTCGTAGAAGGTGGTGGCCGTGTAGAACACGTTGACATGGTCACCCTGCATCAGGCGGGTGGAACCGGACCACTCGGTATTACCGATGGAGGTGTTGTCCAGGAACAGGTGGCCACCGTAGTTCCACTTGTCCTTGGCCGGGTCCGCATTGGTCTTGCGGAAGAAGTAGCCGATCCGGGCGTTCCAGTGGCGCTGGTCGAAGCCGTAGCCGGCGTGGCGGTCTGCTACCAGGGAGAAGATGACGTCCCAGCCCTTGTAGCTGATCTGGTTGGCATTCTCGTCGGTAAGGGACCAGGTGTCCCAGACCCAGACGTCGTCGTTCATGGTGGGGAAGTCCTGGGGGATCTCCGGCATGGTGACGTCGGGACTCATGGAATTTTCACCCGGCGCGACCGTTGAATCGCTCTGGGCCATGATCTGCTTGGCATCGGCGCGGGTCCACTTGGAGGTGAAGTCCGACGCCGGATCGAACGCCTGCTGCGTGTGTCCGGTCGGGAGGGGGAAGCCCGGAGCGGGCGCCGGCATCTGCTGGACGGCAGGCGGGTCGGACGGCTCGTTGGCCTGTGCCGAGGGGACGGCCAGGAAGGCCGAGGCGGCGACGGCAGCCGCCAACGCTGCGGCGGCGGAGCGCCACCGCAGCATCCGGTTTTGGGGGTGCTTGTGCATTGTTGCTCTTCTCGCGGAGTTGTAACTGTTCGTGGAAGACGGGCGTGTGCCCATTGCCCCGACAACATCCGCGGCCCCGGCAACACCTCAGGTGCCGTCGGAGACGCCTTTGTGTGTCGGGAATCAGCAGGGCCTGGGTAGGGCCCCGGGCAGATGGAAAGCATGCTTTCCCTGGCCGCGATCCACGCTAGGCGGCATCCCGCGAGCATTTCAAACCCTGTTTCGGGGCCTCCAAACGCCTACCGGCGAGTAGGATGCAAGCGCTTACGCAAGCCAATGCGCGCGCGTGCCACAAGCGGTTTGGCGCAGGTCAAATGTTTCGTGGCACCAGGGAATTTTTTGTTGCCGGGCGCGCAGATGTTGCGCACGCCACGCTTGCTGGCCGGCCTCGACGCGGCGTCCAAAGTCGCGCCAGGGCATGCTGGGCGCGTGGATGCCGGACCCGTCCAAGGGGGAAAAGGCAGGCAATGCCAGAGTCTGGGTGGAGGTGCGAGACTGCGCTCCAAGGCGGTGCGCTCGCGTGAGGACGCGCATATTCATCTTCGCGTCTGATACTCCGTGACGACGCGCACATATGGGCCGCGCAGATGAACCGCGGAGGCGCAGACGAATGTGGGTCGCGTAGATGAACCGCGGAGGCGCAGATGAATCTGGACGTCGCCGGCGAATGCGGTGGCGCACAATATCACGCCTAAAACGAAGAAAAGCACCAGTTCCGAAGAACTGATGCTTCCCAGTGGTGGCTCCGACCGGCGTCGATCCGGTGACCTTTCGATTTTCAGTCGAACGCTCTACCAACTGAGCTACAGAGCCTAGGTGACTAGTCACCATGAGAGCCGGAATTAATTCCAGCAATCAGAGCGACCCTGACGGGACTTGAACCCGCGACCTCCGCCGTGACAGGGCGGCGCGCTAACCAACTGCGCTACAGGGCCTTGCGTTTCTTGCTTTGCGGTATCTCTACCGCTTTTTTCAAGGCTTCCAGCCTACCAGACTTTCTTAGCCTGCTTGACCAGTTCCTTGCGTACCCCCAACGGGATTCGAACCCGTGCCGCCGCCGTGAAAGGGCGGTGTCCTAGGCCGCTAGACGATGGGGGCCAGAACCCGTTCGGAACAAAATAAAAGGCGTCAAGCGAGGCTTTCCGTCTTTGTCCTTTGCGTTTCTCCGAACTGGACTCAACAACTATAGGGCCTCTGCAGGAATTATCCAAAATCGGCCAAAAACACCGCGTTCCGCCATTGCAGGGGCCAAGATGGACGGATGGATGCCGTCGCAGCCCTCAACGAGATTGCTTTCTGGCTGGAGCGCGGACGCGCCGCCACCTTCAAGGTGCAGGCCTTCCGCAGGGCGGCCGCCGCCATCGCCACCCTGGGCCCGGACGAAGTGGCATCCCGTGCACGGTCGGGGCGGCTGAAGTCCATGAAGGGGATCGGCGACCGGACCTACACGGTGATCCGGGAAGCCGTGGACGGACAGGTCCCCGAGTACCTGGCGGACCTCCGGGAGAAGGGCGCCCAGCCGCTGGCAGCCGGCGGCACGGAGGTCCAGGATGCGCTGCGGGGCGACCTCCACAGCCACAGCGAATGGTCCGACGGCGGCTCCCCCATCGAGCTGATGGTCGCCGCCGCGGAGGTACTGGGCCGGGAGTACCTGGCCCTGACCGACCACTCCCCCAACCTCACCATCGCCAACGGACTCTCCCCCGAACGCCTGCGGGACCAACTGGACGTGGTGGCGGGCATTAATGGCAGCGGCGGACCCACCAGGCTCCTGACCGGCATTGAGGTGGACATCCTGGAATCGGGCCAATTGGACCAGGAACCGGAACTGCTGCAGCGCCTGGACATCGTGGTGGCCAGCGTCCATTCGAAGCTGCGCGCGGACCGCAAGACCATGACCACGCGGATGCTCGGCGGCATCCGCGATCCCCAAACCAACATCCTGGGCCACTGCACCGGCCGCCTGGTGGAGGGCTCGCGCGGGACCCGGCCGCCGTCGGAATTCGACGCCAAGGAAGTGTTTGCCGCCTGCGCAGAGCACAACGTTGCCGTGGAGATCAATTCCCGGCCTGAGCGGCAGGACCCGCCCGACGCCCTGATCCAGCTGGCACTGGAGGCCGGCTGCCTGTTCTCGATCGACAGCGATGCACACGCACCTGGGCAGCTGGACTTCCTGCAGTACGGCGCCGAACGGGCGGCCCGAAACAACGTTCCGACTGAGCGGATCATCACCACCTGGCCGGTGAACAAGCTGCTGGCCTGGGCAGGTTCGAAGTAGTCAACGACGGTCATCGGCAGGCGCACTGTCGGGCACAGACATGTCCGATTCCCGCCAGCCGGGCTCCGGCGCCGCCGCTACATTTGGTTCATGCCCTCAACCAGCCCCGCGCGCGAACCCCTCACTCCCCCAGCTGCCGCAGCCGCCCCGGTGAAGGCCCTCGGCGTGGCGGCCATGGCGGTCACAGTGCTGCTGTGGGCCTCGGCGTTCGTGGGAATCCGGGCGATCGGCCCCCATTTTTCCCCCGGCTCCCTGACGCTGGGCAGGCTGGCGATCGCCGCCGTCGTCCTGGCCTTCCTGGTCCTGCCGCAACTCCTGAGGAGCCGCCTGCTGCCCCGGGGACGGGAGTGGCTGCCCATCCTCGCCTACGGAGTGATGTGGTTCGGTGGCTACAACGTGGCGCTGAACGCCGCCGAGCACATCCTGGACGCAGGCACCAGCGCCCTGCTGATCAACGTCAATCCCATCCTGGTGGCGATCATGGCCGGTATCTTCCTGAAGGAAGGTTTTCCGCGCTGGCTGCTGATCGGCAGCACGGTGGCCTTCGCCGGCGTCGCGATGATTGCCATCGGCTCGGGACAGCCGCGCACCCCGGGCGGGAGTACGACGGCGGACCTCGCCGGTGTGGCGCTGTGCCTCCTTGCCGCGGTACTCGCCGCAGTGAGCGTCATCATCCAGAAGCCGGTGGTGCGGAAGTTACCCGCGGCGCAGGCCACCTGGTTCGGCATCGTGGTGGGGGCGCTGTGCTGCCTGCCCTTTGCCGGGCAGCTCGCGGCCGAGGTGCAGGCCGCCCCGCCGCAGGCCACCTGGGGGCTGGTGTACCTGGGCGTCTTTCCCACCGCAATCGCGTTCACCACATGGGCCTACGCATTGTCCCTGGTGGACGCCGGAAAGCTGGCTGCCACCACCTACCTGGTTCCCGGAACCACGGTCCTCATCTCCTGGCTCGTGCTTGGCGAGATCCCGACGGCCTGGGGGCTGGCGGGCGGCCTTGTGTGCCTGGTGGGCGTTGGCCTGACCCGGCGAAGGACCCGGGCAGCCCGCGGGCAGCACCGGCCGCTTCGGGGCTAGAGTCGACCTATGCCAGCCAGCCTGCCGCCGGGCCTGCCGATCGTCCCCTCCGGTCCGGACGGAGCCGCCCCGCATGAACCCGCCACGGACGGGCGCTCCGGATTCGCCATGTCTCCGGACGAGTTCGAGACGGCCGTCCAGGACGCGTTGGACAGCATTCCTGACCGCCTGGCCCGCGCCATGGACAACGTGGCCGTCTTCATCGAGGACGACTATGTCCCTGGCCCCGGGGAAGATCCGGAGGCGGTGCTGCTGGGACTCTACGAAGGGGTACCGCTGACTGAACGCGACTCGTGGTGGGACGCCGGCTCCCTGCCGGACCGCATCACCATCTTCCGCGAACCCATCCTGGAGATCTGCGACTCCCGGGAGGACGTGATCCACGAAGTGGCCGTGACCGTTGTGCACGAGATCGCCCACCACTTCGGCATTTCCGATGCCCGGCTGCACGAGCTGGGCTGGGGCTGAGCCAGCTCCGGCCCGCGCTTGACCGCACGACACGCTGCCTCCACCAACGCCGTAAATGACATTCTTGTGGTTTATGTTATTGATGTGACTGCTGTTGCCAATGTGCAGCCAGTCACGTAACCTCGGACTGCTGGCGAGCAGCTGAGGGGTACCGTCGTGCCGCATCCAGAACCTCACTCCCAGCCATATTGTTGCGAGGTCTCTGCACATGGTTTTATCCGGATCCGGCCGCAAAACGGCCGTGCTGTGCGCCGCCGTCGTACTTTTTGCCTCCGTCGCAACACCCGCAGCTGCTGTACCGGCACCTTCCGCGCCCCTGTCCGTTCCGGCGTCGCCGGACATCCCGTCGCCGGAGGACATTGCCGCGGCTAAAGCCAGCGAGACTGCGACGGCGGACCAGGTCACCGCGATCGAGCGCATCCTCGCGGACGCATCCACGGCCCAGCAGGCAGCCTTCGCGGTGGCGATGCAGGCAAACAACTCCTACAGCGAGGCGCTGGTGGAGCTGCAGCAACGGACCCAAGCCGCGTCCGCAGCCTCCGCCCGTGCCTCGTCCGCGAAGGAACAGCTGGACAAAACCCGGAAACAGGTGGGGCAACTCGCCGGCGACCTCTACCGCAACGGCGGCCTGAACCCGACGCTCGGAACCCTGGCCGGCGGCGGGGACAGCCTGCAGCAGGCCGCCACGCTCGAAGCCCTGTCCGCCAGCCGGAGCCGCGCTTTTGAAGCTGCCGACGCCGCGGCCACCGCGTACCGCTCCCTGACGGCATCCGCAGACGATGCCACCAAGGCCGCTGACGATGCTGCGAAAACCGCCGAACAGCGGAAGTCCCAGGCCGAAGAGGCCAACGCCGCGCAGGCCAAAGCCGTGGCCGACGCGAAGGCGCAGCGGACCATCCTGGTGGACCAACTGGCGCAGCTCCGCAACACCACCGTGGCGCTGGAATCGGCCCGGGTGGATGCTCTGGACCGGCAGCGTGAAGAAGCCCGGCTTGCGGCATTGTCTGCCGCTGCCGACAAGGCAGCGCAGGACAAAGCGGCACAGGATAAGGCGGCGCAGGACCAGGCCGCCGCGCAGAACACCCCGGCCCGGGACACGACGGCCCAAGACGCAGCGCCCGCTCCCGCCGCTCCGGCACCGGCTGCCCCGGCTCCGGTGGCCGCCCAGCCGCCCGCCGCTCCGGTACCGGCCGCACCCGCTCCCGCGGCCCCCGCCCCCGCTGCTCCTGCCCCGGCCCCTGTTCCGGCCGACCCCGCACCGGCCCCCGCGCCCGCCCCCGCCCCGACGCCCCCGTCAACCGGCGCAGGCACCTACGAGACAGCGATTTCCGTTGCCTTGGGGAAGGTCGGCGCGCCGTACTACTACCAGTGGGGTGGTACCGGGGTGTATGGCTTTGATTGCTCGGGGCTGGTGCAGAATGCCTTCGCCGCCGCCGGGAAGTACCTCCCGCGGACCGCGTCCCAGCAGTACGCTGCCGCCCCTGTCCACGTTCCGATCTCGCAGGCGCGCCGCGGCGATCTCCTGGTGTGGGGTTCGGCTCCGAACTTCTACCACGTGGCCATCTACCTCGGAAACGGCCAAGTGGTGCAGGCGCTCAATCCGCAGGAAGGCATCACCGTGTCCAGCATCAGCTCCATGGTGGGGATGGACCTCTACCCCTACGCTGCCCGCTACTGAGCCGCATTGCGGGGCCCCCAGTCAGCTCAGGATGTCCTTGGTGACGAAACGGCCGTACGCCAGCGCCCCGAACACAGCCACGTAGCCCGCCTGGAGCAGTCCGTTGCTGGCAAACGAGTCCCACAGCACCGGCTGGCGCAACATGTCGCCGAAGCCAAGCCAGTAGTGACTGAACAGCCACGGGTGCAGCCATTCCAGCTGCGGAAGCTGGTCCAGGACTTCGGAAACAACCGAGACCACCACGGTGGCTGCCATCGCGCCGACAGGGACCACGGTCATGGTGGACAGGAAAAGCCCGATCGCTGAGAGGCCGGCCAGGGACACGGCGATGTAGGCGGCAATCAGCACTATCCGCACGGCAGCTTCAGCGGGCTGGACCACCCCGCCGGAGAGCAGCGTCACGGGCCCCACCGGGAAGAGCGCCGCTCCAATGGCCGCCCCCGTCAGGCCGATGGTCAGCGGCGCCACGATGCAGAAGGCCAGTGCACCCACGTACTTGACCAGGAGCAGCCGCACCCTGCCTGCCGGGGCAACCAGCAGGTAGCGGAGGGTTCCCAGGCTCGCTTCCCCGGCGATCGTGTCGCCGGCCACCACGCCCACCGTGAGCGGCATGAACAGCGGGACGGACACCAGCATGGCGGTGAAAGCCACAAACAGGCCGTTCTGCGTGATCCGGTCAAGGAAGGCAGGACCGCGCCCGGGCGGGACGGCGGACGAGACCTTGACCGCGACGGCGATGAGCACCGGAATGGCGGCCAGGGCCAACAGCAGCGCCCACGTCCGGCGCCGGCTGAACAGGACTTTGAGTTCCGAGGCCAGCAGCGATATGCCTGAACCGGACATCCTGGCGCTGGACTGCATGGAAGTGTGCTCCGGGGCTGCGGGCGTGGCAGTCCCCGCCTGTGGGATATCAGCAGGCATGCTACTGGGCAACGTCGAATCCTTCCCCGGTAAGGGCCACAAAGCGGTCTTCGAGGCTTTCACGCTCGACGGCGAAGCCCCGGACACGCACACCGGCCTGGACCAGGTGCGCCACCACTTCTTCCGGAAGCGGCGCGGATTGCTGCGCCGGGACGCCCAGGGCCGCCACGATGGTTTCGCCGTCCGGCGACGCCTTACCGGGCTCAGGGTATGGGTGGCCCGTTTGTGCAGATTCCGCACCCACGGTCCCAGGTTGTCCGGGGCCGGGTACGGGTGCCGCTTGCCCGGGACCCTCCTGTCCAAGTTCCCTTTTCCCGGACCCCGCTGGTCCAGGTTCAGGTGCCAGCCCCAGCCGGGCAAGGACTTGCCGTGCCGCATCGCCGTCCGGGGTGACCAGCCGGAGCCGGGTGCTGCCGGCCTGCCGGAGCTCGGACAGGGGGCCTTGCGCCACGAGTTTGCCGGCGCTCATCACGGCGGCGTGCGTGCACATCTGGTCCACCTCGGCCAGCAGGTGGCTGGAGACGAAAACAGTGGTGCCCTCGTGGGCCAGGGACCGGACCAGATTGCGCACCTCACGGGTTCCTTGCGGATCCAGCCCGTTGGTGGGCTCGTCGAGCACCAACAGGTCCCGGGGCGAGAGCAAGGCGTTGGCTATGCCCAGCCGCTGCTTCATCCCCAACGAGTACGCGTGGACGCGCTTCCCGGCCGCATGCTCCAGGCCCACCCGTTCCAAGGCACGTTCCACCCTGGCCTTGCGGGTGGCCGGAATGGTGTGCCGCCCGGCGGCATCGAGCCGGTGGAGGTTGGCGGCCCCGGAGAGGAACGGGTAGAACGCCGGCCCTTCCACCAGGGCGCCGACCCGCGGCAACACGTCGTGGAACTCATCGGGCATCTGCCGGCCGAGCAGGTTCACCGTTCCGGCGGACGCGGCAGCCAGCCCCAGCAGCATGCGGATGGTGGTGGTTTTGCCGGACCCGTTGGGCCCCAGGAAACCGAACACCGCACCGTGCGGGACGGCAAGGTCCACAGCGTCGACGGCAGTCTGGTGGCCGAACCGCTTGCTCAGGCCATGGGTCTCGATCGCCAGCCCGTCAGTCACCGGACCAGCGCCCGCCCGGCCGGCACTCACCGAGCTGCTGCCGCTGCGGCCTGCAGCCTCTCCGGCGGCACCATGCCTGCGAAGATCCGGCCGTCGTCGGTGATCAGCACGTTCAGCAGGGCGGTGGAGAGCAGCCGGCCGCCCGGCACGGCGACTGCGGCCTGGGACAGCAGCGGATCGCTCAGCAGTGATTGGGCGGCTGGGCCGGATGCGCCGGGTGCCGTGCCCACCACGGTTTCCCAGCCGGTGCCGGCCACGGAGACGTGTGCCTTGGCCTCGAGCTGCGGCAGCAACTGGTCCGGGCTGGTCATCGGCCCGGGATGGGGAGCATCTGCTGGTTCATGGGTCTTGGCTGGAACCGGCACGTCCTTTACCGTGCTGCCGGGCGGTGGCGTGAAGCTGAACAGGGACTGGTCCGGTGCGTCCAGGGAGAGCGCGGTGAAGCCGGAACGGAACGCGGGCTTGTCCGCTCCGCGGGCGGTCACCTGGACGGACAGTGGCATGCCGGTTTGGCCGTCCACGGCGATGGCCACTTTGCCCACCAGCGTGGCATCCGTGCGGGGCTCAATTACCAGGTTGTAGGCGCTGCGCCCGGCCACGACGACATCCGGCCCCACGGTGACGGCTGTGGTGGGATCGACTTTAGACAGGAACTGCTGCGCCAGGTCGCCCGGCGCGGGAAGGCCGGGTGCGCCCTGCGCGTCCTTCGAGGGCGACGGATCCTGGGTTTTTGCCGGCAGCGTCAGGTGCTCTGCGGTGTTGTCCTTCGATGAGTAGAACCAGACGTCATTGCCGTGCCGGACCACGTCCCGCTCGGCCAACTGGTCCACTACCTGCACGCGGGCGTTGTCCTTGCCGTCGACGTAGATGCGTGCCGTGTGCCGGCCGGACAAGAGCTCAATCACGGAAGCGGCGCTCCCGGCTGATGCAGGGGCGGAGGTCTTCCCGGCGGCCGGAAGCTCCGGGAGGCCCAGTTCGGCAACCTGCTCCAGGGTTCCTGAGAAGGTGTGGACCTGATGGGTGCCCACCAGTTCCAGGACTTGTGCAGGGGTTTTCGCGGGAAGCGGGTCTCCGGCGCTGGCCGGCAGGGACCCGGTGAGGGCGCCCACCGCGATCACCACCGGGGCCGCGGCGGCAGGCATCCACCGAAGCCATGTCCGGCGGCTCAATCTGCTGCGCTGCTGCAACTCTCCACTGGAATCCAGCGTGTTGGAACCCATAGATCAAGGTTACGCCCGCGCGGCCGGGTCCGTGCCGGTATGGGTCCCTAAACCTGCGGCCGGGGCCTGGCGTTCCGGCACTACGGTTCCGGCACCGCCGTCGACCGCTACCCTCTGGCCGGTGGTTATCAGCCTGGTGGCGTCCGCCACCCCGACCACCGCGGGAATGCCGTATTCCCGGGCCACGACGGCACCGTGGGAGTTGGCGCCGCCCATCTCCATCACCAGCCCGCCCGCAGTGAGGAACAACGGCGTCCACCCGGGGTCCGTGGACGGAGCAACCAGGATTTCGCCCGGCTCAAGATGGGCACCGACGGGGTCCAGGACCACCCGTGCCGCCGCCGTCACCATCCCTGCCGACGCGGGACTTCCTGCCAGCGTTCCGTCCGCAATCCCGACGGCGGTGCGCACGGCTTCGGGCTCGGTGCCGTCGGAGAGGAGTACCCGGGGAATATGGTGGCGGCCGAGCTCCCTGCGGTAGTCGGGCTGCCGGGCCGCCACCAGCGCCCGGAAGTCCGGGAGCGTTGCTCCGCGATCCCCTGTCTCACCGGCAAGTGCCTGACGCGCCTCGGCGAAGTCCAGGAAGAAGACATCATCCGGGCACTCGAGGGCCCCGGCCTCCGCCAGCTCGGCGCCTACTCGACGCAGTTGCCGGCGGACCTCTCCAAGGCCAACCACAAGTTGGTACTTGGGCAGTTCACGCAGGCCGGCGAAGAGCCGTGCCCTGCGCAGGGCGGCCCGCACCAGCATTCCCCTGATTCTGCCGCGCCCGGCTGCGCGGGCAACGAGCCGGTCCACCCGCGCTTCAGCGTCCTCGGCTGCCTTGCTGAACAGCAGGTCCGGCGCGAGGGCAGGATTCTCCAGCCGGAGGTAGTTGGCCAGGATGCCCAGGATGTGCGCGGGCTCTTCCGACCAGCGTGGCAGCCCGACATCGATTTCAGCCACTGCCCGGTGTCCGTACCGGTCAAGGAACCTTCCCAGTCCGGCGTCCAGGCGTGCGGGCAGCCTGCCGGCCTTGAAATCTTCCGCCAGGGCGGCTGGATCCGACGCCATCAGGGCGGCGCACGACTCGCCATCATCCTTGATGGCCGTTGCGAGGCGCCACAGTTCAAGGTCCATCTCCGTGGTGACATTGTTGGCCAGGCCCCGGATAACAGGTTGCAGTTCATCCCACGCGTCACCGCCAAGGAGTTTTCCCGCGATGCCCAGCATGGCGAAACCCACCAGGGGAACGGGAAGTATGGCCGGAACAATCGAAAACAGGCGGGAACCGAGGAGGGCCTCGATGTGGTCCAGCCGGGCCAGGGTTCCGGCGCCGTCGCCGGGGGCCATCGATGCTTCGAAGTCCCGGGTAAAACGGTCCAGCCTGCGGAGGGCTGCCTCGGGCCGGAGCAGTGACCGGAGTATGGCTTGGGGAACCTTGGCACGCACTGCTGCCGGGCCTGCGTGGCGGAGGAGCCCGAAGGGCGTCCTGCTGGTCACCGCAAAGGCAGGGTCGTCGAACAATTGACGCATGACCGCCGCGGACCGGGCTTCCATGACGTCAAAGACCCGGGGAACGATGCGGCGGCCCACAGCACTGCGGAGGGGGGTGGTGAAGTCGATGTACATCCGCTGCCCGGCCTCGGCGTACGGGGACGGCCCCCGCCGGGGTTCGGGAACCGGGAACCGTGCGGCCGTGGCCACAGACGAGGCGACAAGGCGCAACGCGGCGAGCCCCATGGGGGTGAGTGGCCGGGTAAGCCCCTGTGCCAGGCTGAAGCAGAGGTACGCCCGGGTACCGCCGGCATCGTGCCCGCGCTGCCGGACGCCGTCGGCCGCCCCGTTGCTTTCCGGGACCGGGTACAGGGTGGTGATGGGCCGGGATTGCGTCAGCCACAGGGTGCCGGCGTTGTCGATGGCCCACTCGGTGTCCTGCGGAGCGCCGAAATGCTCTTCGGCCTGCAGGCCGAGCCTCGCCAGGGCCGCCAGCTGCCGTTCCGTCAGGCAGGAAGTTCCGGTGCCGCCCGGCGACTGCCGGGTCGCCGTGCCGCCGCCGGGAAGGGGCCTGATTTCAACGCCCCTTCCCACCAAGCCGCTGTTCCACCACTTTGCCTGTCACGCCGTCCACCACGAAGTGGTCCGGGTTGACGGCGCCGGAGACGACGGCTTCGCCGAGGCCCGGCGCGGCGTCGATGACGATCTGCCGGCGCCGCCCGGTGAGTGGGTTTGCCGTGAACATGACCCCTGCCGTGTCTGCGTCCACCATCCGCTGGACCACCACGGCCAGGGCCACTCCGGCCGGGTCGATACCAAGGCTTGCCCGGTAGGCAGTTGCGCGGTCAGTCCAGAGCGAGGCCCAACAATTGCGGACAGCCTCAAGGACGGCTTCCGCTCCGACGACATTGAGGTAGGTGTCCTGCTGGCCGGCGAAACTCGCAAACGGCAGGTCTTCGGCGGTGGCGGAGGACCGTACCGCCACCGGTACGCTCGGCCCCATGGCAGCGTAGGCCTGCTTAACAGCCTCGGATACTGCTGCCGGGAGCGGCGCCGCCAGGATTGCGGCGCGCGCGGTTCCGGCCAGCCCGTCCAGGAGGTCCGGCTCCTTGAAGGCTGGACTGTGGCCCGTGGCCCGTGCTGCTGCCTGCAGGGCTGCGTAAACCTCCGCGAGGGCGGGAAGGACGGGATCGGGGGCACCGACCACCTGCCAGTATGCATCGGTGGTCAGGCAGAAACCTTCCGGGACGGGCAGCCCGGCGGACAGCAACTCGCCGAGGTTCGCGGCCTTGCCGCCCACGAGGGCCAGCATTCCGGCGTCGAGCGCGGCCAGCCCCAGGACCGGCCCGGCATCCCCGCGGGTGCCCGGCGACGGTACCCCGTGCTGCTCCATGGTGTGGCTGCCTTGCCGGCGGATCTGTTGTGCCTAGGCGGCGTCGCCCAGGATGGGCCCGAACCGTGCGCGGTCGGCCAAGCGGGAGTCTTCCCTGTCCGGGACCACCATGACCGGCCCCTTGGCGTGATGGAGCACGCCGTCCGATGTTGAGCCGAGGAGCATGCCGGTGAAGCCGCCGCGGCCGCGGGTGCCCACCACCACCAGCTCCACGTGCCTGCTCTCCTCCACGAGCACATCGACGGGCGAACCGTCCTTCAGCTCGTAGTCGGCCTGCAAGCGGGGATAATGGCTGCGGAGCCAGGCCATGCCGGCGTCCAAAGTGACCCGGATGTCCTCAAACAGGGCCTTCCGGTCCATCGGCGCGGGAACCCAGGCCAAGGATCCGCTGTACTGAGGGACGGCACAGACCACGCGCAGCGCGGCGCCGAGGCGTTCGGCCTGGTCAGCCGCTTCAAGGACAGCGACCCGGGCCTGCTCCGAGCCGTCGACGCCCACCACCACGACGTTCTCCACCTGCCGGTGCCCGGACTTGGCCTGCTCTGCCTTGATGCGCCGGTCCTCGGTGGTCTCGCCGAGGCGATCAGAACAGAACAGGGGCACCGTAACCGTGGGGCATTTCGCGTGCGCAGGCAGGGCACTGCTGACCGAACCCAGGAGCCGGCCCACGAAGCCGCCACGGCCGCGGGTGCCCACCACCAGGAGCTCGGCGGTTTCGGAGATCTCCAGCAGCACTCCGGCGGCGTCACCGTTCTCCACCGAGGAGCTGACCTCGACGTCGTACATGGAAACCTTCTCGAGGGCCTGTTTGGCGATGGCCTCGGCCCCCTCGCGGATGACTGAGTCATCCACGGTGGCGTAGCCGCCGTCCAGGCCGGACGCGGCGAAGATCGGCACCGCATAGGCGGTCACGATGTGGAGGGGACGACGGCGGCGCTGGGCCTCCCGCGCGGCCCACACCAGGGCGCACTGGCCGTGCTCAGAGCCATCGACGCCTACCACGATGCCTTCGGGAGCGGCCGGAGAACCACCACCGTCCGGGGCCGGGTCCGGATGCAACTCTTGTGAGCCCATGGGGGCCGCCTCCTCGCGATACTGCCTGATGTTGCGGCTATTCTGCCAGAAAACGGCCCGGGTCCCGTGCACCCCGTCCCGCTGCCGCAACGGCGGGAAAAAGGCCGCCTCCGTTTCCCACTATTCTCCGTCCCATGCGGCTTAGCAAGCCTGTTCAGGGGCGGGAACGAGGGTTATCCACAGGCTCTTGGGCCGGTCGCGGAAAGCGCCTTCATTACGGCAGGAATGTTTTGTCCAATGGGCTATTCACGGCCGCAATTGTTCTGTAGTCTTCAGGACATTGTTGGTCCGGGACACCAGCTGCAACTTCCTGTCAGGGATGGCCCGGCCATGCGCTGCGACCGTACTTGGGGGTACCGGGACGCGAGCCGGCGAGGTCGCCGGCAACCTGCCGAAGCTTCGAAGGAGGGAAACTGCAGTGTCAAGCATGCCTGGGAGTGCGGGGACCGAACAGACCACCACTGTGATCATTGGCACCGGCCTGTCCGGGCTGGCCGTGGCCGCTGAACTGCGGCGCCATGGCGTGGACTCCATCGTGGTGGACGGCCTGGACATCCTGGGCGCGGCGCAGCCGGCGAACACGTCGTCGCTGCAGCGCTGCGACGCCGCTGACAGCGACACCCTCCGGGAACGGAACGAGATCCTGCGCCACCTGCGCAACTACGCCGCAAGCCACAGCGTTGACGTACGGAACACCACCCGGGCAGTGCAGCTGACCATGGTTGAAGGACCGGGGGAAACTGCCGCGCCGCAATGGCAGGTCCACACGCCTACAGGCATCCTGGTGGCTGACCACATTGTCCTGACGCGGTGCGCCCACAGCCAACTGCGGCGCATGCTCAGCGACTTTGGCATTGCCGTGGGCAAGAACGTGGCAGCGGCCATGCGCGCCATCGGCATCTACCTGGTAGGCGTGGGCGAGCTGATCACGCCATCACCGAAGGAAGTGCTGCGCCAGGCCAAGACCGTGGGCCAGGCGATCTCCGCCAAGGTCAATATAGACAACGTCCACGGATCCGGCGGCGCCTTCCCGGCAACGGGCAGCTTTGCGGTGCTGACCTGCTGACGGCCGCCCGCGTGCCCGCCGGCCTGGTTCCGCCTGGTACTCCGGGTGTGCGCTACTGCCGGGCTTCGTCGGCCAGGTCCCCGCCATCTGGCGCGTCCCCGCCCTCAGGTACGTCGCCGTCGTCCGGCATGTCGCCGTCGCCGGAAAGCCGGCGCCGGGCCAGGACGCCCAGGGTGACGAGCAATCCAACGGCCACAGCCGCAAACAGCACAATGCTCCATTGGAAGGGCTCGCCCGCAGCGGCAGGCGCGGAGGGCTCCTCCGTGACTCCCGGCTTGGCGGTGCCTATGGCCGGGACAGCACCGGCCGTCGTCGGACTTCCCGACGCCGCCGTTCCGGACGGGGCAGATCCCGACGCCGCGGTGAACGTGAAAGTCCCCTCAATCGGGTGTGAATCGGAGCTGACGACGCGCCACGCCACCGTGTACGCCCCTGCCGGGCCGCCGGAACGCAGCTTTTGGGTGGCCACGTTGTCAACGATCCGGACGGAACCGTCAGCCCATTCCGTGCCGGACGCGTCCTTGACGGAGAACGAGGAACCAATGCCCAGCGGCGGATTGCTGAAGGTCACCGAAACTTCACCCGGCGGGGCCGCCAGCGAAGCTCCCTGTGCCGGGCTGGTGGATTCCGCAGCATCGTGCGCGGAGGCCGGCGCTGCCAGGCCCAGGGTGGCGGCTGCAAGGATGAACAAACCGAGCATCACGCTCAGCAACTGCCGGCGGACTGGGCGCATGGTGGGCTGCTCCTCGTGTTGGCTTCCTTACAGACTAGGCGAATTTGGCCGACCCTACCGTGCAGCGCCCTTAGGATGCAGGTATCCCCACACATTCCCCCGGAGGACTAATGCTTAAGCAAGGCTCTGCCCTGGACCGGTATTTCAAGGTCACGGAGCGCGGCTCCAACCTTTCCCGCGAGATCCGCGGCGGGTTCGCCACCTTCTTCGCCATGAGCTACATCGTGGTGCTGAACCCCCTGATCCTGTCCGGCCCCGACTCCACCGGGGCAACGCTCGGTTTCACCGCCGTGGCCGCGGTAACTGCGCTCGTAGCCGGAGTCCTGACCATCCTCATGGGTGCGTGGGGGCGGCATCCCTTCGCTCTGGCCACCGGCCTGGGCGTCAACGCCTTCGTGGCCGTGACAGTTGCCAGGAACCCGGGCCTCACCTGGCCGGACATGATGGGCCTGGTGGTCCTCTCCGGCATCACCATGCTGATCCTGGTCCTCACCGGTTTCCGCACCGCCGTCTTCAAGGCCGTCCCCGACGGGCTCAAGACAGCGATCGTGGTGGGCATCGGCCTGTTCATCGCCTTGATCGGCCTGGTCAATGCCGGGTTCGTACGGCGCATCCCGGACGTGGCAGGAACCACCGTGCCTGTGGGCCTGGGCTTCGACGGCAAGCTGCTGGGCTGGCCAACGGCCGTGTTCGTCTTCGGCCTGGTCCTGACCATCGCCTTGGTGGTGCGCAAGATCAAGGGCGCCATCCTGATCGGCATCATCACCTCCACGGTGCTGTCCGTCATCCTTGAAATGACCCTCCACATCGGCCCCAGCTTCGACGGCAAGACCTCCAACCCGCAGGGCTGGTCCCTGGTGGCCCCCACGTTCACCGGCTGGTCCGCCCCGGACCTTTCCCTGATCGGCAAGGCCAACCCGTTCGGGGCGTTCTCCGATCTCGGCTTCGTGGCCGCCACCCTGCTGGCCTTCGTTATCTTGCTCAGCATCTTCTTCGACGCCATGGGCACCATGGTGGGCCTGGCCAACGAAGCCGGCACGGTTGACGAAAACGGCAACATTCCCGACGTCGACCGCGTGCTCCAGGTGGACGCCCTCGGTGCGATCATCGGCGGCGGCGCGTCCGTCTCCTCCAACCAGATCTACGTCGAAGCCGGCGCCGGCATTGGCGAAGGCGCCCGGACCGGCGTCGCCTCCATCGTCACCGGCCTGCTGTTCCTGGTGGCCATGTTCTTCACCCCGCTGATCAACCTGGTCCCGTTCGAGGCCGTGGCTCCGGCGCTGGTGGTGGTGGGCTTCATGATGGTGTCCCAGGTGGGCAAGATCGACTGGCAGGACTGGGGCATTGCCATTCCGGCGTTCCTGACCTTCACCCTCATGCCGTTCACCTACTCCATCGCCAACGGCCTGGGCGCCGGCTTCATCGCCTATGTCCTGATCCGCACGGTCCAGGGCAGGGTCAAGGACATCCACCCGCTGATGTGGGCTGTGGCCGCGGCGTTCCTGCTGTTCTTCGCCATCGGCCCGATCGAGGCCGCCCTCGGCATGTAGCCACTGCAATGTACGGAGGGCTGGTGCGGCGTCTGCCGTGCCGGCCCTCTGTCTATACCGGCGCCTATGCCGGCTGACTATACCGGCGTGTTTGGCGCGAGTCCCTCGTCCCCGGAAACCGCCAGCGCCCGCTTCTCGCGAAGCCGGTCCAGCCGGTTCATCAGCGGCGAGGTGGTGGCCCCGTGGATCACGATGGACAACGCCACCACCAACCCCACAAACGACCACAGCCAGTGCGCCTGGTCAGCGAAATGGCCCTCCCCCAGCGCGAAGGCCAGGTAGTACAGCGACCCGATGCCGCGGATGCCGAAGAATGACAGCGCCACGCGTTCGCGCGGCCCGGTCTTGCCGCCCAGCAGCCCCAGCCAGCCCGCCAGGGGCCTTACCACCAGCAGGAACGCCAAGGCCACCAGCACCTCCGCCGGGCCGATTCCGGCGAGGAGTCCGCGCGCGATGGCACCCCCGAGCAGGACCAGGATCACCACCGTCAGGAGCCGTTCGAGCTGCTCCACGTAGGAGTGCAGCACCCGGTGGTAGCCGTGGCTCCGCTCAGCTGCTCGGATGGTCACGGCACACACGAACACCGCGATGAACCCGTAGCCTTCCGCCAGCTGCGTCAGCCCGTACGCCAGGAACGTGGCCGCCAGGGCCACGAAGCCCTCCGAGTGGTTGGAAAGCCGCAGGCTGTCCCGGCGGGCAGAGAAGAAAAGCATCGCCAGCAGTTTTCCGGTCAGGAAGCCCACCAGCAGTCCCAGGGCCAGCCGCCACAGCACGTCCACCCCGAACCATTCGGGAAACCAGGCCGACGGCGAGGCCCCGGCCACGCTGATGGCGATGGCAAGGTAGACGAACGGGAAAGCCAACCCGTCGTTGAGGCCGGCCTCCGAGGTGAGGCCGAAGCGCACCTCATCTTCCTTTTCGACGCCGTCCTCCTCGTCCGCCGGTTCGCCCACCTGCACCTCGGAGGCCAGGACCGGGTCCGTCGGGGCCAGGCTGGCAGCCACCAGCAGCGCCGCACCGAGCCCGAGGCCCAGGAACCACATGCCCAGCAGCGTCAGGCCAACGATGCACAGGGGCATGGCTATACCCAGCAGCCGCCAAGTGGTGGACCAGCGCTTGCGCCCCACCGGCCGGTCCAGGGCCAGCCCGGCGCCCATCAGCGAAATGATGACGCAGATTTCCGCCAGGTGCATCACGAAGCCGCGGTGCTCCACCGGGTTGGGATCCGGGAGCGATGGAATCAACGCAAAAGCGCCCATGCCGGCACCTAGGAAGACCATGGGCATGGACAGGGGCATGTTGCGCAGCAGCTTCGGAAGGACCGCGGCGACGAAGACGGCAGCGCCGGCGGCGGCAAAGATGATGTTAGCGGCGTCGAACATGGGCGGCCTCCAGCCTGGGAATGTGCGTGGTTCCGGCACAGGCACGTCACGCTTCGATCTGGCCGACCGCTCTCACCCTATCCCCTGCCCCCGCCGGGGTTGGTTCTTGGATCCCGGACAGGACGACGACGGCGGCGCTGGTTTTTGTGCCCGGCATGCGGTGAGCTTGAAACATGCCCTTCCATTCCCCAGCCGTCGATGTCCCGCCGCAACCTTGGACAGGGAGGTACGACGGCGACGGACCGGAACACCGCCGCTGGTGGCAGGCAGTGACCATGGAAAGTCAGCCGGGGCCGGTGGACGCGCCGGGCGGCCGGAGTGCCGGGCATCCAGTGGCATCCGGCCGCAAGCCGGTGGCCCTGCTGGGCTTCGCCAGCGACGAGGGCGTGCGCCGGAACAAGGGCCGCATCGGGGCGGAAGCCGCACCGGCGGCGCTGCGACAAGCACTGGGCCCGCTGGCGTTCCATCTGGACCGCACCGTTGCCGATCATGGGGACGTGGTGGTGTCCGGGGACCGGTTGGAGGCCGGCCAGGAACGGTTGGGCCAGTCGGTAGCCTCCCTGCTCGATGCCGGCCACCAGACTGTCGTCCTGGGCGGGGGCCACGAAACCGCCTACGCCAGCTACCTTGGCGTCAGTGCGTCGGCGGCGGTCCGCAGCGGGCAGCGCCTGGGCGTGCTGAACCTTGATGCCCACTTCGACCTCCGCGACGAAGCGGTTCCAAGCTCCGGGACGCCGTTCCTGCAAATGGCACGCGCGGAAGCGGACGCCGGGCGCGACTTCCGCTACGCCGTCGTCGGTATCTCGGAGCCGAACAACACCCGGGCCCTGTTCGATACCGCCAGAAAACTGGGCGTCGGGTACCTGCTGGACGAAGACTGCGAGGCGGAACGGGTCCAGGCCTTCGTGGCGGACTTCCTGGCGGAAACCGACGTCCTGTACCTGACCATCGACCTTGACGTGCTGCCCGCCGCGGTGGCCCCCGGCGTCAGCGCCCCCGCGGCCTACGGTGTGCCGCTCCCGGTCATCATGGCGGTGTGCCGGCAGGTGGCGCGGAGCGGAAAGCTGCTGCACCTTGACGTGGCGGAGCTGAACCCGGCGTTCGACGTCGACGGCCGGACCGCACGCACGGCCGCCCGGCTGGTGGATACGCTGCTGCGCTGACAGTCCCTGGCGGTCAGCCGGGTCAGGCCTTCAAAACGTAACGCCGTTCCGGCCGCCCCACCCCGTACTTGAGCCGGACATCCAGCAGGCCTTCGTCGTGCAGGTACTCCAGGTAGCGACGGGCGCTGACGCGGGAGGTTCCGAGCTCCTGCGCCACCTCGGCGGCGGACACGTCAGCGGCGGCAGCGTTAAGAGCGGCCTCCACCAGCTTCAGGGTCTCGATGCTGCAGCCCTTGGGCAGCGGACGTTCGGCGCGGTCCAGGCCGAACACCCGATTAACGTCCGATTGTTCGGCAACCTCCTTGGCAGCATCCAGGCCCTGGTAGGCGTTGCGGTAGTACTCCAGCCGCTCCTGCAGGTCCGATTGGGAAAACGGCTTGATCAGGTAGTGGACGATGCCGCCCCGGAGCGCCTTCCGCACCGTTTCAACTTCGCGGGCGGCACTGATCACCAGGACGTCCAGTTCGGGGGCCACGCTGCGCAGCCGGTGCATCAGGTCCAGGCCGTTCACATCGGGCAGGTGGATGTCCAGCAGCACCAGGTCCGGCCTGAGCCGTTGGGTCTCGGCAACTGCCTGCGCGCCGGTGTGGGCCGCTCCCACCACGGTGAAGCCGGGTGTGCGCTGGATGAAGCCGGCGTGCACCTTTGCCACCATGAAATCGTCGTCGACGATCAGGACCTTGATCATGCCTGGGTACTCCCTCGTTTCAGCACGGCCGTAAAGACCGCCCCGTGGTCGTTGGCCACCGTCAGGTTCCCGCCGCCGCGGCGGCAGACAACCCGGGACATCGCCAGCCCGAAGCCGCGGCTGCCCGCCGGTCCGGGTTCCTTGGTGGTAAAGCCCTGGCGGAAGATGTGGTCGGCTGAACCGCCCGGGACGCCGGCTCCGTTGTCCCGCACCGTCACCACCACGTCTCCCCCGGCGCTGCCTTCCACCAGCACCCTGACGGCCGCCTGCGGAAGCCCGGTGACGGCGTCGAACGCGTTGTCAACGAGGTTCCCCACCACCGTGGTGAGGTCCCGGGACAGCGCGTCATCAACCTTGTCCAGCCCCGAGTCCGGGTCCAGTTGCAGGGCCACCCCACGCTCGGCGGCCAGGCTGGACTTGGCGATCAGCAGGGCGGCGAGCGCAGGATCGGCGATCCGGCCGGTCACCTCATCGTTAAGCCGGGTCCGGTCCACCGTGGCGCCGTTGACGAACTGGACCACGGAATCGTACTCGCCGATCTGGATCAGGCCGGAGATGACATGAAGCTGGTTGGCGAACTCGTGCGCCTGGGCCCGAAGGGTGTCCGTGGCGGTGCGGGTGGCGCCCAGTTCGTGCTCAAGCTCTGAGAGTTCTGTCCGGTCGCGGAGCGTGGCCACCGAGCCGATCACCTTGCCGCGGGACCGGATGGGAACCCGGTTCATCACCACCAGGCGGTCCCCGACGAGCACCAGCCGGTCCGGTCCGGGCTGGTCCCCCGTGAGGACTTCCTTGAGAGCCGGTTCGACAGCCAGTCCGGACACGCGTTTGCCCACGCAATCCGGCGGGAGCCCCAGCAGCGACCGCGCACTGTGGTTGGCCACCGTGATCCGCTCATGCAGGTCGAGCGCCACCACGCCCTCCTTGAGGCCGTGCAGCATGGCCTCCCGATTTTCCACCAGGCTGGTGATTTCGCTGGGTTCCATGCCGAGGGTCTGCCGCTTGACCCTGCGGGACAGCAGGAGGGAGCCGGCGAGGCCCAGGACGCTGGCGACCCCAAGGTAGGTGAGGAGATTGGGGACGGCATCGCCCAGCCGCTCAAGCACGGTGGGATAGTTGCGGCTGATGGAAGCGATCCCGATCATGCGGCCGGCGTCGTCAAGGACCGGAACGTGGGCGGACAGGAGCGGGGCGGGCGTCCCGCCCACCACTCCGGTCCAGGCCCGGCCTTCCATCACCCTGCTCTCGCCGAGCTCCAGCGGCTCGCCCAGCAGGCTGGGGTCCGAGGAGGCCACCACGGTGCGGTCAAGTTTTGCCAGCGCCACCCTGGAGGAACCCGAGACGATGCGCACCGACTCGGCCACCGCGGGCAACACGGCACCGCCACGCGGTTCAGTGTCCGGAAGGAGTTCCCGCACCACCGGATTGCCGCCCAGCGCTTCCGCGGCCGACAGCGCACGTCTGCCCTCGGTCCGTTCGAAGGCCGCCGCGGACTGGGCCAGGGAGATGGCCACCACGCCCACCAGCACCGCCAGGACAATGAGCAACTGCAGCAGAAGGTACTGCCCGGCAAGGGACATTCCTCGTCGTCGAGTCACAATGGTCTTCCTGGTGTTCCGGGGGGCGATACCCGGGAACTATATCCCAAAGCCCGCGGCGGGGACGTTGCGGGGTGTTTGAAGCGTGAACGCAATGAACACAACTTTCTCTGCGTACACAAGAGTGATGGCCGTCACCTGCGCCCCTAGCATCGGAACCACCCAGTCAGCCGATGCTGATCAGATTTTGATGAGAAGAGGAATACATGCGCCAGATCCGCGCATTGCGAGTTGCCGCCATTGCCGCCGGCATCGCCCTGATGGCCACCGGTTGCGGTGCCACCAGCAAGGGCTCCACGGGTTCGGAAAGTTCCGGCGCCGCTGCCGGTCCCATCACCGGCCTGCAGATCATGGTCCCCAACACCCCCGGCGGCGGCTACGACACCACCGCCCGCGCCGCCGCCAAGGTCCTCGATGACGAGAAGATTTCCACCAACACCGAAGTCTTCAACCTGGCCGGCGCCGGCGGCACCGTGGGCCTGGCCCGGATCGTCAACGAAAAGGGCAACGGCGACCTCGCCATGCTCATGGGCCTGGGCGTCGTGGGTGCCAGCTACACCAACAAGTCCGAGTCCAAGCTGACGGACACCACCCCACTGGCCCGCCTCATCGAAGAGCCCGGCGCCATCATGGTCAGCAAGGACTCGCCCTACAAGACCATCGATGACCTGGTGAAGGCCTGGAAGGCCGATCCCGGCTCCATCTCAGTAGGCGGCGGCTCCTCCCCCGGCGGCCCGGACCACCTCCTGCCGATGCAGCTTGCAGGTGCCGTGGGCATCGACGCCACCAAGGTCAACTTCGTCTCCTACGACGGCGGCGGCGACCTCCTGCCCGCGATCCTCGGCAACAAGCTCGGCTTCGCCGCCTCCGGCGCCGGGGAGTACCTGAAGCAGATCGAATCCGGCGAGGTCCGCGTCCTGGCCACCAGCGGCGAGAAGCGCCTCGACGGCGTGGACGCACCCACGCTCAAGGAATCCAACATCGACCTGGTGTTCACCAACTGGCGCGGCGTGGTGGCCCCTCCGGGAATCAGCGACAAGGACAAGGCTGCCCTGATTGCGGCCCTGGAAAAGATGCACGGCACCGACGGCTGGAAGGAAGCGCTGAAGACCCACAGCTGGACCGATGCCTTCATCACCGGTGACCAGTTCAAGTCCTTCCTCACCGAGCAGGACAAGCGCGTAGCCGACGTCCTCACCAAGCTCGGGCTGGCGTGACGTCCCTGACCACAGGCCTCAAAGGCCGCTCCGAGCTGGGCGTTGCCCTCCTGCTCGGGGCGGCCGGCGTCCTGGTCTTCCTGGACGCCAACGGCCTGGCGACCCCGTATTCGAAATCCGACCCGGTGGGGCCCAAGACCGTTCCGTTCATCGTGGCCGGAATGCTGGTGGTCTGCGCCGTGCTGCTGGCCCTCAACGTCCTGCGCGGCGGCAAGGGCGAGGCCGAGGGTGGCGAAGACGTCGACCTCACCCATCCCGCGGACTGGAAGACCGTCCTGCCGCTGGCAGGAACCTTCATCCTGAACATCCTGCTGATCGACTGGGCCGGGTGGGTGATCTCCGGGACCGTCCTGTTCTGGGGCAGCGTCCTGGCCCTTGGCAGCCGCCGCTACGTCCGGGACGGACTGATCTCCGTGGCGTTGTCCCTGCTGACCTTCTACGGCTTCTACCTGGGCCTTGGCATCGCGCTGCCGGCCGGCCTCCTGGAAGGAATCCTCTAATGGACGTCTGGTCCTCCCTGATGGACGGCTTTGCCACCGCCCTGACCCCCATGAACTTCCTGTACGCCGTCATCGGCGTGGTCCTGGGCACCGCCGTCGGCGTCCTCCCCGGCCTGGGCCCGGCCATGACCGTTGCCCTGCTGCTCCCCGTCACCTACGCCTTGGAACCCACCAGTGCGTTCATTATGTTCGCCGGCATCTACTACGGCGGCATGTACGGCGGCTCCACCACATCCATCCTGCTGAACACTCCCGGCGAATCGTCCTCCGTAGTCACCGCCATTGAAGGCAACAAGATGGCCAAGGCGGGCCGGGCGGCGCAGGCGCTTGCGACGGCGGCCATCGGCTCGTTCGTCGCCGGCACCATCGGCACGGCGCTGCTGGCCGTCTGCGCACCGATCGTGGTGAAGTTCGCCGTCAGCCTGGGCGCGCCAAGTTACTTCGCAATCATGGTCCTCGCCCTGTTAGCCGTCACCGCCGTACTGGGCTCGTCCCGGCTGCGCGGATTCGCATCCTTGGGCCTCGGCCTGGCCATCGGCCTGGTGGGGATGGATTCGGTGACCGGCCAGCGCCGCCTGACGTTCGGCCAGCCCCTGCTGGCGGACGGCCTGGACATCGTGGTGGTGGCCGTGGCCATCTTCGCCGTGGGCGAGGCCCTCTGGGTGGCCGCGCACCTCCGCCGGACTCCTCTGCACGCGATCCCCGTGGGCCAGCCCTGGATGGGCAAGTCCGACTGGAAGCGCTCCTGGAAGCCGTGGCTGCGAGGTACAGCCTTCGGCTTCCCGTTTGGCGCACTGCCCGCCGGCGGCGCCGAGATCCCCACGTTCCTCTCCTACGTCACGGAGAAGCGCCTCAGCAAGCACCCGGAGGAATTCGGCCACGGCGCCATCGAGGGCGTCGCGGGCCCGGAAGCGGCCAACAACGCTGCCGCAGCCGGCACCCTGACCCCGATGCTGGCCCTGGGCCTGCCCACCAACGCCACGGCCGCCGTCATGCTCGCCGCCTTCACGTCCTATGGCATCCAGCCGGGCCCGCAGCTCTTCACCAGCCAGGGTCCTTTGGTGTGGGCGCTGATCGCCAGCCTCTTCATCGGCAACTTCCTGCTGCTGATCATCAACCTGCCCCTGGCACCGATGTGGGCCAAGCTGCTGCAACTCCCCCGCCCGTACCTGTACGCCGGCATCCTGTTCTTCGCCACGCTGGGCGCCTACTCGGTGAACCTGCAGGCGTTCGACCTGGTGATCCTGCTGGTCCTGGGCGCACTCGGGTTCATGATGCGGCGCTTCGGACTCCCCGTGCTGCCGCTGATCCTCGGCGTGATCCTGGGACCCCGTATCGAAGGCCAGCTCCGCAAGACGCTCCAGCTGAGCGCGGGCGACCCGGCAGGGCTTCTGGGTGAGCCGATCGCCGTCGGGATCTATGTCATCATTGGCCTCATCCTGCTCTGGCCGTTTGCCTACAAGCTGTTCCGCCGGAACCGTCCGGCGCACAAGCCCCTGGTTCCGGCCAATTCGGGCGCGGCGGACTACAGTGACTGAACAGCTCCCTAACCTCGCAAGCCCGGGCAGGGACACCTGTCCGCGTGGGTCACAGAAGACATAAGGAGACAACAATGACAGTCGTTGTGGGATACGTCCCGACCCCGGAGGGCGAAGCTGCCCTGACGCAGGCCATCACCGAAGCCCGCAAGAGCAACAGCACCCTGGTATTGATCAACTCCTCCAAGGGCGAGGCGACCGTGGACAACCGTTTCGCCCAGGACGGCGAGATCCAGGACATCGAGCAGCGGCTTGCCGGCCAGGGCATCCAATTCCTGATCAAACGACCCGTCCGCGGCCACGACGCTGCCGCCGAAGTGCTGGATGCTGCCGAGGAGCACAACGCTGACCTGATCGTGATCGGCCTGCGCCGCCGCACCCCGGTGGGCAAGCTGATCATGGGCAGCACATCCCAGCGCATCCTGCTGGAAGCGGACTGTCCGGTGCTGGCGGTCAAGGCAGGCTAGCCGCGCAGCATCAGCTAGGCCGTTGCGGCCGCCGGCGCCCGGAACAGCTCCTGGCGCTGGCGGCCCAGGCCTTCCACTTCCACCTCCACCACGTCGCCGGGCTGGAGGTAGGGGAACCGGCCGCTCAGCGCCACGCCTTCCGGGGTTCCGGTGAGGATCACGTCGCCAGGTTCCAGCCGCATGTACTGGCTGCAGTGGTGGACGAGGGTGGGCGCGTCGAAGATCAGTTGGGACGTCGAGGAATCCTGGCGCGGTTCTCCATTGACCCAGCTGCGCAGCGGGAGGTTGCCGCCGTCGATATCCTCCGCCGGAACCAGCCACGGGCCCAGGGGCGTTGACCCGGGCAGCGACTTGCCCTTGGTCCACTGACCCGCGGCACCCGGCAGCTGGTATTCACGTTCGGAGAGGTCGTTGGCAGTGACATAGCCGGCGATGCACCCGGCTGCCTCTTCCAGTGACCCGAGGTAGCCGGCCTCCCTGCCGATCACGATGCCCAGTTCCACCTCCCAGTCGTACTTGGCGGAACGCGGAGGCAGCGGAGCGGGATCGAATGGGCCGGCGACCGTATTACTTGGCTTGAGGAAGACCACGGGAATCGTTGGCGGTTCGGCCCCGGACTCGGCGGCGTGCGCGGCGTAATTCATCCCGACGCCCACCACGGAACCGGGCCTTGCCACGGGCGCCCCGACCCGGAGCGCGTCTGCGCCCTCGAGGACCGGCAGCTCACCTGCTTCCAAGGCTTTCCGGACTTTGTCCAGGCCGCCGGCTGCGAGGAACCCGCCGTCAACATCGTCGGTCAGGGGCAGCAGGCTGAAGTACTGGCCGGCGCCGTCCGCTGAGGGAACCAGCACGGCGGGCTGTTCGCTGCCGCTGTGGCCCAGGCGCATGATCTTCATACCGAATCTCCTCAAGGTGTAGTGACGGAACTGCTGGATGTCAGGTCCGGGCGGGACCCGCTTCCATGGTCGTTGATTCCGTCCGGCGCCGCGAACGAACGCTTTATGACCGCCGCTCCGAGGCTTTAGGAGGGCAGTCATCTGACATATGTGAATACTCATCGCTAGAATAGCGGAGCCACATGGCACGAAACACAGAAAGTTCGGTACATGACTACAACCACTTTGGAGCGCGTCCCCGCCGCTGCCAAGACCGCCGAAAGGCCGGAACTCCGGTCCATCAGCCTGGAGTTCTCCAGTGCCAGCGAGGTCCACGCAGGACTGGAAGACGCGGTAGCCGAACTGATTGAGGTGGCAGCGAAGGACGCCGCCTGCGGCATCCTGGTAACCAGGCTGCACCCGGGACGCTACACGGTAGCCCTGGACGAATCAGTGCCCTTCGGCGAAACCTACGAATCCTTCGCGGCCTGATTCGCCTGCTGCCTGATACCCCGGCCGCCTGGTTGGCCGGGCGAGCCCGCAGGTCCCGGACGGACGCCTGAAGCAACTAAAAATCCCCGCAGTGCCGTGAAGCACTGCGGGGATTCTTAGTTGCTGCGGGTGCGGCTCAGGCGAGACGGACTTGGACGCCGTCGGACTTCAGGAAGAGCTGCTTCTCCGACAGGTCGGACGGTCCGGCCGGCACCAGCCAGAGGACGTTGCCGCTCTGCGACACCTCTTCCACCTCCCCGGCTGCCACCACATGCGCATGCTTGATGATTTCGACGCGGTCCCCGGCCTTGAGGGCCTTCCAGTTGGATACCGCGGCGGAATGGGCGTTGCGCCTGGACAGGACTGCCCCACGTGCTTTCATTTGAACTTCTACCCCTTTGTATCGTTCTGCTGCCACAGCGTCGTTGATGTGACTTTCACTACATCTTCAGTTCTACTACACTCCGCACCCCACCATGGGCAGTGACGCCGGATATTCCGCCCTTTGGACGGAAGCGCAGCAGGCACTGAAGATCCTTCGGTTTTAGGCCAGGGAGCCGACGGCGGATTCGGCCGCCCGTCGCACCTCTCCGGAGGCAACCAGCCGGTCCGCCGCTTCGAGTTCGGGCGACAGGAAACGGTCCGTTCCCGGGCCATCCACCACGGCGCGGAGGGCAGCCGCGACGGCGGTGCCCGCCGGGCCCGGAGTGAGCTCGCCACCGGAAAGCTGGGTGCGGATGTCCAGCGCGCGCGCAGAGGTCACCAGTTCGATGGCCAGGACCCGCCGGAGATTCTCCACCGCCTTGCGCAGCTTCCGTGCCGCGTGCCAGCCCATGGAGACGTGGTCCTCCTGCATGGCGGAGCTTGGAATCGAATCCACCGAAGCCGGCACTGCCAGCCGCTTGTTGTCCGAGACCAGGCCTGCCTGGGTGTACTGCGCAATCATCAGCCCCGAGTCGACGCCCGGATCCGACGCCAGGAAGGCGGGAAGTCCGTGCGACCGGGCGGGATCAAGCATCCGGTCCGTCCGGCGTTCAGCGATGGAGCTGAGGTCCGCGACGGCGATGGCCAGGTAGTCCAGGACGTACGCCACGGGCGCACCGTGGAAGTTGCCATTGGAGCTGACGCGGCCGTCGGGAAGGACCACCGGGTTGTCGATTGCTGCGGCAAGTTCGCGGGTTGCCACGAGTTCCGCATGGTCAACGGTGTCACGGACGGCACCGGCAACCTGCGGGGCGCAGCGGAGCGAGTAGGCATCCTGCACCCGGGAGTCCCCCACCTTGTGGGAAGCGACAATCGGCGAATTCGACAGCACGCGCAGCATGTTGTCGGCGCTGGCTGCCTGGCCGGGGTGCGGGCGCAGCGCGGCGTGCAATTCGGGCAGGAACACCTGGTCGGTGCCCAGCAGTGCCTCGACGCTGAGCGCGGCGGTGATGTCCGCCGTCGCCAGCAGCTGGCGGAGGTCGGCGATGGCCATCAGGAGCATGCCCAGCATGCCCTCGGTGCCGTTGACCAGTGCAAGTCCTTCCTTCTCGGCAAGGGTGACCGGCTCGATGCCGTGTTGCGCAAGCAGCTCGGCGACAGTCCGCTCGCCCCGCCCGCCGTACGTGACGCCGTCGGGCCCTTCTGCCTCGCCTTCACCCATCAGCACCAGGGCGCAGTGCGAGAGCGGGGCCAGGTCTCCTGAACAACCGAGCGAGCCAAATTCGCGGACCACCGGAGTGATGCCGGCGTTCAGGACGTCCACCATGGTCTGCAGCACCACGGGACGGACTCCGGTGCGGCCGGAGGCGAGGGTCTTGGCGCGCAGGAACATAATGCCCCGCACCACTTCGCGTTCCACGGCCGGCCCCATGCCTGCAGCGTGGCTGCGGATCAGGGACTTCTGCAGCTGGGTACGCAGTTCGTTGGGGATGTGGCGGTTGGCCAGGGCACCGAACCCGGTGGAGATGCCGTAGGCCGGCACATCGCTGGACGCGAGGTCATCGATGTGGGCGCGGACCTTGGCAACGGTTTCCAGGGCATCCGGGGCGATGGTCACCTTGGCGTCGTGGCGGGCGACGGCGAGCACGTCCTCGGCCGTGACGCCGACGGAGCCAAGGGTGACGGTCAGCGGTGAGTGGGTGGTGTGGTGGGTTGCAAGGGTCATGGTGTTCCTACTTTGGGTGGTGGAGCCTGCGGCGGTGGTTGAGCTCGTCGAAACCTGGATTTCGACAGGCTCAATCAGCGGGATTCGTTCATCGGGATGCGGACGCCGCGCTCCTTGGCGACGTCGAGGGCGCGTTCGTAGCCGGCGTCGGCGTGGCGGATGACGCCCATGCCGGGGTCATTGGTGAGCAGGCGTTCGAGCTTCTGGGCGGCGAGGTCGGTGCCGTCGGCGACAGAGACCTGGCCGGCGTGGATGGAGCGGCCGATGCCTACGCCGCCGCCGTGGTGCAGGGAGACCCAGGTGGCGCCCGAGGCGGTGTTGAGCAGGGCGTTCAGGAGCGGCCAGTCCGCGATCGCGTCAGAGCCGTCAGCCATGGCTTCGGTTTCGCGGTACGGGGAGGCGACGGAGCCGGAGTCCAGGTGGTCACGGCCGATCACGATGGGGGCCTTGACCTTGCCGTCCTTTACGAGCTGGTTGAACAGTAGTCCGGCTTTGGCGCGTTCGCCGTAACCCAGCCAGCAGATGCGCGCCGGCAGGCCTTCGAATTCGACGCGTTCCTGGGCTGCGTCGATCCAGCGGTGCAGGTGCTTGTTCTCCGGGAAGAGCTCCTTGATGGCTTCGTCCGTGACGCGGATGTCCTCCGGGTCCCCGGAGAGTGCAACCCAGCGGAACGGGCCGAGCCCCTCGCAGAACAGGGGCCGGATGTAGGCCGGGACGAATCCGGGGAACTCGAAGGCCCGGGTGTAGCCGCCCTTGCGGGCCTCGTCGCGGATGGAGTTGCCGTAATCGAACACCTCGGCGCCGGCGTCCTGGAATTCCACCATCGCCTGGACGTGCCGGGCCATCGATGCCTGGGCCTTCTTGGTGAAGCCTTCCGGATCTGCGGCGGCCTCGCGGTGCCACTCGTCCACGGAGATGCCCTCGGGCAGGTAGCTCAGCGGATCGTGGGCCGAGGTCTGGTCCGTGACGATGTCGACGGTGAGTTCGCCGGCTTTGTGGCGGCGCAGGATCTCGGGGAAAACCTCGGCGGCGTTGCCCACGTAGCCCACGGACCAGCCGCGGCGTTCTTCCTTGGCCGCCAGGACCTTGGCGATGGCGGCGTCGAGATCCGTTTCCACCTCGTCCAGGTAGCGCTTGCCCGCGCGGCGGCGCAGGCGGGACTCGTCGACGTCGACAATCAGGCAGGCGCCGTCGTTCAGGGTGACGGCGAGCGGTTGGGCGCCGCCCATGCCGCCGCAGCCGCCGGTGAGGGTCAGGGTTCCGGCGAGCGTGCCGTTCTCGTCCCCGGTGAGTTTCCGGGCGATGGCGGCGAAGGTCTCGAAGGTGCCCTGGAGGATGCCTTGGGTGCCGATGTAGATCCAGGATCCGGCGGTCATCTGGCCGTACATCATCAGGCCCTCGGCCTCGAGGCGGCGGAATTCGGGCCACGTGGCCCAGTCGCCGACGAGGTTGGAGTTGGCCAGCAGGACGCGCGGGGCCCATTCGTTGGTGCGGAACACGCCGACCGGCTTGCCGGACTGGACCAGCAGGGTCTCGTCCTTTTCCATGGTTTCCAGGGTCCGGGTGATGGCGTCGAAGGCCGCCCAGGAGCGGACGGCGCGGCCCGTGCCGCCGTAGACAACGAGGTCATCCGGGCGTTCTGCGACCTCGGGGTCCAGATTGTTCATGAGCATGCGCAGCGGCGCTTCGGTCTGCCAGGACTTTGCGGTGAGCTCGGTGCCGCGGGCTGCTTTGACCGGGCGGGCACCGGTGGTGAAATCGGCGGGTGCCATGATGGGCTCCTTCTCGTTGGTGTCTGTGTTGGGAAAGAAGTTCTGTATCAACTAAAGCCCTTGGCGGACGGGCTTCACAGGGGTTTTTACGGGGTACTGTCCGGTATCGCAGACACGGCCGTTATCCGGTCTTGCCCTGTCAGCCCTGGTCCTCCATCGGGCTGGAGGGGACCAAAACTGACAGGGCAATGCGCGCGTTTGGGGCGGCTATTTTCCGGGCCGGCCATGGAGGCGGACGGAGAGTTCGTCGGCCACCTTCTGGACGCGGGCGGCCAAGACCGGCCACTCCTCCGCGGGCAGCTTGTCCTCAAGGAAGGTGACGGCAACGGCGGCGGTGGGCCACCCCAGATGGTCGGTCACAGCAGCAGCGATGGAACCAAAACCTGGAGTCACCTCGCCATGTTCGGTGGCGTACCCCCGCTGGCGGACCTGGTCCAGGTGCGAGGACAGCGCGGAGTACTTCATGATGGCCCCCACCACCTCATGCCGGGCAGTGAAGGCGGCGGCGTTCGGGTAGAGCGCACGCACCTGCGACTTGGGCAGCGCAGCAAGGATGGCTCGTCCGCTGGCGGTGAGGTGGCTGGGAAGCCGGACGCCGACGTCGGTCACCAGGGACGGACGGTTCTTCGCCCTTTCCTCCACGATGTACAGGACATCACGGCCGTGCAGAACGGCCAGGTGCGCACTTTCACCGAGAGCATCCACGAGACTCGCAAGCAGCGGCCGGCCAAGCCGGGACAACGGCTCCTGCCTCGAATAGGCGGAACTGAGTTCGAAGGCGCTGATGCCCAGCCCGTAGCGTTGCTCCTCATGCAGGTGGAGGACGAAGCCGTTCGCCTCCATGACGCCCAGCAGGTGGTAGACGCTGGACCGGGGCAGGTCAAGGCTGGAGGCGATCTGGGAGGCCGCCATCGGCCCGCGCCGGGAGGCCAGCAGCTTGAGGATGCGGAGGGTGTTTTCCGCAGCAGGGACTTTTGAGGATGCCTTGACCGCCGCGCGGGGCGCCTGGGCTTCGGTGCTCAATGCAGTGCTCATTGGCTGGAAGGGTCTTTCTGGGTAGCTCTGTCCGGTATCCCGTACTTAAGCTTGCGCCCTCCGTGACCTTGCGGCGGTGCTGTCCCTAAGGTTTTCTGTCTGTGATACCAGACGCCTGCCCGATTTCAACTATGCCAGCGTCGTGGGGCAGCTGACTCCAGCTCATCGAAATCCAGGAACAGCTCCCATTCCGGGAAGGGGTCGGCTGGCAGCTCATTTTCGGAGGGACCCGGGTCGCAGGGGACGTCCGTGGCCGGCATGTCCCACTGATCCGCCCCCTCCAGGACCTGTGGCGTATCTGCCAACGGCGGCTCCTCCTGACTGGCGTGGCCGCTGGGCAGGGCAAAGTATGCAGGCACATACAGGTCCTGTTGTCCTGGCTCCACCTCCGACGTCGCACCCCAGAACGCCTCACTCAAGGCCGGCCAGTGGGTTGGTTCACGGTCTGGTTGTTCGGGTTTGTAGGTGCGTCCGGTGGGTGAGGTCCAGCCGGGTGGCTGGTTTGTTGTTGCGGGGGTTGGTATCCAGGGGCGGGCGTGTTTGAGCCGGTGGTGCTTGGGGCAGAGCTGGCCCAGGTTGCCGGCGCCGGTGGTGCCGCCGTGTTCCCAGGCGGTGAGGTGGTCGGTGTCGTTGTCAGCGGTGCGGTTGTTGCAGCCGGGGAAGGTGCATTTCCCGTCGCGCATCCGGATCCATTTCTTGATGGTCTCGGGCAGCCGGTAGCGGGTGCGGCCGATGTCCAGGGGTGCCCCGTCGCGGGGGTCGACCAGGACCCGGTAGAACGATTCCGCCCCGTCCGCGACCAGCCTGCGTGCCATTGACGCCGGGATCGGCCCAAACCCGTCCAGCACGGCGGGTTCATCGGTGAGGCCAAGCAGCGAAAACACCGGCACCATGACCAGGACATCCGCCCGAGGAACGGGAACCTTGCCAATGCCACACGTATTTCCGACAGCCTCACCCGCAGCAGCTCCGGCGCCGAGGAGGAGGGAGGCGGCGACGTCGGCGCGGAGCTGGGTGAGGGTCCGCCCTTCCGTAGGGCCCTGCAAACCGCGGGCGGTGGCGGTGCTGCGGTTCCAGATGGCGCACGCGGTATCGCCAGGAAGGTGGAGCGAGATCCAGCCCATGCCGTCCCGGTCCGGGGTGTAGTCCATCCGCCGGTCCGCCACCCCCTTGGCGTGGCGTTTCTCCAGGGTTTCGGGGTGGTGGCGTTCCCGCCAGGCGCGGACCTTGGCCCGGAACCGGGAGGGCACGAGTTCACCGGGTGCGGCGCCTCTGGCGGGGTTGGGCGCTTCGGGGTCGAAGAAATGTGCCACCAGCCCGGCAGCACCTGCGGGGGTGAGGCCCTCAGTCTCATCGGCAATGACCTTCGCGTGCTGCCAAGACACTGCACCTGCGGCCAGAGAGTCCATCAGCGGCGGCAGGGAACAGACCCGCCGTGCCTGCCCTACCAAGGCCCCCGCCGCCCCGGAACTGATGGTCAGGACCCCGGCGATCTCCTCCACCGCGGAGATCTCCGCGAACGTGCGCTCATCCACCGGGGCCTCGGGCGGGGTCATGGCCAGCTGCAACCCGACGCACTCCGCCACGTCCAGCGCCTTCACCGCCGCGAGCTGCGCCTCCAACCGGGCCACAACATCCAAGCGTTTCAGGCACAGCTCATACCGCCGCGCCAACACATCAACACCAGTACCGGCTTCAAAACCAACACCAGCACCAGCACCGGGCCCAGCACCAGCACTAGCCCCAGCGTTGGCAGGGCTAAGCGCGGCACCCTCCAGCGGTGCCCCCTCCAAGGCAGCGTCCTCCAGAACCAGCACATCCAGCGCCGCAACAGAGGCACGAACACCCTCCATCACCACCGCCAAATCCGTACCAATCCCCATAAAAACATCATCCAACCAGGGTCTGACATTCAAAGCCGAGGCGTCGTCGCGGGTTGGCGGCCAAGCCGACACGTATAAACGCTCCCATCCGCCCAAGGTCCCTGACCCACGAAGCTGCGTGCCGGCGTCGTACGCAACCTCGCTGCCCAGAATCCCTGACGCACCAGAAATACCCGGCGCGCAAAGGAATGTGCACAGCGCCAAACTCCTCCCCACACCCCAAACGCTGCCCCAACAGTCTGGAACCGAAGACAGCAACCCGCCGTGAGCCTCATCACGGTGCCTCCGAAAATGGTCTGCTGGTTAGCGGCTCCCCTCCCAATGACGAGAAGGTAATTGCATGCAACCAGCTCCAACCCCAACCCGGATCGACAGTCCGGCGGACCAGCAGAAGCCGGCGGACACCGCCGGACGCGTCCTCAACCGCGGCCTGAACGTGCGGCACATCCGCTTCATGGCCCTGGGCTCCGCCATCGGCACCGGCCTCTTCTACGGCTCCGCATCCGCAATCCAGAAGGCGGGCCCAGCCGTCCTGCTGGCCTACATCATCGGCGGTGCCGCGGTGTTCATGGTGATGCGCGCCCTCGGAGAGATGGCGGTACGGCACCCGGTGTCCGGTTCCTTCAGCCAGTACGCGGGACGATACCTCGGACCCCTCGCCGGCTTCGTGACCGGATGGACGTACGTCTTCGAGATGGCCATCGTTGCCATCGCCGACGTCACCGCCTTCAGTATCTACATGGGCTTCTGGTTCCCTCAGGTGGACCGCTGGATCTGGGTCCTGGCCGTCATCTGCTTCCTGGCGGCATTGAACCTGCTCAGCGTCAAGGTCTTCGGCGAACTCGAATTCTGGTTCTCCCTGATCAAGGTCGCGGCAATCATCGCCATGATTGCAGGCGGCGCCGCGATCATCATGTTCGGATTCCAGGCCGGCGGCTCCACCGTGGCGCCGGGCCTGGGCAACCTGGTTGACCACGGCGGCCTGTTCCCGAACGGCTTCGAAGGCCTGCTGGCGTCCTTCGCCGTAGTGATGTTCGCCTTCGGCGGGGTCGAGACCCTGGGCATCACGGCAGGTGAAGCGGCAGACCCCAAGAAGGTCATCCCCAAGGCCGTCAACACCGTCCCGGTCCGCGTTCTGCTCTTCTACGTCCTGACGCTGGGCGTCCTCATGAGCCTTTTCCCGTGGGACCAGGTGGGCAGCAACGGCAGCCCGTTCGTCCAGATCTTCAGCGGCCTGGGCATTCCCGCTGCGCCCCACATCCTCAACGCCGTGGTGATCACCGCCGCACTCTCCGCCATCAACAGCGACATTTTCGGCGCCGGCCGCATCCTCTTTGGACTGTCCAACCAAGGGCAGGCGCCGGCAGCTTTCGGCAAGGTCTCGCGCCACGGCGTCCCTTGGATGACGGTGGTCATGATGGCCGGGATCCTGCTGGTGGGCGTGGTCCTCAACGCGGTCATTCCGGAGGACGTGTTCCTGGTCATCGCCTCGATTGCCACCTTTGCCACCGTGTGGGTCTGGGTGATGATCCTGGCGTCCCACGTGGCAATGAAGCGGGAAATCGCGCGGAACGGCCTGCCGGCGTCGGAATTTCCCTCACCGTGGTGGCCCGCCGCTTCAGTCCTCACCATCGCTTTCATGGCGCTGGTGATCGCCATCCTGGGCGCCTTCGAGGACACCCGGGTGGCCCTTTACGTGGGCGCAGCCTGGCTCGGGCTGCTTGTCCTGGCGTATCGGCTGTGGGTCAAGGGGGACGGACGACGCCGGGCCCACCTTGAGGACGAAACGTCGCCGCTGCCGGTGGTCGGGGCCGCCCACAACAATTAATAGAAGCCCGTTCACAGCAAGGTGCCCGGCCCCACAAGGGACCGGACACCTTCCTCTTCCGCTGCCTTACGCCGTAGCCGCCGCGGACCGTACTGCTTGGGCGAGCGACGTCGTCGGACGCCCAATGAGCTTCCCGAGGTCACCGGTGCTGACCAGGAGATCACCGCGGGCGATGCCGAGGTCCGAGTCCGCAAGGATTTCGGCGAACGCCTCCGGCACCCCAACGGAGGTGAGCAGGCCGGCGTAGTCCTTGGCGGGGAGGTCGTTGTAGGTGATGGCCCTGCCCGTGGCGGCGCTGATCTCCGCGGCGAGGTCGGCCATGCTGAAGGCTTCATCGCCGCCCAACTCGTAGATCTTGCCGGCCTGGCCCTCGGCCACCAGGACCGCTGCGGCGGCGTGGGCGTAGTCCACCCGCGCAGCACCGCTGACCTTGCCGTCCCCGGCGCTGCCCGCGACCGCACCCTGGGCGAGCGTTCCGGGCAACTGCTCCGTGTAGTTTTCCAGGTACCAGCCATTGCGGAGCAGCACGAAGGGAACCCCGGACTCGCGCAGAAGGGCCTCGGTGGCCTTGTGCTCACCGGCCAGCAGCATGCCGGTGGTGTCCGCGTTGGCGATGCTGGTGTATGCCAGCAGTTCCACGCCTTCAGCCCGGGCTGCCTCGATGACGGTACGGTGCTGTTCGACGCGCTGGCCCACTTCGCTGCCGGAGATCAGCAGCACCCGCGTTGCCCCCTTGAGTGCGGCGGCGACGGACGCGGCATCGGCGTAGTCCATGGCCTGGACGTTGACACCGCGCGCTGCGTAGCCGGCCAGCTTCCCAACGGAACGGCCGGCTGCCACAATCCCGCCGGCGGGCACGCCGCGCTCCAGGAGGGCTTCGATGACGTGCTGGCCCAGTTGGCCGGTGGCGCCTGTAACAACAATGCTCACAATGGATCCTTTCGAGGAATTTTGATCTGTCGAGGAGCACAACCACGGCCCAACTGGAATACTTCCCCAAAGAGAGTACGCACTTTGAAGTAAGGTACTGACCTTTAGGTAAGCTTGTAGGCATGGAAGCTGTTCCGCACGCCGTTCCCCTGCCCCTCGCTTTTGCCGACGGCGTGTTCCCGGCCGGCTGCCCCAGCAGGTCCCTGCTGGACCACATCACCAGCAAGTGGGGCGTCCTGATCCTGATCGCCCTGTCCGAAGGTGAGCAGCGCTGGAGTGATTTGCGGCGGCGGGCCGAGGGCATCAGCGAGAAGATGCTGGCACAGACCTTGAAGACGCTCGAGCGGGACGGCCTTGTCAGCAGGAACGCCCAGCCGGTCATTCCGCCCCGGGTGGACTACAGCCTCACCGAGCGGGGCTATGAGTTGAGCGGGCTCCTGGTGCCGTTGGTGGCGTGGGCATTCGAGAACGCCGAGGACATCATCAACGGAAGCCGCTGATGCATTCGGGGCCGCCGCAGGATGCGCCGGGCGGCCCGTAAGTAGTCCCAGCCGCGCGAAACAAGTACTTGTTACTGGTGTTGCTGATGTGAATAGCGCCTAGCGTGGGCGTACGGTGGCGGCCCGAACGGGAGGACCATCCTCTGCTGGGAGCGTTTCGCCGACCAACACCGTTAGCGGGCGGCCGGTTGCCGCCTGAAGGAGTGGGTCACATGGCCAAGGGCTACGTACAGGACCTTTCCGGCATGGGCCGGCCCGTCAGCCTGGGCGATGCCCTCACGAAAGTATGGCACCGGACCATGGGGGCGGTCAGCCCGCGGTGCCCGTACCGGGTGGGCGACACCGTAATTGGCGACGACCCCTTCAACGGCAGGCGCGAAGGGGTCGTCGTATGGCAAGACCGCCGGTCGGTGGGACTGAAAACCACCTACGGGGTGTACTTCTATGACCACAGGGTGGTCAAACCGCTGGACTAGCGGGGAGCTACCGCGCGGACCAGCCACCGTCCATGGTGTAGCTGGCACCCGTAACCATGCCGGCACTCTCTGATGCCAGCCACGCCACCAGGGACGCCACTTCATCCGGCTCCACCAGGCGCTTGATGGCCGATTCGGTGAGCATCACCTTGGCCAGGACCTCAGACTCGTCGATCCCGTGCACCTGGGCCTGGTCCGCAATCTGCTTCTCCACCAGCGGTGTGCGCACGTAGCCCGGGTTCACGCAGTTGGAGGTAACCCCGTGCTCCCCGCCTTCCAGCGCCGTCACCTTGCTCAGCCCTTCCAGGCCGTGCTTGGCAGATACATATGCGCTCTTGAACGGGGAGGCCCGGATACCGTGCACCGAGGACACGTTGATGATGCGGCCAAACTTGTTGGCGTACATGTGCGGCAGTGCGGCACGGACCAGCAGGAACGGCGCCTCCAGCATCAGGGTGATGATCCTGCGGAAGTCCGCCGGATCGAAGTCCTCAATGGGATTGATGCGCTGGATTCCAGCGTTGTTCACCAGGATGTCCACATCGAGGTTGAGGGTGGCCAGGGCATCCACGTCCAGGAGGTCTACGGCCCACGCGGTGCCGCCCACCTCGTCGGCGAGCTTGGCAGCTGCGGCGGAGTCGACGTCGGCCACCACCACTTTCGCCCCTTGGGCCGCGAGGGCACGCACGCATGCGGCTCCGATTCCGCTGGCACCGCCGGTGACCAGCGCCTTGCGTCCATTCAACGTGTTATCCATTGCAGTTCTCCTTCATCCGCCCAAACGGTCCAACGGCTCCAACGGCTCCAACGGCTCCAGCAGCTTAGCGGCGGCCGGCCGGAAGCAGTCCTTCGCGGGTGGCGTCTTCCTTGTCCACGTCCTCCAGGGCGATCCCCTTGGTTTCCTTCAGGCTCAGCACGGCCACCGTGGTGATGGCGCAGGCGATGACCAGGTAGATGGCCGTCGGCAGCCATGAGCCGGTGTCCTTCAGCCACTGGGTGGCCAGGAGCGGCGCCAGTGAGCCGGCAAAGATGGACGTGACCTGCGAGCCGAGGGACGCGCCGGAGTACCGCATGCGGGTGGGGAACATTTCCGCCATGATGGCCGGCTGTCCGGCGTACATCAGGCCGTGCAGGCACAGGCCGATAGTGACGGCGAGGACAATGACCACGGCGTTGCGGGTATCGAACATGGGGAAGGCGAAGAACGGCCAGGTGGCACCGAGGATGGCGCCGGCCAGGTAGACGGGCTTGCGGCCGATCCGGTCCGCCAGGCGGCCGTACTGCGGGATGATCGCGAAGTGGATGACGTGCGCGATCAGCAGTGCCAGCAGCAGCGACGAGGTGTCGTACTTGTGCACGCTCTTGAGGTAGACGATCGCGAAGCTGACAACCAGGTAGTACATGATGTTTTCCGCGAACCGCAGGCCCATGGCCTGGAAGATGCCCTTGGGGTACTTGCGGACAACTTCGAACACGCCATAGCTGACGGCCTGTTCCTTCTCCACCAGTTCTTTGGCTTCGAGGAAGATGGGTGACTCGCTGACGTTGGTGCGGATGTAGTAGCCCACAAAGACGATCACTGCGGAGAGCCAGAAGGCCACGCGCCAGCCCCAGCCGAGGAACGCCTCGCTGCTAAGGGTGGTGGACATGATGTAGAGCACCAGGGTGGCCAGCAGATTGCCCACCGGGACCGCGGCCTGGGGCCAGCTGGACCAGAAGGCGCGGGTCTTGTTCGGGCTGTGTTCGGCCACGAGGAGGACGGCGCCGCCCCATTCACCGCCGAGTGCGAAGCCCTGGATGAACCGGAGCGCCACCAGCAGGGCGGGGGCCAGGTATCCGATGTCGGCGAAGCCGGGGAGGCAGCCCATCAGGAAGGTGGACACGCCGATGATGACGATCGTCAGCTGCAGAGTGGGCTTGCGGCCGAGCTTGTCGCCGATCTGGCCGAAGACGATGCCGCCCAGCGGCCGGGCAATGAAGCCCACCGCGTAGGTCAGGAAGGCTTGGATGATTCCGTCCAGGTCATTGCCGGTAGACGGGAAGAAGTACTTGCCAAAGACCAAGGTGGCGGCGGTGGCGTACAAGAAGAACTCGTACCACTCCACCACCGTCCCCACCATGGAGGCGGCAACGATTTTCTTCAGTCCCGATCCTTTGGGTGCATACCTGGCTTCGTTTGCCTGGCTGTGCTCAACGCTCATGGTTCTCCTCAGTGTCCACATTGACACGTGCTGTGATCTCCAGCACAAGTGACTCAGATGAGTATTACTGCACAAACTTTTGCAGTTCAATGCCCAAAGAGGCACCCGGCATGTGCACAATTGCAGATATGAACGCGCACCCCGACGACCTGCTGATCCTCCTGGCGGTGTCCCGCTCAGCAAAATTCACGACGGCGGCCCAAGCCCTCGGTTTGAACCACACCACCGTCTCGCGCAGGATCGCCGCACTGGAGAAATCGCTCGGCGGCAGGGTGCTGTCCCGCGCCTCCGGCGGCTGGGAACTCACGGAACTGGGCGAACGGGCGGTGCACGCGGCGGAACAGGTCGAAGCGGTGCTGGGCACGCTGGGACCGGCCGGCCAGGCACCCGACCCGATTACCGGCGTCGTCCGCATGACTGCTACCGACGGCTTTAGTGCCTACATTGCGGCCCCGGCTGTGGCTCGGCTGCGCCGGGACCATCCGGGCCTGAGCGTGGAGGTGGTGACCATGACCCGCCGGGCACTGCAGCAGCGCTCCGGGCTGGACATCGAGGTGGTGGTGGGCGAGCCGCAGGTACACCGCGCGGAGGCCGTCCGGTTGGGCGAATACCGGCTGGGAATGTACGCCTCCCGCGCTTACCTCGCCGAACACGGCGTCCCGGCCACCGTGGCGGAACTTAATGAGCATCCCCTGGTCTATTTCGTGGATTCGATGCTCCAGGTGGACGATCTCGATGCGCCGCGGCGGCTGGTTCCGGCCATGCGCGAGGGCCTGACCTCCACGAACGTGTTCGTCCATGTGGAGGCCACCCGGGCCGGCGCCGGCGTCGGATTCCTGCCGTGCTTCATGGGCGATCTCCATGACGACCTGGTCCGGCTGTTGCCCGATCAAATCGGTGAGCTGCTGCCTTACTGGATGGTCCTGCGCCCGGACTCGCTCCGCCGGCCGGCCGTGGCCGCCGTCGTGCAGGCCCTTCGCGAGCGGATGGACGAGCACCGCGGCGCCCTCCTGGGCCGCTGAAGACGATAACTACGTGGGCCCACGCCCGCCGGGTTCCCTGGCCGAGCTTGCGAGGTTAGGGTGCGGGTGGGGAGGGTCGTGGCGGACCGGTGCCCCGGCGGCGAAGGCCCGGACCTGGGCGTCATCCCAGAGATGGGCGGGGACGGCACCGCCCAGGAGCCGGCGCCGCAGCTGGGGATCGCCGCCGAACGGCACGTCGCTGCCGGCCATGACCATGTTGCCGTAGCGCCGGCCCTTCAGCATGGCGGGGTCGGCAATGATCACCGTGTGTTTGAAGGCTGCGGCGATGGTGGCGGCATCCTCCCGCGCGTTCTTGAGGTCGGGCGCGTCCCCCGAGTTGGCCACGTACAGGCCGCCCGGAGCCAGGACCCGCTTGGCGTGGGCGGTGAATTCGGCGGTGGTAAGCGGCCGTGGGGTGAAGGCCCCGGCGAAGACATCGCGGATGATGAAGTCCCGGGTGTGCTCCGTGAGGGTTTCGGTCACGGCCCGGGCCTCCCCCACCCGAATACGGAGCAGGGGTGCCTTGGGAAGGTCGAACCAGCCGCGCACGTATTCGGCGAGCTTGCCGTCCAGTTCCACCACCACCTGCCGGGCGTCGGGGTAGGCGGCGGAGAAATAGCGCGCCATGGAGCACGCGCCTCCGCCCAGGTGCAGGCCGCGGAGCTTGTGCGCGGTCCCGCCAGGAGCTGCGGCCGTGGAGGACGGCGGCCAGCGGGACTCAATGAGCGCCGCCATCCAGCGCATGTACTCAAAGTCCAGGAACAGGGGGTCGGCGAGGTCGATGTGCGAGCTCATGACACCGTTAATCTTCAGCAGCCACCCGGTGGAGTTGTCCTGGTCCGCGATCAGCTCGCAGTCCCCGGTGTCAATGTAATACACGCCTTCCACGGGACCGTCCGGCGCCGCACCCTTCGGCACCTCCACCACGCCTGCTCCGGACCGGCCGCGGCCTCCCGGCTTTGCACGTTTGGCCATTACCGGCGCCCGCCTTCAGTCATGGTTCAACCCTAGTTGCTTGGCACTGCCCCTTCACCGTCCCGGATCCGGTTCACCACGGCGGTGGTGGACCGTTCGGCCACGTAGTCGAGAATGGCAACACGGCCGCCGCACTCCTCCACCGCTGGAGTTTCCGCCAGCATCCCGGGCGTGTAGTCACCTCCCTTGGCGTACACTTCCGGCCGCAGGCGCCGGATCAGCGGGACGGCTGTTGGCGTATCGAACACCGTCACGTAGTCCACGCAGCTCAGCGCGGCCACCACGGCGGCCCGGTCGGCCACGCTGTTGATGGGCCTGCCCGCGCCCTTGAGGCGGCGCACGGATTCGTCGCTGTTGAGCGCCACCACCAGGATGTCGCCCAGCTGCTTGGCCTGGTTAAGGTAGCGGGTGTGGCCGCTGTGCAGTACGTCGAAACAGCCATTCGTCAGCACGATCCGCTGGCCCTGGGCCCGGTGCAGCTCCAGCTGCCGCTCCAACTCGTCCTCACCCAGCGCCGCATCCGCGAACGCCTTGAGGTACCGGCTGAGCTGGGCGGTGCTGCACACCGACGTTCCGGGCTGGTGGACCACGACGTCGGCAGCGGACTGGGCGAGGTCCAGGCTGGCCGTCAGCGGCAGCCCGGCCGCGCGGGCCAACGTCAGGGCTGCGACGAACGTATCGCCCGCCCCGGATGCCTGCTTCTCGGCTGCCGGCCGGGCCCAGGTCCGGTGACTGACGCCGTCGCCGGTCAACAGGACGGTGCCGTCCCGGTCCAGGGTCACTACTACCCCGCCGGAACCGGTCCTTTCCAGGAGCACGGCCGACTCCGCCGCCACGGCGTCCACCCTGCCCTGGCCCTCCGGCAGCTTCCGGTCCAGCAGGCGCGCCGCCTCCTGTGCATTCGGCGTCACCAGGTCAGGCTGTAGAGCGGCCCAAGGGCGGGGATCGTGGGCGTCCACCACCACCAGCGGGCGGTCGGCGCGCCCCGCGCGCCTTCCCAGCGCATCTGCCAGCGCCGGGCGGACCGGGCCCGCCACCACGCCGGTGCCGTAGTCGCACACCAGCACGGCATCCTGGCGTTCGACGGCGGCACGCACCGAGGCGGCGAGCGCGGCGATGGCGTCGTCCGGGACAGTCCGGGCCGAGTCGTCGAGGCGCAGCATCACCTGGCCGCCGCTGCTGATCCTGATCTTGGTGGTGGTGACCATGTCCGGATGGACGTGGAGGTGCCGGACGTCGATGCCGGCCGCGGCAAGTTGGCTGCGCAGGCGCTCTCCGGCGTCGTCGGCCCCGATAATTCCGGCCACGGATACCCTGGCGCCCAGGGCGGCCAGGTTCATGGCCGTATTCGCTGCTCCGCCCGGAACCGATTCGCGGGTCCGGATATCCACCACGGGCGCGGGGGCTTCCCGGCAGAGCCGTTCGATGCTGCCGTTCCACCAGCCGTCCAGGATTACGTCGCCGATGACCAGGATGGGCGGCTGTTCGGCAGCAAGCCTGCCGGGCAGCCACTCGGACAGCGCCCGCTGGGTGGAGAGGTCGGACGGTTCCCGGAATCCGTTCATGGCCGGTCCCGTTCAGCAGCGGCTGACGGTGGCGCGGCGATGTGCACCACTTTGACCTGCGTGAACTCGTCCAGCAGTTCCGGGCCGTAGCCAAATCCGTGGCCGCTCCCGCCGCGCGGCTGGGCGGCACCTCCGGGAGCACCGCCGAATACCTCGTTGACTTTCACGGTTCCCACCGGCAGTGCCGCGACCGCCTGCTGGATGTGCGCAAGGTTGGCGCTCAGGACTGTGGCCGCGAGGCCGTACTTGCCGCTGCACGCAAGGCGCAGGCCGTCGTCGAACGATTCGACTACCTGCACCGGGGCCACCGGGCCGAACGTCTCCTCCGTCATCACCTGCATATCGTCGGTGCAGTCGAGCAGGACGGTGGCGGGGTAGAAGGAGCCCGGCCCGTCCGGAAGGTCTCCACCCTCCACGGCCCGGGCGCCCTGGGCCAGGGCGCCGAACACGTGTGCGTGAACGCCCTCACGCATCCGCTGGTCCACGAGCGGCGCCACGGTGCCGTTGCCGTTCCGGAGCGCGGCCTCGGCTTCCAGGGCACTGCAGAACTGGTCGGCGATGTCCTTGTGGACGTAGATACGCTCCACGGCCGTGCAGATCTGGCCGCTGTTGCTGAAGGCGCCGATCGCAGCCTGTTCGGCCGCCCAGGCCGGGTCGACGTCGCGGTCCACCAGCAGTGGATCGTTCCCGCCGTTTTCCCGGATGACGTGCGCCCCGGTCAGTGCGCCGGCCCTGGCGATCCGGGCGCCGGAAGCGCTGGAGCCCACATGGGCGATCACGTCCACATCGGCCTGGGCGAGCAGCGCGCCCACCCCGGCGCCACCGGAGATGGTGAGGAAGACGCCGGGCGGGAAGGCCGGCGCGAGCACTTCGCCCAGCGCTTCCCCCAGGCGCGGGCAGCGTTCACTGGGTTTGTGCACGACGGCGTTTCCGGTCACCAGGGCGGCGCCGATCAGGCCGCAGGCGACTGCCACGGGGTCGTTCCAGGGCGTGAGGAGGACTGCAACGCCGCGCGGTTCGGCCACGGTGTAATCGGTGGCCAGCCGGTTGCCCCGCAGGCTGTGGCCGCGGTGGACGGGGGCCAGCTCCGCGTACTGCTCCAAAGTGGAGACGGCGGCGGAAATGCCGGCCAGGGCCTCGTCCACCGGGCGGCCGGTTTCGCTGGCGTTAAGCCCGGCGAGTTCCTGGGCGGCGGCCTCGAGCGCCTTGGCGGCGGCGCGGAGCGCGGCGCCCCGCTCAGCTGGAGCAGCAGCTGCCCATCCGGGGGCCGCGCTGCGGGCCACGGTGATGGCATGGTCTACTTCCTCCGGCCCCGCTTCGGGCACCGTCCAGAGCACCTCACCGGTACGGGGATCCTGGATGGTGATGCCGGCGCCCCCGGTGGTTTCGCTGCCCGGGGTTGTTTCGGTGGCTGTGGTGGACATGGTGTTCCTCCCGCCTTTCAGTGTGAATGGATCGGTGCTGGTGGTCCCGCGTGCGGCTTACCGTCTCCGGTGCCGGCTTAGGGCCAGGAGCCTTGCTTCCTCATGGCAGATCAGCATTTCGCGGACCTCGCAGCCGGGGGGCTGGTTCAGCGCGAACAGGATGGCCTGCGCCGTGTTCCCGGGGTCGTTGAGCCTGGAGTCATCCTGCGGCTTGTACTGTTCGGCACGGTCATCGAAGAACCGGGTCTTCATGCCGCCGGGGATCATGGTGGTGACGCCGATTTCACCGCCGGTTTCGGCTGCCAGCGCGTGGCTGAATCCCACCACGCCGAACTTGGACGCGCAGTATGCGGTGGCATCGGCCACGGCGCGCTTGCCCAGGGTGGAGGCCACGGTAACCACGCGGCCGTGGGTTTCCTTGAGGTAGGGCAGCGCGGCGCGGACCACGGAAACCGTGCCCATCAGGTTGACGCCGATGACCTTTTCCCACTCGGTTGCGTCGACGTCGGCAAGCTTGCCGCACCGGTCAATTCCGGCAGCCGTGACCACGGCGTCCAGGCCGCCCAGGGTCTCGGCGGCTTCCCGCACGGCGTGCTCCACGGCGGCCCGGTCCGCCACATCCACTTCGAAGGCTTTCACCCCGGAGACGCTGCTGATGTCGCGGTCCAGGACCACCGGGGTGCCGCCGGCCCGCAGGACGGCGTCGACGACGGCGGCCCCCAGGCCGGATGCCCCGCCAGTGACCAGGACGCGGCCGGGCGCAGCGGCAGTTGCTGTTGATTCTGCAGACATGGTGTTCCTTTCAATAGGGAAAACAAGTCAATAAGGAGAGCAGGGAGCCCGGTCAGCCCACCTTGGCGAGCGCGTCCGCGAGGCCGGTGGTGGAGCGGGCGGGATGGAACGGGACGGTGAGGCACCGGCCGCCCCAGCTTTCCACGAGGTCGGCCTCGGGCAGCCTGGCCCCCTTGTAGTCGCCGCCCTTGACCCAGATGTCGGGGCGGAGCCGGTCCAGCGCGGCGTCGGGGGTGTCCTCGTCGAAGACCATTACCGCGTCCACGCATTCCATGGCCAGGAGCAGCTCCGCCCTGTCGTGCTGGTTGATGATGGGACGTTCCGGGCCTTTGAGCCGCCGCACCGAGTCATCGGAGTTGAGGCAGACGATCAGGCACTCCCCCAGTTCCCTGGCGGCTTTGAGGGACCGGACGTGGCCGGCATGCAGGAGATCGAAACAGCCGCCGGTGGCCACCACGGTTCCACCCGTTTCCCGGATGGCGCGGACCAGCAGCAAGGGTTCGGTGAGCCGGTCGACACCGGCAAGCGGTCCGGTCCTTTCCCCGCCACGGCCACCCGGGGCGGTATCGGTCAGCGCCGCCACTCCCCCCGCGGCCAGGAAGTCCGCCGCATCGTGGACGGCCAAGGCGGCCGCATCCGGCAGGTCGCGGCCGGCCAGGAGGTGCACGGCCAGGCTGGCGGCGAGGCGGTCGCCGGCTCCGCAGGGATCTCCGGCTTCCACCCTGGGCGCGGGAACATTCCGGGGGGAATGGTCGCCCTGCCGCAGCAAGAGAGCCCCCTCCTCGCCCTGGGTCACCAGGACGGCACGGCTGCCCCAGCGCTGCAGCAGGATTCCGGCAGCATCCGCGGCCGGGTCCCCTGGGCCGGGGCCGTCCATTGCCCCGCCCGCGGACCGCGCCGCCTTGGTGGCTTCGGCCATGTTGGGCGTCACCACCGCCACGCCGGGGACCGGGTCCGGACCTGCGGGGTGTGGATCCCAGACGATGGGGACGTGCCCGGCGAGGCTGGCCAGCAGCTTCCGCAGCCCGGGATTGGCCGCCAGCCCCCTCCCGTAATCGGCCACAATGATCACCCCGGCATTTTCCACGGCCCGGAGCATGGCGGGCGTGACGTCCGGGACCGGTGTTTTTTCGCAGCCCTGGTCGAAGCGGACCACAGGATGGGAGCCGGCCCGGACCCTGGTCTTGACCGGCGACGGGTATCCCGTGTCCCCCGCCACCAGGCGCACTCCGGCGAGCTGCGCACGGACCTGGCGTCCGGCGTCGTCATCTCCCAGCATTGTCACCAGGGTGACCGGCCAGCCGTCCTGGGCCAGCATCCGTGCCACCAGACCGGCGCCGCCGGCCCGGTGCCGCACGCTGGAAACATCAACCACGGGCACGGGCGCGTCCGGGCTCAACCGGGTGGCTTCTCCGGCCAGGTCCACGTCCAACATCACGTCTCCCACCACCACAATCCTCATGGCCTGCCTCCTCCTGGCTTGCCTGGAACAGCGTGCGGTGTGCGCCGGTGCACCTCCAGGTCAAATGCGCGGCATACCGCGTGCAGGGCAATCAGGTGCCCCTCCTGGGCGTTGGCGTTCGGGGCGTCGATCATGACGGCCTCGTCGCAGGCGAGCGCCAAGGGGTTGGGCCCGGGGCCGGTCATAGCCCAGGTGGCCATGTTGAGCCGGCCGGCCGCTTCGGCGGCCCGCAGCAGGTTGGGGCTCTTGCCGCTGGTGGACAAGAGCATCAGCACGTCGCCGGAACGGCCATGTGCGCGCACCTGCCGGGCAAAAACGTCGTCGTAACCGTAGTCATTGGCGATAGCGGTCACGGCGGACGATTCGGCGTGGAGGGAGATCGCCGAGAACGGCACCCGCTCACCATCGAACCGGCCCACCAGTTCGGCCGTCAGGTGCTGCGCCTCCGCGGCGGAACCGCCGTTGCCCGCGGCGAGGAGCCGGTGGCCCCGGAGCAGGCGCTGCGCAAGCTCCACGCCCCAGGCGGCAAGCCGCCCGGACTGCCCGCGGAGCGACTCCAGCGCCGGAACCACGTTGTCCAGGTGGGCACGGACGACGTCGGCACTGGCCGGATCGGTGAACCTGGCACCAGGGAGCACGGCGGGCAGGGTGGGCGTTGTCAGGGTGCGAAGGTCGGCTTCGCGCAGGGACCATTCGGCAGTCACAGGGCCGCTCCTTCCATCGGTACCGCCCCGGCCGGTGCACCGGCGAGGGCTCCGGCCATGGCCAGCTGGTATGCCTTTTCGGTTTCCGCTGCCACCCGGTCCCAGGAGTACCGGGTGCGGGCCCGCCGTTCCCCGGCCTGGCCGAGTTTTGTCCTGAGGGCGGGGTTTTCCAGCAGCAGTGACAGGGCCGATGCAATGGCCTCCGGGTCACGGGGCGGAACGTGCAGCCCGGTGGAGTGGTCCACCACGGTGTCCCGCAGGCCGCCCACGGCGGCGGCCACCACGGGAACGCCGCATGCCATGGCCTCGAGCGGCACAATGCCGAACGGTTCGTACCAGGGCGCACAGACCACGGCATCGGCGCTGCGGAAGATCGCGGGCATCTCGCCCCGGGGCACCTGCCCCTGCAGGTTCACCTGCCCCGACACACCCAGTTCGGCCGCCAGCTTCAGCAGGCGGCGGACTTCCGGGTCGGCGTGCAAAACCTGCGTTTCCGCGCCGCCGCCCACGATCAGGAGTTCGACGTCGTCGAATCCCGCCGCGTTCAAGTACGGCAGCGAACGGATCACCAGGTCCACGCCCTTGCGCGGCACCAGCCGCCCCACCGACAGGATGCGGTAGCGGCGCTTCCGGCCCGCCACCGGGCCGCCGGGTGAAAAGAATCCGAGGTCCACCCCGCAGGGGGCAATGGAGATCTTGCCCGTGGCGATGCCCATGGCCTTGAGCTCGAAGACCTCGTCGGAACAGGTGGCAATGATGCGGTCCGCCGACCTGCCTACCCCGGGCTCGAGCCAGGCGCGTTCCTCCGGGCTGGTGTCCTCGGCACCCTGGTGCCGGCGCTTGACGGTGCCCAGCGCGTGGAACGTCTGCAGCATCGGCACCCGGCAGCCGGCGTCGGGGCGCCTGGCCGCGTCCAGGGCAGCGAGACCTGACATCCAAAAGTGGCCGTGCACCACATCCGGCGGCCGCTGGCCCCAGTCCCTTGCCACGCCATCGGCCAGCTGGCCCATGAACGGCAGCAGTTCGTCCTTGGGGACGTGGCAGGCGGGTCCGGCGTCCACATGGACCACCTCGAAACGGCGCCCCACCCGGACCCGTTCGGGAAGCTCCGTTGAATCCCTTCGGGTATAGACCGTGACGTGATGGCCCCGCTTGGCCAGGGCTTCGGACAGTGCGGCAACGTGGACGTTCTGGCCACCGGCATCCACCCCGCCCAGTGCCGCCAGCGGGCTGGCATGTTCGGAAATCATGGCGATCTTCATGGCGTATTCCTCTCCCGGGCCGGAACGAGGATCGGCTCGTCCGGCCGTTCGTTGACGGAGTACCGGGGCCGGCTGCGCAGGTCCGCCAGGAGCTCATCCCAGCGGTCCTGAAACCTGCCCAGGCCGTAACGTTCCCGCGCGGCCTCGCGGGCGGCAACTCCCCGCCGTCGGGCCTCATCCGGGTTCGCGACCAGCCGCGCCGCAGAGCTGAGAAGCTCGTCGACGTCGGCGGAAACGGCGCCGGCTTCCGGCGGCACCGCCCGCGGCGCTTCGGTGGCGGCAAGCACCACCACCGGCATACCCAGGTGCATGGCTTCCAGGAGCGACAAGCCCAGGGAAGTCCACCGCATCGGGTGAATGTAGACCCGGCAACGGGCCAGTTCCCGGTGCAGGTCCCGGGTCTTCAGATCGCCCCGGGCCGCCAACCGGGACGGGTCGATTCCGGTGGCGGCTGCCAGCCCGCCGGTCTTCATGCCGAACACCTGCAAGGGTGCCACGGAGGCGAAGGCAGGCAAGAGGTCCGTACCCGTGACGCGGCCCCGGCGGACCGGCTCGTTGACCACCACTCCCAGTTCGGGAAGTTCACCGGTGTAGAGCCGGCCCGGGTCCGGGATGCCGTGCTCGATCACGGTGGTGGGTGCGGAGCCGTTGTCCCACGCCAGCCGGTTGAAGTGGGTCACGTGGACAACCGGGATGCGGCTTTGATCCGCAAGCGGGTGGCTGACGTACGGGAAGTTGCCTTTGGGCGTGTTGTGCTCCACGAAGACGGCAGGAAGGTCGACGCCGGGTACCCGGCCAAGGGTACGGACCACTTCGTCGATTTCTTCCGGCCGTTGGAGGACGACGGCGTCCACGGCGTCGGCGTCGAGCGTTGCCAGGTCCACCTCCCGCACTGATTCCGGCCAGTCCCTGCCGGCGCGGCCCAGCCCCCAGGCCCCGCCTTCGGGCAGGACGGGAATCAGGTACTGGTGGCGGCCGCGGACAAAGGCGTCAGTCCAGGAACCGTGGACGTGCCAGAGCAGGATTCTCATCGGTTGCGGGCCTTTCTACGGGTGCTGACATGGGTGCTGAAGGAGCTCACTCCGCTCATGAGGCGTTCAACGGCGGCAACTACTTCCTCGGGTGACACCGAGTCGAGGCACGGGTGCCCCGGGACCGGGCAGACCCGGGCACGGGTCATCCGGCAGGGGGCGTTCTGGTCACCGAGGAGCTCAAGTGGAACGCCGTAGGGGGCCCAACGGACGGCCGGGACAACGGGGGAAAAGAGGCATGCCACCGGTGTGCCCACGGCGGCGGCGAGGTGGCCGGGGCCGGTATTGCCCGTGACCACCGCCTCGGCGCCCGCCATCACGCCGGCCAGGGTGGGAAGGTCGGTGCGTCCGCCCAGGTCCAGCGCCGAGGGGCCGGCCACGGTGGCGGTCAATGATTTCTCGCCGGGCCCACCCGTCACCACCACCCGGTACCCGGCTCCCTCGAGGAGTTCGACGGCGGCCGCGTGGTGCAACGGAGGCCATGCCCGCGCGGGGACAGCCGCCCCGGGATGGACCACCACGTAGGGCCCGTCGCCCACCAGGTCGGTGACGTCGGGGACGTGGTTGAGTTGCAGTTTTCCGTCGTCACCGTCCGGCAGTCGAAAGCCCGCGGCCTCGGCAATCCCCAGCGCCCGTTCGGCTTCGGGCTGGTCTTCGGGAAAGTCTTCGCCCGGTTTGAGCCGGACATCCAGCAGGGAGCCGGCGTAATCGGTGGATGCACCGGTGATCCGTTCCACGCCTGCCAGGCGGAGCAGCAGTGCCAGCGGAAGGGGCGACTGGTGGAAGGACGTGAGGATGACGGCTTCGGTGATCCTGGAGTTCCGGACGTACTCGATGAGCCTGTCGGCGTGGGGGCCAGTCATTTTCGGCGCCGGGTTCATGATCCACGCGCTGTCCCAGGTGTACACCTCTGCTGCGCCGGGCAGCATTCCGGCTGCCGCCTCTCCTTGCCGCCCGCACAGCATGACCACGTGGTTCGGGCCGCCGTCCCGGTCACGGCCACGGGCAACCGCCCGGACGGCGGGACCGGCCAGCAGGACATCGCCCATGCTGTCGAGCCGGGCCACCAGGACGTGTCCCATCAGTGCATCCCCTGCAGCATGCCGACGGCGGTCGCCAAGTCGGAGGCGACCAGCCGCGCCGCGGCCACTTCCTCGGCCCGTGTCACGGGCGTGGGAACCAGCACGCCGGTGGCTCCGGCCGCCTCGGCGGCACCAACGTCGGCGCCGATGTCACCGATGAGGGCAGCCTCGGATTCGTCGATGCCCAGTTTTCGGCAGGCGCTGTGGATCATCCCAGGCGCGGGCTTGCGGCAAATGCAGCCGTCCTGCTCGGCGTGGGGGCACACTTCCCAGACATCGAAGGGGCCCAGCAGTTCTTCCACCCGGGCATTGACCCTTGCAACGTCATCGGCGGTGATGAGGCCGCGGGCGATGCCCGACTGGTTGGTGATGACGCCTGTGGCAATGCCGTCCGCACGGAGGCCGTCCAGCACTGCCTTGGCGCCCGCGACGGGCCGCACCCTGCCGGGGTCCCCGTTGTAGGGCACATCGACCACCAGCGTCCCGTCCCGGTCGAACAGGACAACACGGGGCCCGGAGGTTTCAGAGCTTTCCATGACCAATCAGTTCCCTCCCATGGGCGGCGCTAAACACGCGCACAAGTATGGTGGCGGGTGTTTTTTGGGGTGCGTCTAAACCGTCGAGGCGCGGACAACGCCACCGCGGCAACACTTCCCGGGGCCGCCTGGCGTTACCTTGCAGCGCGCCGCAGGCCCGGGTAAGTGGCGCCCGGCGTCTTTCGGGGACAGTTCCGGACGCTACCTTGACCTTGTGCCGGCGGGGCAGCCGGAACCCGTGCTGGACGCACCTGGATGGAGCGCGTGCCGGGTCCGCGGGAACGACTGGACTTGACCTGCCGTACGGTCGGCCCGTGGGTCTCGCACCGCCGTCGAGGTTCCGGCATCTTCCGGCCGGCCGGCACCGGCGCTTGCCTCCAGCCGCCGCTGCAATTCCACCAGGACCTTCGCCAGGCGCCGCGACACCTGCATCTGGGACATCCCCAGCCGCTTGCCCAACTGGACTTGTGTTTCCTCACAGAAGTAGCGGCGGTACAGAAGCTCACGGTCGGAGTCGTCCAGGTCCTGCATTGCTTCACGCAGGCAGGCAAGCTCTTCAAGGCGCTCCAGCGGCGTGTCGGGGCAGGCGAGGATGTCGCCGATTGACGGGGCGTCCGAGTTTGGGTTCACGGCGTCGAGCGAGTCCGGATGCATGCTGCTGGATGCCGAGATGGCTTCCTGCACCTCGGCCGGGTCCGTTCCCAGTTCCCCGGCCAACTCGGCCACGCTTGGGTTCCTGCCCAGCGACTGGGTCAACTCCGGCTCCGCCCGGTACAGCCGGGTCCTGAGGTCCTGGATATGCCGTGGCGGACGGACCACCCACGTCCGGTCCCGAAGGTACCGCTTGAGCTCCCCGGTGATGGTGGGGGCCGCATAGGCCGGGAAACTCTCGCCCTTTGCCTGGTCGAATCCGCGCGCGGCTTTGACCAGGCCAAGATAGGCCACCTGGTTGAGGTCCGCCCGCTCCCGGCCGCGGGCCTCGAAGCGGCCGGCCAGGGCCTCGGCGAGGTCCAGGTATCTCAGGACCAGGTCATTGGCGAACGTCTCGCGCAACCGTCCCGAGGGGGCGGGAGACTGTTGTTGTTGCGCCGTTTCCGGTGCTGGAAAATTCTCATGTGCGGCATCCACGGCGAGCGCGGCAAAGGATTCGGGCATGATTCTGGTTTCCCTGGTTCTGGTTCCGAAAGCCTGCGGCAAGACTTAGAAGTAGGAAATCATAAGGCTGCTTATAAAACAATCCTTCTCCGTTGTAGGCTCTCCGATGACCGGACATCGCAGACTACTGCCAAGGGAGTCCTCCTATGCGCATTGCCATTACCGGGGCCAGCGGAAACGCCGGAACAGCACTGTTGCGAAGACTGCATGCGCAGCTCGCCATGAAGCCCGGCAGCCTGGAGCTGGTTGGAATCAGCCGCAGGCTGCCCGACACCTCGTTGGAGCCCTACCGGGGCGTTCAGTGGCACACGCTGGACGTGGGACTGGACCAGCACAGGCCGCTGCTCGAGGAGGCGTTCGCCGGGGTGGATGCGGTAGTCCACCTGGCATGGCAAATCCAGCCAAACCACGACCTCGCCCTCCTGCACCGCACCAATGTCACGGGCACCCGGAATGTCCTCGAAGCAGCCGCGAGGGCGGGCGCCAAGCAGGTTGTCTGCGCATCCTCGGTAGGCGGCTACAGCCAGGCGGGCAAAGACCAACGCAGGGATGAGTCGTGGCCGGCGAAGGGAATTGCCGGCTCACACTACAGCCGGCACAAAGCGGAGCAGGAAAGGCTGCTGGACGGATTCGCGGCAAGGCAACCAGGGATTGCGGTGGCACGCCTGCGGCCGGCCCTGATTTTCCAAGGGGGTGCCGGAAATGAAATCGGCCGTTATTTCCTCGGCCGGATCCTTTCGCGGTTTGTGCCGGGAAAACCTTGGATTCCACTGCTGCCGGTTCCGGACGAGCTGGTATTCCAGGCCGTCCATGCGGATGACGTTGCAGATGCCTACTGGAGGGTGGTGGACCAGCGTGCCAGTGGTGCGTTCAATATCGCGGCCGAGCCGGCCCTGGGCCCGCAGGAACTGGCGCGCATCCTGGGGGCCAAGAGAATTCTTCCCATCCCGCTGCGGCTCCTGCATGCAGTGGTGGACCTGACATGGCGGGCACGCCTCCAACCCACAGATGCAGGATGGGTGGCGATGGCCGCGGGTGCACCCATCATGGACACCGACCGGGCGCGGCGCATTTTGGGATGGGAACCGAAAGTGTCGTCGATTGAAGCAGTCAAGGAACTCATCGCCGGGCTGGGAGCGGGGGAAGGCGTCAACCCTTCCCCCGTCCTCAAACCGCGGCGCACGCCATAACGCCGAGTGCATCAAAGACGGCCAAGGGCCCGGCTGCGGAACAGCCGGGCCCTTGGCCTGGAGGGCAGCTCTAGATGCCTGTGCGCGGTTCCCTATCGTCGTGGACAGCACGCCCCGTGTCGGCTGCACCTGCAGCATCGCCCCGGTCGTCTTCGATCGGAGCTTCGCCGCGGCTGGCTTCCCGGCGCGCGCCGGCATTGTGCCCGACGTCGGCCGCGTCGCCTTCCCTGCGCCCCGGCTCCCGGGCCGCATCCTGGGCAGGAACTGCGGACTCCGCCACCCGGCCATCACGGACGCCCTGGAGGTCGCGGTTGCCGGCCTGGGCCTGCGCCTGCCGGTCCTCATACGCCTCGCGCACGCCGCGGCGGGTACCATCGCGCCCGACGTCGGGATCAAGTTCGTCCGCCTTCCGGGTATGGCCGGCAACGTCACTCCGGAGGGACTGGGCTTCCCGGCTGCGCTCCTCGGCTTCCTGCCGCAACCGCGCCGCGTCCACCTGGGCCTGCTCGGCGTCGGCACGCGCCCGGATGGCTTTGGCTTCCCGTTCGCGGGCGTCGAGTTCCATATTTTCAGCCTGATGGCGGATCTCTGCCGCTTTCTCGCGGTGCTCCTGGTCGCGCTTCTCCTGCATTGCCTTCCGGCGCCTTCCGCCGGAGAGGAACAGCAGCACAATCACCGCCACTACGACGACGGCAATCACTACCCATACCCATGGAGCTGTGTCCACGTTTCCCACCACTTTCCACTTCGTTGTGACCGGGGAGGCCGGAGCCATTCCGGCTGGCATCTTTCCTCGAACGGTTATAACCCAACTAGCAAGGGTACTTACTTTTCATTAGTAACCATGCTTATTATTTTACGGCCAGTATCGCTGGTTCGTGATCAATAACCAGCCTTCTTGGGAAAGGGAGAGCGAAGATGACAGAGAGCCAATGGCCCGAGGACCCCGCAAACACGGTTCCTCCGGCAAATACAGGAATCCCCGGCGAGCGCGAGCCCGCCACCTTCCCGTCCCCGGGCAGCCAGTATGGCAGTGAAGCTGGAACCGGGTACGCACCCTCCGACTACGAACAAACCAGTGTCGTTCCGGGCTCTGCCGGAGCCGGCACCGGCACTGCGTCTTCGCGCACGGATGCCGCCAAGGATGAAGCGGCTGATGTAGCCCGGACTGCGGCCGACTCCGCGCAAAACGTGGCCCAGACGGCAAAGGAAGAGGCCGCCAACGTGGCCTCTGAGGCAAAGTCCAATGCGCAGGACCTGCTGTACCAGGCGAAGTCCGGCCTGACCAGCGAGGCCGCAACGCAGCAGCAAAAGGCTGCAGAAGGCATCCGCAACATCTCCGGCCAGCTGCACAGCATGGCCAGCGCGCCGGACCAGCAGGGCATGGCCAGTGACTTGGTCCGGCAGGCAGCCGAGCGCACGTCCTCGATCGCCACTTGGCTGGAAAACCGGGAACCGGGAGACCTCCTGAACGAGGTACAGCGGTTCGCCCGCAACCGGCCCGGCACATTCTTGCTTCTGGCCGCCGGCGCGGGTGTCCTTGCCGGACGCCTTACCCGGGGCCTCACAGCGGGCGCGCCGGAGTCCAGCAGCTCAACCGGTTCCGGTGCTGCCGGCCTCTCCGGCCAGCCCTCCGGAAACGGATACCCAGGAGCCGGATACGCGGACCGGTACAGCCAGCCACCCGTCGCCGGCGGAACAGTGCCTCCGCCGCCCGTCCAGTTGCCAGGGCCGGCTACTACCACCGCCGGATACGACGGCGGTGCCCCCGGCAGCAGCTACCCCGAGCCCACTTCCACGGCCAGCGGCCTCGACAGCCCGCAACTGGTGGAGGAGCCCTGGTCCGGAAACCAGGAATCGGACGACCCCCTGCGGGACCGTGCCTTTGAGGACGATCCCATGGCAGATGACCCCCTCACCCGGGACCGCTCCAGGGGCGGCCAGGCTGGCGGCCTGTGATGAGCAGCCAGATTCCTGAGCCGCCGCCAAGTGCGGCGCACGTCAAAGCGGACAACGCCTCCATCGGGGAGTTGCTTGGCGATGTGACCCGTGACTTGTCCACCCTGATGCGCCAGGAGGTGGAGCTGGCCAAGGCCGAGCTGAAACAGTCCGCCACCAAAGCAGGGAAGGGATCCGGCATGCTGGCCGGCGCCGGGGTGGGCGGACACTTCGTCCTGCTCTTCCTCTCACTGGCCCTGATGTTCGCCCTCGGCGCCATCATGCCGCTGGGGTGGTCCGCACTGATCACCGCCGTGGTCTGGGCCCTCATCGCCGCGGTCCTCGCCTCCATTGGCCGCAAGGAACTCAAGCAAATCAAGGGCCTGCCGCAAACCGGCGAAACCCTCTCAGAAATACCCCCAACCCTCAAACCAGGTGAGGTAAACCGATGAGCGAAAACCCTGACGTCATCCGCGCAGACATCGAAGCCACCCGGGCACGCCTGGGAACCAACGTGGACGCCGTGGCCGATAAAGTCACCCCGTCCAACATCGTCCACCGCCAAACCGACAAGCTCAAGGACGCGGCGACCGGGATGAAGGAGAAAATCATGGGTGCATCTGACACCGCCACCAGCAACATCCACAACACCTCAGGCGCCGCCTCGGACAACCTGCACCAGGCTACCGACACCGTCTCGGCGAAGCTTTCCGACGCCGGCCATGCCGTTTCCCAAGCCCCGGACCAAGTGAAAGCCAAGACCGCGGGCAACCCGTTGGCCGCCGGCCTCATCGCGTTCGGGGCGGGCCTCCTGGTCTCCTCCCTGATCCCGCCAAGCCAGAAGGAACGGGAAGCCGCAGACCAGCTCAAAACGGCAGCCCAACCGTTGGCCACGGAACTCACCGATGCCGCCAAGAATGTGGCCCAGGACCTCAAGGCACCGGCCCAGGAAGCCATGGAGAACGTCAAGGCCACTGCCACTGACGCCGCCCAAAACGTCAAAGCAGAGGGACAGCACGCCGCCGACGACGTCAAGGACCGTGCCACGGATGCCAAAGACAACGTCCAGAACGCATAACGCGTCGCGATCTGCCGCACGCTAAGGCAACACCCATGTCGACAGGCCGGCACCGCAATCCGCGGGGCCGGCCTGTTCTCTTGGCCCCCGATCGAGAGGACCCCCCCATGGCCACTCACAACACATCCGAGACCAGCACCGCGAAGGCGGCCCAGGCTCCCGACCCGAACGATGCAAGGAAACCCGGAAGCCCCCGGGACCTGGAGAAGCCGGCCTGGAAATACATCACCAGGAAGACACTCCGGGAGTTCAGCAAAGACCAGTGCCCGGACCTGGCCGCCGCCCTGACCTATTACGCCGTTCTCTCCCTCTTCCCGGCCCTGCTGGCACTCGTCTCACTTCTGGGCCTATTCGGTGATCCGCAGAAGACCACCAACGCCTTGTTGGAGATCGTGCGCGGCTTCGCCCCTGCAGAAACCGTCAATACCATCAGCGGCCCGGTCGCGGAACTGACCAGCGCCCCTGCCGCCGGCTTCACGCTGGTGATCGGCCTCCTCACCGCTCTCTGGTCCGCGTCCGGATATGTGGGGGCTTTTGGCCGGGCCATGAACCGCATCTATGAGGTGGACGAGGGCCGTGCGTTCGTGAAGCTCCGTGGGACCATGCTAGGCGTCACGCTCCTTGCCGTGGTCATCGTGGCACTGCTCGCCGGCATGCTTGTCCTCAGCGGGCCGGTTTCCGAGGCCGTCGGCGGACTGATCGGCCTCAGCGGAGCTTTCCTCGCGGTGTGGAACATCGCCAAGTGGCCAGTGATGCTGATCCTGATCATCGCCATCATCGCTGTCCTCTACTACGCCACGCCCAACGTGAAGCAGCCCAAGTTCCGCTGGATGAGCATGGGCTCCGCCATCGCCTTGGTCGTCTTCCTGCTCGCTTCGCTGGGCTTCGGCTTCTACGTGGGGAACTTCGGCAACTACAACAAGACGTATGGCGCCCTCGGCAGCGTGATCATCATGCTCTTGTGGCTTTGGATCCTGAACATGTCGCTTCTGTTCGGTGCCGAATTCGATGCGGAGGTGGAGCGCGGCCGCGAGCTCCAGGCAGGCATCAAGGCAGAGGAAACCATCCAGTTGCCGCCGCGGGACACAAAAAAGAGCGAGAAGCTGCAGCAGCAGATCGACAAAGACGTCAAACACGGCCGGGAACTCCGGGAGAAGCACGGCCAGGAAGACGAGGACGCGCAGCAACCCGGCGAACGGCACCGCGACAGGATTCGCGAGAAAGTCCGGAACCGAGCCGAAAATGAGGAATCCGACGGCGGAGGCCAGCGAAGCGACGACGCGTAGCAGGCGGACGGGGCCCGGCCTGGCGGGACTAGGCAGGACGTTCGAGAAGGAGGAAAATCCATAGTGAAGGTCCTGTTGAGGTTTCCCGGGCTGTGCCAGTCCGGGGCGAGGCGGGGCCGGCGGTGAGATGGCCTCTTCTGAGACCGAGGCCAGTCCCCCCAGTCGCCGTCGGCCCCCTCAGGTGACCCTCTCCTTGGCGTGACTGGACAAGCAGCGTCCACTGCAATAGTTTCGTGAGTACCTTGCCGGGTCCCTTCTGGACTCGGCACGGCCGCTGAAGCAGACGGCGGCAACAAGGTCGAACCCAGATGAGCGAACATGACTGCTACCCATTTTGACCAGTTCTTTGCCGAAGCAGTTGTCCCGGACCGTGAGCCCGGACTGGGCCTCGGACGCGACGAGCTGTTCGGCCTTTACACGAGCTGGTGCCTGCTGCACAACGCTGAGCCAAAGTCCCCGGCCGCCCTGTGGGAGGCCCTCCAGCACGCGGGCATCGATCCCGACAACAACAACCTGTCCATGACCGGACCTGCGGCGGCGGACTACATCGTGGCCAGCGCCCCGGACCTGGTGTGACCGACGGGCGCCTCCGCAATCAGGGTTGTGCCAGCGCCAAAAGGTAGGCGGCGAACCCTCCGGGCGCCCGGCCGCTGGTCCTGCCGGAGGTAAGGACGCGCGTCGTGTCAGTGGAAACGATGGCTGCCCCACCGCTGCGGAGGCGCTCCACAAGCGTCCGGTCTTCATCGCGATCTATCCCCGGAAAGCCGCCTGCTGAAAGGTAGGCTGAGGCGCGGACCCCAAGGTTGGCCCCATGGACGTGCGGGTGGTTCTCGGCCAGGGCATGCCGGGCATGCCAGCGGGCCAGCAGTTCGTGGTGGATACTGTGGGCATCGGGCTCAACGGAGCCAAGGACAAGGTCCGCTCCATCGGCCGCCAGTTCCAGCTGCCGCACCAGCCAGTTTTCCGGTACCCGCGAATCGGCATCCGTGTTGGCCAACCACACGCGGCGTGCCGGAATACCGGCCGCCCTTCCTTCCACCGCACCGGACCCGCCAAGGGTGTCCAGCACTGCCCGGCACCCGGCCCGCCGGCTCTTTCCAACACTGTGGAACATGACGGGCAGGACACTGTAGCGGAGGTCCCTGGCCGCGAACCCGGCGGCCACCTCCAGGGACCGGTCCGTGCAGGCGTCCAGGACAACAACAACCTCCACCCCGGTTCCGGGGCTGGCCACGGCGAGCCGGTCCGCGGCGGCCCCCACTGCGGTGAGCGCGTGATCCAGGAACTGCTCCTCGTTGTGCGCCGGGACCACCACCGCTACTTGGTCAATCCCCGCCGCGCCCAGCCCCGCCGCGTGGCTTGCGGCTTGTGCCCCCGGAGACATGAGCGTCATGCCACGTCTGCTTTGCGGGCCGGGCGCACCAGGATTTCCAGCACGAAGTCGCGTTCCTGGTACATCCCCGTGGTCTGCCAGCGCAACCGTTGCCGGGCGAGCGCGTGGACGGTGTCGCCGTCCAGCTGCCATCCGTCGATCGGATGCCGCCAATGGCACAGGACCAGGACCCCGCCGGGTTCCAGTGACGCCTCCACCCGGTCCCACAAGTCCGCCAGCTCGGCGGGGGCGAGATAGTACCCGACCTCCGAAACCACCAGGAGGTCGAACGTTCCGTCGGGCCATGAGCCGGGAACAACGCGGTGCTCAACACGGACCCCGTCGCTGCCATCAAAGCGCTGCGCAGCCCGCCGCACTGCGGCTCTGCTGGCGTCAACGGCCACAAGGCTGTGGCAGCGGCCGGCGAGGTCTGCGGTCAAGGTGCCAATGGAACAGCCCACTTCCAGGCCGCGCTCGTAGGTCTCGCCGGGGAGGGCAGCGAGTGTAAGTGCCCGCTTGCGCCGCTCGTACCAGCTCGAGGCGTAGTCCCAGGGGTCAGCGGATCGGTTATGGACGGCGTCGAAGACCTCCTCCGCGTCCTGGCTGGAGTGCACCGGGCCGGACGTGTCCTTGCGCGGCGTCCAGGCGAACACCTCGTAGCCGCGTGCGAAGTGCCCCAGGAATTCCCGGCTCAGCAGGGTCTCGTCCCCCGGCGCGGGGGAAAGCGGCATGACCTGGGTGGCGTGTTCAGCCATGGCACGCTCCTTGGCCTCGCTGGACGGGCCGTCCAGCGGGAAACGGACCCATGCCCGCCATTCCTGGTCCTCGGGCGTGGCCCAGTGCCAGTACCAGATGGGGTACTCCAGCAGTGCGTGGCCCTCCTGCCGGGCAATTTCGGCCACCACGGCTCCGAGCGCATCATGGTCTGCGTGGCCGTCGGAACGGTAGGGCGCAACAAGGACCAGCCGGTCGGGCCGGCCGGGCAACCGGGCCGCAGCGTCCCTGACGGCTACGGCAACCGCGTCCGCTTGCGATCCGAGGCCGCGGTCCGGCAACCCGAGGAAGCGCCAGCGGTCCCGCAGGCCCAGGGCGGCCAGAGCGGCCGCGAATTCCGCCAAGCGGGCCTGGGCCAGCTCATCGGGGGACGTGGTGGGCGAATCCGGGTGCGAGCCCTCCCCCGCCGTGCACAGCAGGACGTCCACTTCCGCCCCCAGCGCGGCCAGCCGCGCCATGAGTCCGCCCGCGCCGAGGGTCTCGTCGTCCGGATGCGCGGCCAGGACCACGAAGCGCATCGCGGCGAGTTCAGCGGGGCCGAGGGGGAGCTTCGGCGCAACTGCCAGTCCGCTCCCGGCCCAGGCTGCCTCGGCGGTGCCTTGGTCCGCGTGCGAGAAGGTCACCACGGGCAGTCCCCCTTGAGCGTGAGGCGGCCCAGCTGGGCGTCGTCCCGTGCACCGTGGTGCTGGCGGACGTACAGTTCCAGGTCCGCTATCCGTTTGGCATAGCGTTCGTCGAAGGCAAGCGGCGCGGGACCCCGGTTCGAGAGCACCAGTTGCAGGACGCGTTCGACGGCGGCGGCGACGGTACCGCGGACGCGCTGGGCTTCGCTCCAGGTGCTTTGGCCGGGGGTGCCCAGGCTGCCGTCGTCGATGCGTGCCGCGGCCCGGGCGAGGTATTGCATGGCGGCAGTGAGGGTGCGGTCCACTTCACCGAGGGCGGCGAGTGCCACTTGGTCCGGTTCCCTCCCGCCGTCGGCACCGGCGAGCAGGGCGGCGCGGAAATCGCGGGCCACGCCCACGGCACCGCCCAGCCAGCAGGCGGCAACGCCCATGCCTCCCCAGGCGAAGCCGGGGCGGCTGTGGTACCAGCCGGTTCCGCCCAAGGGCGTGGCCGGAACCTGGCGGAAGTGCACGGTTCCGCTGGGGATTTCCCGGAGGCCGCGGGCCACCCAGGCCGGTTCTTCGCACTCCACGCCCGGGTGGCGGAGGTCCACTGCGAACGCCGCCCTGCCGCCGTCGTCCGTGTGGGCGGTGATGATGGCACTGTCCAGGCTCGCGGCCAATGAACACCACGGCTTGGCCCCGTTCAGGACCACCATGGCGCCGTCGGGCGTGGCCTGCAGCCTGGCGCCGGGCCCCTCTGCGGCGAAGACGCCCCATGTTGCGCCACGGGGCTGTCCGGGCAGGGCCGGCTGGCCTGCGGTAACCGTGCGGGCGGCCTGGGCAAGAATGGCGATGGCATCAAGGTGCGGCTCAAACACCCGGGCTGCCGCCACGTCAATGGCAGCAACGGAAGCCAGGAGCTCCCATAACAGCGACGTCCGGCCTTCACCGGGACGCGGCCAGGTTTCGCCCGCTTCCACGGCCAGGGCCAGCAGGGCGGTGACGTCCCCTGCCGCTTCCGGAACTGCGCGGAGGATTGGCGACCAGGGGGAGAAACCGGCGGCAGTGGATTCCAGGAGTACGGGAGTGGTTTCAGCTTGCAAACGTTCCTCCATCGACGCTGTGGGCGCCCGGCCACCGGACGCATCTACACAGCTTACTTACTATATTGCGGGAGGATACGGGCCAGGGCGAATCCGTCCCAGCCTTTGGAGCCCACGGTCTGGATGACGGTGGCGTCGAGCCGGGGATGGTCGCCCAGAAGCTTGAGCGCGTCAATGATTCCGGGCGCGTTGACCGGGTCCATACCCGGGTCCAGGACCGCCCCCTCCCAGATGGTGTTGTCCAGCACCACAGTGGCTCCCGGCCTGCCCAACCTGACGGCCCAGTCAAGGTAGCGGCTGTTGTTCTGCTTGTCGGCGTCGATGAAGATGAAGTCGAACGGTTCCCGGTCCTCGTCCTCGAGGGCGGCAAGGGTATCCAGTGCAGGACCCAGGCGGATCTCCACCTTTTCGCCCAGGCCGGCGGCATCAATGTTCGCCCAGGCCACCTCGGCGTGCTGGGGCAGGTATTCGCACGTGACCAGCGTGCCGCTGGGCGGAAGGCCCCGGCCCAGCCAGATGGTGCTGTAGCCGGCAAGCGTCCCGATTTCCAGGATGCGGCGGGCCCCGGACATCTGGACCAGGAGCTTCAGCAGCTTCCCGGCGTTGGGTGCCACCTCGATGGCGGGCATCCCGGCCTCCGCCGCCGTCCGGATGGCCTGCTGGAGGGCCTGGTCCGGATGCACCACGGTGCGGGACAGGAACTCTTCAGTGGCTATCCACTCCGGCCGGGGCTTGTGCTCGAACATGGGCACAGTTTGGCACGGGCGGTCGCGGGGGTCCAGATACTTCCGCCCCTCCCGCCGGCTCAGGATTCCTGAGCCAGCGCGCCTTCCAGGCGGTCGACCTTGGCCGTAAGTTCACCGGAGTAGCCCGGCCTGATATCGGCCTTGATCACCAGCGACACCCGGCTGCCGTAGCGCCCCACGGCCTCGGTGGCGCGCTTGACGACGTCGAACACCTCGTCCCATTCACCTTCGATGGTGGTGAACATGGAGTCCGTCCGGTTGGGCAGCCCCGACTCCCGGACGATCTTCACGGCGGCCGCAACGGCGTCGTGCACGGATGCGTCGTCGGGGCGGGCGCCCCCGCTGGGAACACCTGAGGGAGCCACAGAAAATGCAAGCAACATGCCCCCAGTGTCCCACGCGGCTCCTGGCCGCCGCAGTCCGGACCACCGGGAGCGTCCGTCACATAAGCGCCTACCGTGCAGTAACCATGCTGGCTGCAGCCTCCGTTGCTAACCTTTTGGCCATGAGCCTCGCAGTCGCCCGAAAGCCCCTCCGTGCGGACGCAGCGCGGAACGTGGACAAGATCATCACGGCGGCGCGCCAGTGCTTCCGGGAATTCGGCCCCGAAGTGCCGCTCCAAACCATCGCAACCACGGCCGGGGTTGGCCCGGCAACCCTCTTCCGGAACTTCGCGGACAAGGAAGAACTGGTCCTCGCTGCACTCAACCGGCAGCTCCGGCTCACCGTGGACCCCGTCATGGACGGCGCCTTGGCCGACATCGACGCCACGGCCGGGCTGCTGCGCGTGCTCGAAGCGCTCATGGCGGCCGCGAGCGCCGACGCCAATCTGCTGTGCGCCGTCGCGGGCCGGCGGGAACTCCTCACCGGAATCACCGGCTCACTCACGGAGTCCATCAGTGTTTTGCTGCTCCGCGGGCAAGGCCAGGGCACCCTGCGCCCGGACATTTCGATGACCGACATGTTCCGGCTGCTTGCCATGCTGATCAGCGTAGTGGACACCATGGAGCCCGGGTCCGACGCGTGGCGGCGGCCCTTGGCGCTGGTAGAGGATGCTATCCGCGCCGACCGGCCGGCGCGGCCACTTCCCGCGCACGTGCCTGTCCCGGCACCTACTGGCTGAGCCTGCCCCAATGCAAGACCTGCGTTTCAGTACCGCGGGTCCATTGTGCGGGCGGGTCCATTGTGGGGGCGGGTCCATTGTGGGGGGCTTGGCAGGTGCAATAGAATCTGGGAGAGGTTAAGCAGCCAGCCTCGCGATTTTCAGCTGGAGGCGACCCATGAACAACTTCGTGCCCTTCCGCCGCGCAATGGCAGCACTGCGATGAACAGTTCAAACCTTTTCCGCTACCTCACTGACCCACGTGGGCCTGAGGAAGTCCTGCCGGCGCTGGCGCCTGAGGAACTCGTGGAACTGCTGGACGCCCTCTACCAGAACCTTGATACTCCCGAGCCAGAGTTTGGCGCCGAGGCGTGGTACGAGATGGCCGTCGAGGAAAGCTGCCGCAGGGCCGCCCCACCCGACGGCGCCACCCAAAGGCTGGCTTAGCCAACAATCCCCCGGGCCCGGCACTCCCACGGGCAACCCACCGCCCTGGTGGGTTGCCCGGTGCAGTGCCGGCCGGGCGGTCAGGACTCCTCCCCGACCTCTTCTCCCGGGTTGTCCTTGCGTTCGGGCCGGCCATGTTCGGACTCGCCTTCGGGCCGGCCATGTTCGGAGCCGGCGTGCGGGTGCCCCGTTCCGTGGTGCTCATGGAACTCGTTGGGAACGTGCTCTTTGGCTTCCATCAGGTGCTGCTGCAGCTTCTCTTCCGCATCCCGGCGCCGCCTCGCGGTGTCCCGGAGTTCCCGGGTTCCTTCCGAGCCGCGGGGATCCAAATAGGCGGATCGTTGCCTCGAAGGCTGCTCCGTCGGGGATCCGGCGTCGGCATCCTCTTGTGGCTTGTACTTTCCTGTGCCCTCGGTTTTTCCGGTGTCCTCGGTGCCCTGGCCGTCTTCCGGCCCGGCAGGCCGTGACTGTTCGTCCATCTCGATTCCTCCTTCCGTGGAAGCGCCAATGAGCGCTGCCTCTCTTCCAGTGCACCATACGTGGCGCCAGGAATGCTCGGGGCGTCAGGTCCTGCCGCCCCCAGCCCGCTTGCGGACCTCCCGGCGCACCAGGGCGTGAAGGGCCGGGACGGACGACGACGGGTCCAAGTCAAGTGCGGCCTGGAGCCTTTGGGACAGGATCTCCAGGTCCTCCGCAGGCACGTCCGAGAGCCCGGCAAAGCGCTTGAAGAAACGTTTGGCAGGAAGTCCAGCCCGGCGTCGCGCATTTTTGTTGCGGGTGCCGCCCGTCAGGTCCCTTGCGTAATGCAGCTTGTTTTCCATGGTTGCCGTTCGTCCCGAATGCCATGGCCAACTGCATAAGCCGATTTCATAGTACAACCGTCAAACCACGCGGGAAGTGACCTATACCACTCCGTTATGGTTGTGGTCAGTTCCAGCCCAGGAACCTGAGCAGTGCCGCCGCGCCGGCCCCGGCGATGACCACCACCAGGAACGGTGCCCGGAACGCCAGGGCAACCGCGGCCGCCGCCAGCGCCCCCAGCCGCGCGTCGGCGGCAAGCGCCTGGCCCGATGCCACGGCGTTGACCACGGTCAGCGAGGCCAGCAGTCCGATGGTCATGGTCCCGGCAATGCGCGAGGCACGGGGGTCCTCAAGGAGTTTGGCGGGAACGAAATACCCCACCAGTTTCCATGCGTAGGCAAGGGCGCAGGCGATCAGCAGCCAGATCCACAGGCTCATGGGCCAGCCGCCGGATCCGTGGTGTCCCCGCCCCGCGTACCTGCGTTCGATGCGTCCCCGCGGGCATGACGGCCGGCGGGGTGTCCGTAGGGTTCGATGTCCGGCTCCAGGCCTTCGTCCCGGCGGCCGTGGCTCAACCATCCCGCCAGCGCCGCCACGACGGCGGCCACCAGGATGGGGACCCCGGGCGGCACGAAGGGCACGGCAATCACGGTGGCCACGGCGCACACCACGGCGATCGCTACAGGCTCCCGTCCTTTGAGCCGCGGCCAGAGCAGGGCGAGGAAGGCTGCGACAGCAGCGCCATCGAGTCCCCACTGCTTGGGATCGCCCAGTCCGGCCCCGGCCAGGGCACCGATGAGCGTGAAGATGTTCCACAACGCATAGATGCCAATCCCGGCAGTCCAGAAGCCTCGCCGCTGCTCGGCCGGATCCGACTGCCCGGTGCTGGTGGCCGTGGATTCATCGATGGTCAGCTGCGCACCCACATATTTGCGCCAGCCGCTGGGCCGCAGCAGGGCGTTCAACTGCATTCCGTAAATACCGTTTCGCATACCCAGCAGGGTGGCGGCGCTCATGGCGGCGATGCCCGAGCCTCCTCCGGCCACAACGCCGATGAACGCGAACTGCGAGCCGCCGCTGAACAGGAGGAGGCTCAGGGCCATGGTCTGCCAAAGGTTGAGCCCGGACGTCACGGACAACGCACCGAAGGAGATTCCGTACAGGCCGGTGGCGATGCTGATGGAGATTCCCACCTTCACCGCCGGAGAGGCCGGCAGTTTCACGGCCGGCAACCCGGTGGGCAGCCTTGTGGGGCCGGCTTCCGCAGGCTCCAGGCCCACGCGATCAGTGGAGCTTGAAGCGGGAGCCGCAGCGAGTGGATCTTCCGGCGGCGGGGCGAGCCCTCCGGACCGTACGCCCGCACCAGGGCATCGATGTGCCCCGCCAGGAACGCGGTGAACATCCCGGTGAGCGCGGTGGCCGCCAGCTTCCGGGTGGGCGGGAGAAGGATGCCGACGGCGGCAGCCAGCTCCAGCAGCCCGCTCACCGCGATCCACTCATCCCGGGACAAGACGGCCAGCGGGTGCTGGGGCTCCCGGGGCAGGCCCGGTTGGGGATCCACGCGGCAGAGGTATTCCGGAACGACGTCACGGAAGAACCCGGGATCCCGGAAATGCTTGCCGGCGCTGGCCAGCAGGAGGGCACCCATGGCAGCGGCGGACAGGCCCCGCAGTGGAATGCAGGGCAAGGGCAGGCCCTGGACAGCGGGGCCGGACCGGGGAAGAACCATGGAACCACTCAACCACAGCAGCAGCGGGCGCTCGAAACCCGGGCCTGGCTCCAGCGACGGCGGAAAGGGGCGGCGGCCCGTGCCTTCGCTTACGCCCAGGTAAGTGCGGCGGATCCGTAGGGCGGCGGTGGAGCCGGATAGTCCAGTGGCCGGCCGCCAGACAGCAGCGGCGGCCCAACGTATCGGAGCCGACCATACGGGCTGTCCGTGGTGCGGAACTCCGGCGCGGGCAGTTCCCCGCGGCCTGCCGTGGTGTCCGGCAACGCCAGAAGCTCCTCCGCCGTCCGGGCCAGTGACAGGTGCGCAGCGCCACCCGTCCCCGCCTGCCTGCGCCGGTCCAGGAGATGGACCGCTGCCGCCGCCACGCCGTACCCTGTGGCGTGGTCCAGCGCCTGGACCGGAAGGGCACCCGGGCGCCACCCGTCGTCGTCGTTCTTCCCGTATGCGTGGGCAATTCCGCAGGCGGCCTGGACGATGCTGTCGAAGCCGCGCAGGCCGCTCCAGGGCCCGGTGCTGCCCCAACTGTTGAGGGTAACCACCACCAGGCCGGGGTGCGCCGCCAGCAGTTCCCGGGGATTAAGCCCAAAGCGGTCCAGGGCGGCATGCCGGTAGCCGGTGACCACCACGTCCGCGCCGGCCAGGAGCTGCTGGAGGGCGTGCTGGTTCGCCGGCAGCCCGAGATCGGCTTCCGCGCTGCGCTTGCCGAAGGCCGTGTCCACGAACTGGTCCGCGATTTCGGGGAAAGCGGGCGGATCGATCCGGAGGACGTCGGCTCCGAGCGCAGCCAGCAAGCGGGTGGCGACCGGCCCTGCGATCACCCGGGTCAGGTCCAGGACCCGGATGCCTTCCAGGGGCAGTCCATCAGTGCGCCCCGGACGTGCGGTTGTTGCCGCGATTTCCACCAGGCCCAGCCCAGCCGTCCGTCCGTCGGCGAACTCCACCGCGATCCAGGGTCCCTTGCCGGCGGCGCGGCCCATGTCCGTCGCCAGCCATTCGCTGCGCGTCCTGACCGCTGCCGCGATCCCGCCGTTGCCTTGGATGACGGCTTCGGCCTGCAGGGCCGGCATGGTGCGCAGTTCCTGCTCCGCCGCTTCGGCGGACGATGCTCCCAGCGCCTGCAGAAGCCGCTGCTCATGGTGCGGGTAGTTGGCGTGCAGCCGGATCCAGCCGTCAGCGGTGCGCCGGAAGCCGGACAGTGGCGCGAAGCCCTGCAGCCGGCGCCCCTCGATCCGCAAGTGCCCGAAGGAATCGAAGGCTGCCGACGTCAGGACCGCGGTGGTGCTGAACCGGCCCGGGTCACCCGTGTACCGGTTCAGCGCCTGCGCCGCTGCTCCCACCGATTGCAGGGCCAGGCCCTCAACATCCAGCGGCCCGGCCCACCACCTGCGCGGTAAGGATCCGCCGACGCCGCCCTCCGCCACGGCCGCCCTACTTCGCCTGCGGTGACGCCACGCGGAGCTGGTCCAGGACCCGGGCCGGGTAGTTGCTGGTGATCTCCTGGATACCGAGTTCCTGGCACAGATCAACGTCCTCCGGCGAGTCCACCGTCCAGACCCGGAAACGCCGGCCGGAGTCCAGCCAGCGGCGGACGGTGTCCCGGCGTTCGCGGACGTAGTCGATGCCGGGGCCCGCCATGCCCACCAGGCAGTCGTCCAGGATCTGTTCGCTCTCCAGCTGGGTGGCCTTCATCAGGTTGGCGATCGCTCCGCCGGTAATCGGGCCCACGCCCAGGCCACCGCGTATCTCGTGGACCGTGAGATCGTCCACGAGCTGGCAAATGTACCGGGGCGGGACGGACTCCAGGAGGTGGCGGACGGAATCGGGGCTGAAACTCATGAAGGTCACGGCCACGTTGTCCAGCGTGGAGCTTTCAGGCTCCCAGCCTTCGCTGCGGAGCACTTCGAGTACCCGGTCCTCCAGCTTGAGCTGGTACGGGCTTGGATGCTTGAGCTCGATGGCCAGGCCCACGGGGCGGCCCGCTCCACGAAGGATGTCCAGGAGCTCCGGAAGGGTCAGGAATTGTTCCGAGCGGGCGCCGTACGTTTCGGGGATCCGCACCCCTTTCCAGGACGAGAAGTCCAGCTGCCGCAGCTCATGCAGCGTCCGGTCCCCCACCGGGCCCGTCCCGTCCGAGGTCCGGTCCAGGTTGGCGTCGTGAAGCAGGACCACGTGCTGGTCCCGGGTCAGGTGGACATCGCACTCCACCCCGTCGGCCCCGTCTGCCAGGGCCTGCAGGTAGGCGGCGCGGGTATGTTCAGCATAAGTGCCGCTTGAGCCCCGGTGGGCATAGACCAACGGCCGCTGCGGCACAGACTCGTCAGTTGTCATGCTCACACGGTAGCGGACCGGCTTCCGCCTTCGGGGCTAGGCTTGGCACATGCAGGTGAACTCTGAGGCAACTACCGGGCACGCCACGCAGGATGCACCAGCGGAGGCGACGCGGCAGGTGCCGCAGGGCACCAAGGCGGCAGGCGCCGTCGCCACCCGGGAGCCTGGTGCCGGTGACGCCGAAAAGGCGGCAGCGCTGCGGAAAATGAAGCTGCTGGCACTGAGCCTGCTGATTGCCATGGGCGTAATTTTTGTCTTCGCGTTTGCCCTGCAGAAGGACTATCCGTGGCTGCAGTACGTACGTGCAGCCGCCGAGGGCGGCATGGTGGGCGCGCTGGCCGACTGGTTCGCCGTGACCGCCTTGTTCAAGTACCCCATGGGCATCAAGATTCCGCACACCGCCATCATTCCCCGCCGGAAAGACCAGATCGGGGCCTCCCTGGGCGAGTTCGTGGAGACGAATTTCCTCTCCGAACAGGTGGTCCAGGACAAGCTGGCCAGCGTTAACATCGCCGGCCGTGCCGGCCAGTGGCTGGCCACGCCAGGTGGGGCGGAGCGGGTGGCCAAGGAGGGCGCCGCCGTGATCCGCGGCGCCTTCAAGGTCCTGAATGACGACGACGTCCAGGCCGTCATCGAGGGCATGGTGCGCAAGCATCTGCTCACCCCGCCGTGGGGGCCGCCGGTGGGCAGGCTCGCCGAGCGGATCTTCCATGACGGGCACCACCACACGCTGGTGGACCTGATGGTGGACCGCGCCGCAGACTGGGTGGACGATAATCACGAGACGGTCAGCCGCCTGGTGTCCGACCGCTCCCCCACGTGGGTGCCGCAGTTCGTTGACGGCCTGGTGGGCGACAAGGTGTACGTCGAGATCCTGAAGTTCGTCCGGGCCGTCCAGGCCGACCCCAACCACCAGGTGCGCCAGTCGATCGACAAGTACCTGAACGACCTCGCGCAGGACCTTCAGCACGACCCGGCCATGATCGCCCGCGCCGAGGACATCAAGGCACAGGTACTGGGTGATCCCGAGGTGCGCGAACTGGCGTCCCGAACGTGGGGCACCGTCAAGAATGCGCTGCTGGGGGCCGTGGACGATCCCCACAGCGAACTCACCATCAAGTTCAAGGCAGCCGTGCGCGATTTCGGGTCGCGGCTGGTCGAGGACCCCGAACTGGCCGGGAAGGTCAACGCCTGGATCGGCGACGCTGCGGGGTATCTGGTCCGGACCTACCGATCGGACATTGCGGGGGTCATCACGGACACCGTGGCGCGCTGGGATGCCGAGGAAACGTCCCAGAAGATCGAGCTCCAGGTAGGCAAGGATCTACAGTTCATCCGCATCAACGGCACCGTGGTGGGGTCCCTGGCCGGGTTATTGATCTTCACGGTGGCGCATCTGATCTT